>NZ_WWJX01001248.1 GCF_009865215.1 Streptomyces sp. SID3343 | reverse complement strand
GCTCGGCGCGGCCGAGGCGGTGGCGGGCGAGCACACGGTGCTGGCCAGCAACACCAGTTCGCTGTCGATCACCGAGCTGGCCGCCGGACTCACCCACCCCGGCCGGTTCCTGGGCATGCACTTCTTCAACCCGGTGCCCGCCTCGGCACTGGTCGAGCTGGTGGTTTCGCCCAGCACCACCGAGGCGACCCTGCAGGCCGCGCTCGGCTGGACCCGTGCCCTGGGCAAACAGGACGTCGTGGTCACGGACTCGCCCGGCTTCGCCAGCAGCCGACTGGGCGTCGCCATCGGCCTGGAGGCGATTCGCATGGTGGAGGAGGGGGTTGCCGAACCGGAGGCCATCGACGACGCCATGCGGCTGGGCTACCGACACCCGATGGGTCCGCTGCGGCTGACCGACCTGGTGGGTCTGGACGTCCGGCTGGCGATCGCCGAGCATCTGCACGCCACCCTCGGCGAGCGCTTCGCGCCGCCTCGACTGCTGCGGGACAAGGTCGCCCGCGGCGAACTCGGTCGCAAGACCGGGCAGGGGTTCTACTCGTGGCAGTGACCGAAAGCGCCGCGGTCGAGGCTCTGTTGCACACGGCGGCCGGCGCCGAGCTGTCGCAGGTGTCGGAGTGCGAGGCCGGTGCGCAGGAGCGGCTGGGGGCCGGCGAGGACCACCGCGAGGCGGTACGGGCCTTCCTGGCCCGACGCCCACCGGTCTTTCGGGGCAAGTGAGTTCCCGGTCCGCCGTCGCCCTTGCGGGTGGAGGCGGACTGGGCCACACTGAATTACTGAACGAATGGTCGGTCAGGAAGTGAGATGCGATGAATGACCACGACGAGACCGCCGCACACCAGGACCGCTTCGACGACACGATCCGCCGCGATCAGCGGATCGAGCCCCGCGACTGGATGCCCGACGGATACCGCAAGACCCTGATCCGGCAGATCGCCCAGCACGCGCACTCGGAGATCATCGGCATGCAACCCGAGGGGGAGTGGATCACCCGAGCCCCCTCGCTGCGCCGCAAGGCCATCCTGTTCGCCAAGGTCCAGGACGAGGCCGGCCACGGCCTGTACCTGTACTCGGCCGCCGAGACGCTCGGCGCGGACCGGGCGGACCTGACGGACCGGCTGATCAACGGCCGGCAGAAGTACTCGTCGATCTTCAACTACCCCACTCCCGACTTCGCCGACGTCGGCGTGATCGCCTGGCTCGTCGACGGCGCCGCGATCTGCAACCAGGTTCCGCTGTGCCGCAGTTCGTACGGGCCCTACGCGCGGGCGATGATCCGCGTCTGCAAGGAGGAGTCCTTCCACCAGCGGCAGGGCTACGAGTTGCTGATGACCATGATGCGCGGCACACAAGGGCAACGGGCGGCGGTGCAGGAGGCGGTCGACCGCTGGTGGTGGCCCTCGCTGATGATGTTCGGCCCGCCGGACGACGACTCGCCGAACTCCGCCCAGTCGATGGCCTGGAAGATCAAGCGGCACACCAACGACGAACTGCGGCAGCGCTTCGTGGACATGACCGTGCCCCAGGCGGCCGGCCTCGGAGTGACGCTGCCGGACCCCGAACTGCGGTGGAACGAGGACCGCGGCCGGCACGACTTCGGCACGCCCGACTGGAGCGAACTCCAGCGGGTCATCCGCGGCGACGGCCCCTGCAACACCGAACGCGTCGCCCGGCGGCGCAGCGCACACGAGGACGGCGCCTGGGTACGCGAAGCGGCCTCGGCCTACGCGGCCAAGCGCGCCGCGAAGACACGGGAAGGACAGGCGGCATGAGCGGCGACTGGCCGTTGTACGAGGTGTTCGTCCGCGGCAAGCGGGGCCTCAACCATGTGCACGTGGGCTCGCTGCACGCGCCCGACGACCGGATGGCCCTGCTGCACGCCCGCGACCTGTACACGCGGCGCAACGAGGGCGTGAGCATCTGGGTGGTGCGCTCGGACGCGGTCACCGCGTCCACCCCGGACGAGAAGGACCCGTTCTTCGAGCCGAGCGGTGACAAGGTCTACCGGCATCCCACGTTCTACGAGATCCCGGCGGACATCCCGCACATCTGAGGTGCTCCCTGCTTTTCGGGGACTCCACACTCCCGAGGCGCTCCGTACATCCGAGGCGCTCCGCACTCCCCAGGCACCCCGTACCTCTCCTGGCATTCCGCACACCCGAGGGCCGCCATGAACCACGATGACGTATATCAAGCGCTCAACGAGACCCACGCCGACGACGACACCCGCTGGGCCTTCGGCACCGGCTTCGAAGACCCCCTGCACGGCGTCGACACCCAGGTCCCGGCGGGCATCGACCGCCCCGAGCTGGCCGCGTACTGTCTCGCGCTCGGCGACGACGCGCTGGTCTCGGCGCAGCGACTGGCCCAGTGGTGCACTCGCGCCCCCGAGTTGGAGGAGGAGACGGCGCTCGCCAACATCGGGCTCGATCTGCTCGGCCAGGCACGCCTGTTGCTCTCCCGCGCCGGTCAGGTCGAGGGCAGTGGACGAGACGAGGACGCGCTGGCCTACTTCCGCGACGCGGCCGCGTTCCGCAACGTGCGACTCGCCGAACTGCCCAACGGGGACTTCGCGTTCTCCGTCGTGCGACTGCTGATCCTGTCGACCTGGCGGCTGGCCCTGTTCGGCCGGTTGACCGGCTGCGCCGATCCGGTGCTGGCGGCGATCGCGGCCAAGGGCGTCAACGAACTCGCCTACCACCGCGAGTACGCGGCCCAGTGGGCCGTGCGCCTGGGCAACGGGACCGAGGAGTCACACGAGCGGATGCAGCGGGCGCTG
The DNA here is from genome assembly GCF_009865215.1 of Streptomyces sp. SID3343. Classification (GTDB taxonomy): domain Bacteria; phylum Actinomycetota; class Actinomycetes; order Streptomycetales; family Streptomycetaceae; genus Embleya. Next base: position 10,755 of record NZ_WWJX01001248.1, on the reverse strand, counting down.
GACGCGGCATCCCCGTGGGTGGACGAACTCTTCGCCGCGGAGGCCGGGTTCGGGGTCGAGGCCGAAACCACCCGGGACGAGGTCGAGGCCACGCTGCGGCTGGTCGTCGCCGAATCCGGGCTGACCGGGCCGTCGGGGCCCGCGACGGCGGGCGGCGGCCGAGACGGCGCGCACACCGAGCACTTGGCGCCGCTGGTGGCCGAACTCCAGGTCGTGGCACGTGCCCACCCGGACGCGACATGGTGACCGCGCCGGCCCTGCTCCGGGCCCGTCGCGCCGCGGCGGAGGTCACCGACCCGGAACTGCCCATGCTCACCCTCGCCGACCTCGGCGTGCTGCGGAGCGTCGAACTGGCGCCCGACGGCGCGGTCACCGCGAGCCTGACCCCCACCTACTCCGGCTGCCCCGCGATGGCCGAGATGCGGGCCGCGCTGACGGCCCGGCTGCACGCGGCCGGCTTCGCCGACGTGCGCCTGCGCACCGTGCTCGACCCGCCGTGGACCACCGACTGGATCACCCCCGCGGGCCGGCGCGCGCTCGCCGAGCACGGCATCTCGCCCCCCGGCCCGGCCCCCCGGCCGCACCCGGGACCGGTCCCACTGACGCTGCACGCCACCCGACACTCGGTGCCGTGCCCGCGCTGTGGGTCCGACGACACGGCCGAGACGTCGCGCTTCGCGGCCACCTCCTGCAAGTCCCTGTGGCGTTGCCACGGTTGCCTGGAGCCCTTCGAACACGTCAAGGAGATCTGATGGGCGTCCCCGTCGCCACCACCGGACGCGCGCGTTCCCGACCGGTCTTCCACCCGCTGCGCGCGCGCGCCGTCGAGCCGCTGTGCGAGGACGCGGTCGCGGTGACCTTCGACGTCCCGGCCGACCTGGTCGAGGGGTACGCGTTCGCCCCCGGGCAGTCGCTCACCCTGCGCCGCGACGTGGACGGGCGCGACGAGCGCCGCTCGTACTCGATCTGCGCGCCTGCGGGCGGCGCGCCCCGGATCGGCGTACGCGAGGTGCCCGGCGGGCTGTTCTCGTCGTGGTTGGTGCGGACCGTACGGCCCGGCGACGTCGTGCAGGTGATGCAGCCCACCGGTGCCTTCACCCCCGACCTGGCGGCCCCGGGCCGACACGTCCTGGTCGCGGCCGGTTCCGGAGTCACCCCGATGCTGTCCATCGCCGCGTCCGTACTGGCCGCGGACGACCGCTCGGCGGTCACGTTGTTCTACGGCAACCGCCGCGCCGACACGGTGATGTTCGCCGACGAACTGGCCGACCTGAAGGACTGCTACCCCGATCGCTTCCAGCTCGCCCACGTGCTCTCGCGCGAACCCCGCGAGGCCGAGGTGCTCTCCGGCCGGCTCGACACCGACCGCTTCGCCACCCTGGTCGACGCGCTGGTCGACGTGGACGGGGTCGACCACTGGTGGCTGTGCGGACCGCACGGCATGGTCCGGGACGTGCACGCGGTACTCGACGGGCTCGCCGTCCCGGCGGAGCGCATCCACCGAGAGCTCTTCTACGCCGACGACATCCCGCCCGAGCCGACCCACCACGAGGATGCCGTTCCGGACGGCCCGATCACCGAAGCCACCATCGTGCTCGACGGCCGCGCCACCACGTGCGCCCTGCCCCGGGACCGCAGCATCCTGGACGGCGCCCAACGCACCCGGCGCGACCTGCCGTTCGCCTGCAAGGGCGGAGTGTGCGGCACCTGCCGCGCCCTGGTGACCGGGGGAGAGGTGGACATGCGCCGCAACTTCGCCCTCGAACGCGCGGAAACGGACGCGGGGTACGTCCTCACCTGCCAGTCCTTCCCGGTCTCCGACACGGTCGTCGTGGACTACGACAGCTGACCACCGGCCCGCCGCGAACGAGCCGCCCACTCCCGCTGCCGAGGCCGGGTGGTTCGTCCGCGTCGGGCAAGCGCCCGCCCCGCCCGGTCGATCACAGCGAACCGCCGCACATCCCACCCGCATTGCCACTCCGCCGAGGGCGACCTCGTCGTCACCTGCCACCCCCACCCCGGGCTCGCCCGAACCCTCACCGCCGCCCGGCGTCGCCACCGGTCGGCTCCGAGGCCGTGGGGTCGGACGGATCGGCTCGGCGGGCTGCGCTTCGGTACGCGCCGGGCGTCCGGCCCATGGTTTGGGCGAACGTGTCGATGAACGCGCTGGTCGTGGCCCAGCCGCAGCGGCGAGCCGTCCCGGTGACGGTGGCTCCCTCGGCCAGTTGGATCATGGCGTGGAAGACACGGGTGTTGGTTCGCCAGCGAGGGTAGGTCATGCCGAACTCCGTACGGAAGAGCCTGGTGAGCGTTCGCTCGCCGACGCCGACACGGCGGGCCAGCCAGGCAATGGTGCGGGGTTGGCCCAAGTCGTCCTCGACCACGCGGCAGGCATGCGCCAGGCGCGGATCGCGCGCCGTCGGCAGCGTCAGCGGCCGCAGGTGCGCACGGCGCAGCCGGTCGTGCACGACCGCCCGGAGTCGGCGCAACTCGGCTGCCGGCAGGCCCGGTTCCGTGCAGGCGATGAACAGTTCGCGCAGCAGGTCGTCCACGGCCAGGACCGTGGGCGAGTCGACGGGCAGCGGAGCGGTGTCCGACGGAAAGCCGAGGGTGTGCACGGAACTCTCCCCGTAGACCCGGTGCCCGTGCCACATCCGCGCCGGAGTCCAGACGGCCCGGTCCCGGGAGGCCACCCACGTACCGCGCTCGGTCCGGACGGCGAGTACCCCGGTGCTGACGTAGACGAGCTGATGGTAGTCGTGACGGTGCCGGCCGATGGTCTCGCCGGCGGCGTGGACATGGGCCGTCGAGGGAGCGACGGAGAGATGGCTGTTCTGCGACACAAGTAGGCAGGTTAATGGAAGTAAGCCATCGAGGCCTCGTGACAGCGTGACGTCATGAGCACAGCACCGGAAGGTCGTCGACGGGGGCAACGGCCCTGTCCCGGTCCCCGTCCCTGCCCACGTTCGAGGTCGGGTCCGCGGGCACGCCGCGTGACGAAACCCGGGAAGGCCGCCCGGTGACGTCGAACGAAGAGCCGAAGGCCCGCGCGGGCATCGCGGCCCGCATCCGTCGGGCCGCGGTGGACACGCGTCCGCTCGCCGTGCCCGCCTACCGGCGCGTCCTGCTCGGCCAGGGCGCCGCGTTGGTGGGCACGATGGTGACCGAGGTCACCGTCCCGGTCCAGATCTATGCCATCTCGCACTCGTCGTTGTACGTGGGCCTGGCCGGCCTCGCCGGATTCGTGCCCATCGTCGTGTTCGGCCTGTACGGCGGCGCCGTCGCCGACGTGGTCGATCGCCGCCTGTTGTGCCTGTGGTCGTCGCTCGTGACCTGGGCGGTGACGATCGCGCTGCTCGTCCAAACACTCCTGAACGCCCGGTCCGAGGCACTCCTGCTCGTCCTCGTCGCCGTCCAGGGGGCAGGTTTCGCCACCGCCTCCTCGGCGCGCGGTGCCATCATCCCGCGCATCGTGCCGCGCGAGATGATCGCCGCCGCCAACACGCTGAGCTACACGACCGGCAACATCGGACAAATCCTGGGGCCGCTCGTCGCAGGGGGTCTCCTCGTATTCCCCCACGGGTTCGCCTACGCCTACGGCGTCGACGCCCTGCTGTTCACCGTGTCCCTCTACTCGACGTTCAGGCTTCCTCCCATCAAACCGGCAGGGGCCTCGGTCGGGACGGGGATACGCGCCGTGTTCGAGGGCCTTCGCTTCATCGGCGGCAGTCCGGTGCTGCTGATGTCGTTCGCCGTGGACATCGCCGCGATGGTGCTGGCCATGCCCAACGCCCTCTTTCCCGAGGCGGCCGCCACCCGCTTTCACGGTGGGATCGGGCTGCTGTACTCGTCGGTCGCCATCGGATCCCTGCTGGCCGGCGTGTGCAGCGGGTGGATCGCGGGTGTGCGCCGACAGGGAGTCGCGCTCACCGTCGCGGCGGCAGGCTGGGCAGCCGCCATCACGCTGGCCGGCCTCACCCACGTGCTGTGGCTCGCCGTCGTCCTCCTGATGTTCGCCGGGGCCGCCGACCTGGTGAGTGCCGTCTACCGCCAGACGATTCTCCAGACCTGGGCCCCGGACGAGATGCGAGGACGCATGCAAGGCGTCTTCACAGTGGTCGTCGCCGGCGGCCCACGGCTCGGCGACCTTCGCGCGGGGGCCATGGCGGCGGCCACCACCCTTGGCATCGCCTGGTCGGGCAGCGCCATGCTGTGCGTCGTCCTGGTCGTGGTCGGCGGCCTCGCCGTGCGCCCGTTCAGGCGCTACGACGCGCAGGAGAGCCGAGACCCGAGAGAGCGCCGGGCCGAGAGCATACCGACCCAGCCGACCCAGCCGACCCGGCCGGCGCGGTAGGCGCGGTAGGCCGCGTCGTGCGCGGTCACCCGCGCGCGTCGACGGTTCTACGACCGCCTCGCGCGCGAACGGCCGTACGGTGTCCGGCTCTTGTGACGCTATCGGCAGATGTGATTACCCGGGGAACCGGGCCTGCGTCTATTTTCGTGCCGTCCGACCTGAGCTGTACGTGAACGTCCCGCTCGGCGGTGGTTGGTGGGGACTTCGCAGCGGCGCCGTCCTGGGGTTCCCCGCCCCTTCCGCCCCTTCCTCCCCTCCCGAGGAGACGCATGGTCCGCCGCGCTCGTCCACGCTCTCGCCCCTTTCCCATCGGCCTGGTGACCGCCCTGGTCACCGCCCTCGTCTTCGTCGCATCGGGTTCGGCCGGCCCTGCCAGTGCGACGAGTTCGGGGCCGTCCGGCACGATTCCGTCGCCCACCGCACCGCATCGGGGGGTCGTCACGCAGGACGCCTCCGCCGCGCCCACTCCCGGGCGGGACGCGGCCGTTCGTGCCTTCGTCGAGCAGCGCGCCAAACTGCGCGCGGCGCTCTCCGGAGAAGTTGCGACCACACCGGACGACGCCGCGACTGCCGGCGCGAGCCTCGCGCCGACGCACAACTTCTGGGGCGTCTTCCCCCAACCGGGCACCCATGACGGCATCACCGCGACGCACAGCGTGGATCCGTCGTACAGGGTCGCCGACTCGCAGAACTTCACCTACGCCCCGACCACCAAGGCGCAGAACTCGTGCATGGAGGTGGTCACCGCGTACTGGAGCCAGGGCGCCGAGATATGGGCGTGGGACTGGTGCGGCACGAGCGGCCCCGCCAAGACCCTGACGGTGAACGCCGACTTCCTGGCGAAGTACACCACCACCACCAACGGAATCACGTCCTACAGCGTGCAGTTGGCCAAAGACCCGAGTGCGGGCAACGCGTGGTCTTCCTACCTGTACAACCACCGCACGCAGGCTTGGGAACTGCTGTTCCGCTCGTCCGGCACCGACCAGAGCCAACTCGCCTACGGCTGGGACATCTTCGAGATCTACGCCACGGTGAACTCCGCCACCGGCAAGGGTTACTTCTGCACCGAGGCGCGCAATCGGGCCTTCGACAGCGCCGACATCAAGCTCCGCAGGAACGGCGCGTGGCAGCTCGCGACCCCCACCGACTCACCCTGGACCAGCACCAACCCGCGCGGCCGCGACTTCCTGTGCCCGTCGCTGACCTTCACCCGCGCCGCGCAGAACCACCACTGGACGGTGCGTCCCTGACCGCCGCTCGGCAGAGGGCAATTCCCCTCCCGCCGAGCGTGCTTCGGGCGAGGGCGTCGGACGGCGGTGCCACGTGAACGTTCCGGGTCCGGCGCTCCCGGCTGTGCGGGTGGGCAGGTCCGCGGGCGGCTTTTCGGGGGCGAGCAGGGCGTTCGGACCGTGCATCCGGCATGGCCGGCCGCGGCTCCCGGGGCGACTCGGGCGCGGTCGACGTCGACATCGACGCCGACGTGGAACCGGCTGCCGAAGCTGCGCACGAACCGGTACCGGTACCGGTACCGGTACATCGAGCTCGGCCGGCCACGAGCCGAACGTCCGCCGCAGGCCGCGTCCCTTTCCGCCGCGACGTACCCGGGGCCTCTCGGCCGCGGGCGCGAGGTCACAGCAATCGGTCGACCAGCCCGGCGACGTAGTCGGGGGTGAGCGGGCCCACGCCGAACAGGACGCGGATGTACATCGGGGCCAGGACGTGGTCCAGCACGTCGAACGCGTCGGGTGCGTACTCGCCGCGGTCGCGGGCGCGATCGAGCATGTACTGCAGTTGCCGGGTGCGTTCGGCTCGGAGGTCGTCACGTGCCTGCAGGCCCTGTTGACCGTTGCTCGACAAGGCGACGGCCAGGTGCAGCAGCGCCGGGCCGTCGGGTCCGGTGATCTCGCGGGCCACGTTGGCCGCGTAGGTGCGCAGGTCGCCGGCCAGGCTCCCGGTGTCGGGCATCGGCGACCGCACGTTGAGGCGGGTGAGCGCCACGTCGGTGAGCAGGGTCTCCAGGCTGCCCCATCGGCGGTAGATGCTGCTGTCGGCTACGCCCGCGCGGGTTGCGACCTCGCCGACGGTGAAGTTGCCGTAGCCGCGCTCGCTGATCAGGTCGGTGACGGCCTGGTGTACCTCCGCGCCGACGCGGGCGCTGCGTCCGCCGGGCCGTCGGGCTCGTTGTTGCTCGCTCATCCTCCCACCTTAACGCAGTCATCGCTTGCGTTTGTGAGCCGACCATCCCTATAGTCTCCTAACGCAGCCACGGACTGCTTTAGGGCGCCCGTCGGCCGACCGCGTCGGCCGGGAGACGCGCAATCAACGATCGAGAGGAATCCGCATGGCCGCATCACCTGCGACCGCCGTAGACAGTCGGCCGAATCGGGCCGTACTGCTCACGGTGACCTGCCTGGGCCAGTTCATGGTCCTGCTCGACAACACGGTCGTCGGAGCGGCGCTGCCCGATATGCAGCACCGGCTGCACACTCAGTTGACCGGTCTGCAGTGGATCGTCGACGCGTACGTACTGCTGGTCGCCATGCTGTTGCTGTCCGGCGGTGTCTTCGCCGACCGGTTCGGCCGCAAGCGGGTGTACCTGACGGGCGTGGCGGTGTTCACCATCGCGTCGGTGTGGTGCAGCCTCGCGCCCTCGGTCGGCTGGCTGGTCGCCGGCCGGGTGCTGCAGGGCATCGGGGCCGCGGCGGTGAGCCCTGCCTCGCTCGCCCTGCTCACCTCCGCCTATCCCGTGCCGCAAGAACGAATCAAGGCGATCGGGCTGTGGGCCGGCCTCAGCGGAATCGGTCTGGCCGCAGGCCCCGTGGCCGGTGGCGTGCTCACGGATGCGTTCGGTTGGCCCGCCATCTTCCTCGTCAATCTGCCCATCGGCGTCTTCCTTCTGCTGGTCGGTGTACGCAGCCTTGAAGAGGCTCGCAATCCGCGTGCCCCCGCGATCGATGTTCCGGGGACGGTGCTGTCCGTTCTGGGGGTGGGGGCGCTGGCCTACGGGCTGATCGAGGGTGGTGCCCGCGGCTGGTCGTCGCCGGTGATCCTGGGCAGCTTCGCCGCCGCGGCGATCCTCCTCGCCGCCTTCGTCGCCGTCGAAGCGCGTCGTTCCGCCCCGATGTTGCCCCTGCGGCTGTTCCGGCAGCGCCTGTTCACCGTGTCCAACACCGCCATGGTCGTGGTGGGGTTCGCGCTCATGGGTTCTTCGTTCTTCTTCTCCCAGTTCTTCGTATCCGTCCAGGGCAGTTCGATCCTGCGCGCCGGCCTGCAGACGCTGCCGGTATCCCTCGCCATGGTGATCGTCAGCCCGTACGCGGCACGGCTCGCCGCCCGGTACGGCTTCCGAATCGTGGTCACCACCGGCCTGGCGATGGCCGGACTGGGACTGCTGGCGCTCGGTACGGTGCACGCCGACACCGGCTACGAGAACGTGTGGTGGCGGCTGGGAGTCATCGGCATCGGCTTCGCCCTGACCATGTCCCCACTGACGGGAGCCGCCATCCAAGCAGTCGACTCGCAGGAAGGCGGCCTCGCATCAGGCATCAGCAGCACCACCCGGCAGATCGGCGCGGTGCTCGGCGTGGCGGTACTCGGAGCCGTCGTCCGCACCCGGCAATCCGGCGGGGCCTCCTTCGAGACCGGCCTCAACAGCGCCTTCCTCGCCGCCGGCGCCGTCACGTTGGCCACCGCCGTGTTCACCGGCCTGTGGCTGGCGAGGTCCGATCCCGCGGCAGACTCCGCGGCGCCGCAACGTTCCACCGATCAGGGCGCGGTCACCACCTCGAACGAGGCACCCGTGCACAGCTGTTGACCGCGACACCGAGCGTGTGACGCTGTCCGGGACTGCCCGCCGGGGAACTCGCTCCACCCGACCCGCTCCACCCGACCCGCTCCACCCCGGATCGGCCTTCGTCGCGAGCCGGTGACCGGGCGGACGTCAGGTCCGGTACGAGCGCACCAGGCGGGCCAGTTGCCGGCCCGCCGCGTGCAGGGGTTCCTCGCTGCGATTGACCTGGGCCGTGACTTCGGCGCCTTCCAGGGCGCTGATGACCGTGGTGGCCAGTTCCCGGGCGTCTCCGCCGGCGAGGCCCGCGCACAGCAGCTTGTCGTGGACCGCCTGCTCCCAGTCCCGCAGCGCGTCGGCGCACGCCTGCTGGATCTCCGAGTCGGTGCCGAGCGTCTCCAGGGCCGCCGCCGTGACGGGGCAGCCGTCGATCCAGCCGGACTCGTGGAGTTCCTCGGCGAGTCGTCGGGCGCAGGCGAGTACGGCCTCCGCCGGGTCTTCGGCGCTGTCCAGCGCTTCGCGCAGGAGGGTGCCGAATTCCTGGCTGCTGTGCTTGATCGCGGCCACGGCGACGGCCTCCTTGCCGCCGGGGAAGAAGTGGTAGACGGAGCCGAGGGTGGCCTGTGCCTCCTTGGCGATCTGCTTGATGCCCGTGCCGACGTAGCCCTGCCGCTGCAACAGGCGCGCCGAGGCGACGACGATCCGGTCCCGGGTGGTGTTCTCCATGGGGCCACCGTACCCGGCCATTGGGTAGAGCGTTCGTTCTACCGGCGTGATACGTTTCCCCCACGCTCTGGATAGAGCGATCGTTCTAGTGGAGATGGGGATCTCGTCATGCGCAGCACCAACCACTCGGTGACCGTCATCGGGCTCGGCCCGATGGGCCGGGCAATGGCCTCGACCTTCCTCGACCGGGGGTACGACGTCACGCTGTGGAACCGCACGCCGTCGCGCGCGGACGCCTTGGTGGCCCGCGGCGCCCGGCTCGCAACCAACGTCGAGGAGGCCCTGACCGCGAACGAACTGGTGCTCCTCAGCCTCACCGACTACGCGGCGATGTACGACGTACTCGAACCCGCCGCGACCGCGCTGACCGGCCGGGTTCTGGTCAACCTCACCTCCGACACTCCGGAGCAGGCGCGCACCGCCGCCCGGTGGGCGGTGGAACGGGGCGCCGTGCAGCTCACCGGAGGCATCACGGTGCCGCCGTCGGGGATCGGGCAGGCCGCGTCGTCCACGTTCTACAGCGGTCCGCGCGAGGTGTTCGACCGGCACCGGGCGGCCCTCGAAGTCGTGACCGGCCGGACCGACTACCGGGGCGAGGACCCGGGAACCGCCGCGCTCTTCTACCAGATGGGCATGGTCGTGTTCTGGACCTCGATGCTGAGCTACTGGCAGGCGATCGCCCTCGCCCACGCCAACGGCCTGACGGCGGCCGACATCCTGCCGCACGCCGTCGAAACCGCGAACTCGCTCCCCGGGTTCTTCGCCTTCTACGCCGAACGCATAGACGCCGGACACCACCTCGGCGACGTGGACCGCCTGGCCATGGCGATGGCGAGCGTCGAGCACGTCCTGCACACCAACGCCGACGCGGGCGTCGACACCACTCTCCCCGCCGCCGTCACCGAACTCGTCCGGCGCGGCATGGACGCCGGCCACACCGCGGACAGCTTCTCCACCCTGGCCGAACTCATGAAAAAGCCCGCCGCGTAGCGGTCTCCTGTCGTCGTGGTCCGGACGCCTTGAGGATCCGGCCGTACATGGCGCTCGGACGGGTGCGGTCCTTGTTCGTCCACACCGCCTGCTGCCTGTCACCGGAGTACGCCTGTCTCGCGTCGGGGACGTAGTCCACCAGCGCGGCGAAGTCAGCCGTTGACCTGTACGCCGACGAAGACGGCGCCGATTTCCACCAGCCGCTCGACCGCGTAGGCCGGGTCGATCAATGCCTCGGGCGTGTGGATACCCGGAGGGACGACTTCGCCGCGCAGACCCAGCAATCGCTCGACTCCGAGGGCGATGCCGAGCGCGGTCAAGGGGCGCTGCCCTGCCGGGTGGACGAGGTGGCGACTCGTGCTGATCGGTGCACCGGCTGGACCGGCCCCTTCGAGGTCGATCCGAACGTCGAAGGAAGCGGGTTCGCCGCGGCGCCGGCCTGCGGATTCACCGACCGCGAAGTCGAAGCGGACGTTCGGTGCGCCCGTCGCGTGGGCGAGGCTCGGTACGTCGAGGACGGCGATGCTCCGGCCGGGCAGGACGCTTCCGTCGGCGCTGGTCACATCCGCTTGGGCCTCGGAGCCGTCGATCCAGGTGAAGACGCCGTCACGGCGCACGAGTCCCGCCGAGGTGACGGTGGACCACCGCTCCAGGTCCGCTCTTCCCGCAGGTCCGCCGGTGTCCGATTCGTCCAGTACGGCGCTGATCCGGATGGTGTCGATCCGGGCGAACTCCCGGGCCGCGTCCAGTGTCGCGAGGACGGTGGCGCCGGCGCAGTAGTGGCCGGCCACCAGGACCGGCGCGGCGTGCGCTCGCTGGGCGCTCGCGACGATCTCCGGTGCGACGTCCACCACGCCGCTGGAGATGCCGAGGTACGGCAACCCGCGGTGTTGCG
>NZ_WWJX01001247.1 GCF_009865215.1 Streptomyces sp. SID3343 | reverse complement strand
AAACGCGTGTACAGCGTCTGCCACGAGCCGTATCTCTCCGGCACGTCCCGCCACGGGACGCCGGTGCGAATCTTCCACACGATCCCGTTCAGGATCGCCCGGTCGTCCGACCGCCGGCGACCCATCGCCCCCGACGGAAGATGCGGCCGCAACGCGTCCCACTCCGCATCGGTCAACTCATGACGTCGAATCACACCCGACATCATGCCTCAACCCGAGCAGATTGAAGACACTTCCTAGCCGCCGCCCTTGATCGTCGGCGTCGGTCAGCTCGAAAAGCGCCTCGTCGGGCCCGGGGTCCTAGGCCATGGATCGCAGACTGCGCCCGAGGCAGTGACCGCGCCTCGTTCCAGGGATCGGCTAGGTGCCGGACTGCCTGTCATGCACATGGCACATGTTCTGGTGGGTGTCCGGGACTTGGTTTCGAAGTGTGCCCAACCCGGTTCGCGTGTTGTTCGTTCTTGGGGGTGTGACAGTGATGGGCACGATCGGGGCTCGAATATTCAGTGGGAGGAGGGCGGATGCGAGTTGACGGGGAGTCTGTGCAGTCGTTGGTGGCTGCTCGGGGTTGGGCGCTCAAGCGCTACGCCTTTGTCCTGTGTGGAGACGACGACCGGGCGGACGACCTGGTCCAAGAGGCGTTGGTACGGACTCTCGCGGGGCGTCCCCCCACTGATCCCGCCGAGTTGGAGGCGTACGTCCGTCGGGTCATGACCAATGTCGTCATCGACGAGTTCCGGCGGGCGCGCCGATGGGCGCGTCTACGGCCCGCCTTCCTGACCCGGTACGCGCCGTCCGATCAGGAGGGACCGGAGACGCAGGTATGCGCGCGCCTGTGGACCGGTGAGTCCTTGGCGCAGTTACCCGCTGGCCAGCGAACGTGTCTGGTCCTGTACTACCTCGAGGATCTGCCCATCGCCGAGATCGCGAACGTCCTGGGGTGCACTCAGGGGTCGGTCAAGAGTCAGTTGCACGACGCACGCGGCGCACTGAGGCGGACGTGGGCGAACGACGGCACGACGAATAGCGAGGAGGAGAAGCGTGAGTTCGAACGGAGATAACATCCGAGAAGCCCTGGACACGCTGGCAGGCCAGGCGCGGCCGCTGCGGCCGATGCCCGCGGAGGAGTTGGTGGCCGAGGCGGAGCAGCGCCGTCGCGGACGGCGCCGGCTGCAGATGGCGGGTACCGCTGTGGCCGTGACGCTGTGCGTGATGGGAGCGTTCGCCACGACGATGGTCGGATCCGACCCGTCCGACCGCCCGGCCCCCGTCGCCGCCCCGTCGCCAGCGGAACAGGGGTCGGGCATTGAACAGGAGCCGGGCCCGTTCACGTGTGGCCGGCCGATCGAGTCGCCCGTGGTCGAACGGTTAGATGGGTTCGATTTGTTGGGGTTGACGATCGAACGGACCGCAGACGTGGATGTGCCCCCACTCGTCTCCGTCACCCTCGAGGCGCCTGCACCGATGCGACTGAACGCCACCAAGGTCTACCCGACCGTGCTACTGCTGCGGGACGGAGTCGTGGTGGGTGGTCCGGTGCGTGCCGGGGCCTTGGGCCCCGGACGCCCGCTTCGGTTCGTGGACTGGGACCCCGCGTACGAGTGGCCTGCCAAGATTCGTCAGCCCGCGCCGGATTGGCTGTGTGGGCAGTTGAGTTGGCAGCAAGTATGGGCAAATCCGTCGCATTACACCCTGGCCGTGGTTATGACTCCGCCCAAGGCGAGCGCAGGAGGGCCGCTTCCGTCGAACGAGACGTCCTCGACATTGCTGATCTCCAAGGTGGCGCTCGACGACAGGCTCTCAGCCGGCTCATGAACACGCTGCGCCGGTGCGACGACGGTCGCACCGGCGAGAAACGTCAGGCGAAATTGAGTCGGACGGCAAAGACGTCCTGGATGGTGGCCGCGCTTATCCAGCCCACGGATCGACAACGCTTGATGTCGTCGCAGTAGAACCCGATGCTGACCATGCCGTTGAGTTGACGGCTGTTCGGGTCGTTGACGGTGATTATGGGGCCTCCGCTGTCGCCACCCACGGCGGCGAGGTAGCCGTCCACCTGCCCTCCGACCATTCCCATGACCCCGACATCGCCCGCGGACCAAACGTTGACACCGGCCGTGCGGATGTTACACATGACCTTGATGTTGTATCCGAGGTTGCAGACCATGTCCCCGACTGCGGTGTGCCTGACACCGTTGAGGGCGCGGGCGTACCCGGCGGCGTCTGTGCCGTCCCAGGTGTTCGCCCGGGTCGTAGTCTCAATGAAGGCCGCGTCGATGTCGGGCCTCTTGTCCTTGACCTGGCCGACATAGGTGCCGCCGTGTGTCCACACGTGTTGGCCCACCGGGTAGCAATGGCCTGCAGTAACCAGCCACTGCCGGCCGTCCCACGTGCTGATGCTGGGCATTCCACTCGTGCAGTTCGCGCGGTCGGCGTCGATCCAGTCCAGCGCCGCTCCGGCATAGAAGGGGGCGCTGTCGTTCTCCCGAGTGGCCAGCAGTCGGCCCTCGCTTCCTTGCTCTACCCTGATTTCCAGGGCAACCGCCGTCTTGTCGAGGCTTTCCCGTGAGGCCAGGAAGCCGCTCGCCGAGCTGGGTTTGTCGACGGAGAGAGTGACACCTCCGCCGTCCACCGCGAAGGCTGCAGAATAGACCTTGAACGGCAGAGACTCGTTGGCGACGTATCGAAGGGCTTCGCTCTTCATCGCGGCTTGAGAGTTTTTCCCCTGCTTCACGTCGAGCAGCTTCGTGTTGATCTTCGGATACTTCGCGTGAACCTGTCGGATGAAGACGTCGGCCTGCGACGTATCGGTCAGATACACGTGGAGCGTGGTGTAGTCCGCACTCATCTCGGCAGAGGTGAAGATGTCCGCGTACTGCTCCTGGCCGACGCTGATCGCCCCATCTGCGGCGGCGCGCAAGGGTTCGAGCAGTCGTCCCTGCGCCTCCGGCGTCATGGTCGCCAAGGTTTCGGCAGAGAGAGGCCCGGGTTCGTCCGCCGCCGCCGAGAAAGGTATGACGGCCAGTGCGCCGAGCGCAGCAACGGCAGCCACCAAACGTTTCATATTCCTGTTCATTTCCCCCCCAGATTTAGCGCCCCCAGAGCGCCGGTTGGCCCGAGAGAGCGTATTTAAGCGGCCACAGAGAGTCAATAGGATTCCATTTCCCAATTCCCGTTCCGATTTCACGTAAAAAATCGGGCTTCGCCGATGGAAGTGATACTTTATATCATCAAATCGCGTCCAGATATGAAATCGCAAACAAGGATTCAACGGCACCAACTTCCCCACCGCCGGGCACCTGGCCTCCTACGCTGGCCTCGCACCCACGACATACGAGTCAATGCTCGGGCGCGGTTCCACGACCGACGACACGATGAGCGCACGGCTCGGAGCGAGGGCGTGCCACGAGGGGCGTTCGACGAAGCGCCCCCGCGGTCGGCGGTCACGGGAGCAAGAACTCGCGATCCCCGAATCGGGCACTCGGCGGGGTCGATCGCGCAGAACGACCCTCGACGCGCGCGCCGGTGAGGCACGCTCAAGAACACGACGGGCCGCGACGGCGGGGCCCGTGACCAAGAGGAGGCGCGTGTGAGGGACCAGAGGCAGGGTTGGCAGGCGCGGGAGTTCGGGACCGCGCACGAAGGCCGGGTCGGCGTGGTGTTGGTCGATGGTTCGACGCCGCGTCCGGTGATCTTCGACATCGGCAGCGGTACCAATTTTTACGAGAGCACCGACTGGCGGTATCACGACGGGTCGTGGGAGTACCTGGTCAAGGCGCCGAGGGCGGACGCGTTGCGGACGGTGTGCTCCTGTGGCTGGCAGGGCGAGGCGCACCCGGTCGCCACGATGCCGGAGCTGGTGGCCGAGCTCGACGGTGCCGCCGCCGACGCCGAGAACGAATCCGATGCCAAGGACCGGCATCCGTGGAGAGCGCTCGAGGACCCGGCGGTCTGCGAGCGGGACTGGGCCGCGCACATCGCGGAGGTCGAGCACGCCGCCATGCAGCTGCCCGAGGACGTCGCCCGACTGCTCCGACAGGTCGGCGACCGACTGGACGTCCTGGCCCTCGACGCGCCGCTGGCCGCGCTGCGCGCGGTACGGCTGTTGCACACGACCGTCGGAGAAGCCGGCGCCAACGCCGCAACCTCCGCCCGTTACGACCACGACGAAGCCACGATCGGCCGCGCCCTCGGCCTGCCGGAGAAAGAGACCACGGCCTGCCTGTACGAATACACACGCCGCTAACCGCTCCGCCGGGCCGCCGTGGCCCGACCGACGCGAAGTCCGGCGACCACCCGGAGGGCCCGCTCGGGGCCGCCGGGTCGGCCGAGCACGTCACTCGTCGGGGTCGTGGTGCGCGGTGGTCACATCCGGATACGACACCGGCCCATGAACGTCCCCCTTGGTTGGTGACCCCATGTTGTCGAAACCTCGCACCGTGTACGGGAGTTCGCCCAGACTGGGCGGACGGGCCGACGAAAGGGAGCGGGCATGGCGGGTGCGTGGCGTGGTGAAGAGGGACCCGAGCGGCATCCGCGGCCGCCGTTGCCGTCGAACCAGGGGTTGCTGCCCGCGCTGCGGACCGGCGGCGAGGTCGCCGAACCGGCGCCGGGCCCGGGACCGGTCGAACAGGTGGCCCGGATACACGCGCCCGGCGAACTGCCCGTCGGCACGTCCGGATCCAACCGGGAACAGCGCTGGGACATGCTCGGCCCCAAGACGCGCGAGCGCCTGGAGGCGCAGGCCGGTACGACGTTGGCCTGGTGGGCGAAGTTGGACGCCGACGAGTTCGTCGAGGCCTTCGTGTTCGGGCCCCTGGGCGCCTGCCGGGCGGCGTCCGTCGTCCGCGAGGGCAAGCGGGTGTACCTGGTGGAGCGCCTGCGCTTCGAGCCCGACGCCCTGGAGCACCGGTCGCTCCGCTCGGACCCGGTGGGGCGCAAGCCCTCGAAGGCGTCCCGCCTGTTCCGGCCGCGCCGCCCCGCGGGTGGGGGACCGCCGCCGGCCCGCCCGGCGGTCGTGGCGGACCTGGGCCTGAACGTGCGGGACTCGGGGGTGTTGGGGAACCTGCCCGCCGAGGTGCAGGAGTTCCTCCAGCGCCCGTTCCTCGGCGACGACCAGGGCGTGGTCGCCCAGTGGTACTACGACGAGGGCATTGAGGCCATGGGCCGGGTGCTCCGCGTCGTGTTCGCCCTGATGGGCGACCGCGACGTCACGTTCGCCACCGGCCGTCGGACCCTGCCGCGCGGGGCCTCGCCCGACCGGGCCCGCTGGGAACTCGACTACTACCACGCACCGGTCAAGCGGCCCCGAACCACGCCTTGATCCAGGCCCTGCTCTCTCGCACTCGACATCGACGACGCGTGCGTGGAGGCCGACGGGCGACCCGGCCTCGACGGCATACGCCCGGTGTTCTCCCACGCCGTGGCCGCCTTCCTTCGGGACGACGACCCCGACGTGCGCCACGCCGCGACGGCCGCGGCCGTCGCGTACGCCGAGGATCCCGACCTCGCCGAACACCGCGCCGAACTGGTGCCCCTCGCGCACCGACTCCTTGCCGAAAGCACCGTCCGCTCGTACCGGGCCCCCACGATCGACCGACTCCGCACGGAGGTACAGCCGAACATGCTCTTTGTGTTCGCCGTTCGGTCCGGCTGATGGTGGGGTGTCCGGGCGTAAACGAGGGGCGGGGTGGGCGGGGAGTGGGGCACACTTCGCCCGTGATCACCATGCGGCTCGTGCTGAGGGTGGATGTCCACGACGGCGACTTCGCCTTTTGGCCGGTCGCCGAGACGAAGTCCTTCGGCCACATTCCTCTCGGTGATGAACTCTCTCCCACCGAGGTCGGGACGGCCATGATGCGCATCGTCGGCTGCAACGACGTCGGCCCCGACCCCGGGGAGGGCTTCCCGCTCCCGCCGGCCGACCCGCTCGGATACTTCCTGCACGGGATGCTGACCTCCGAGGAACCCATCGTGGGGGGCGGCCTGCTCGTCGTGGACACCTCCACGGGAATCGTGGTGCCGCCCGGCTGCTGCTGCGGCCTGGAGGACTGGCGCGAATGGCAGGAGGTCGTCGACGGCGGCGACCCGCCCTGGCTCGGCCACGATCCGGAACCGACCGCCGAACGGCTCGGCGACACCGTCCGGCTGACCCTCGACTCCGGGAAGAGCGACGGCCCGGTGAACTCGGCCGACTCCTGGAGGGCGTCGATCGTGACCTCTCCGACTTCGTCGCCCTGGCGGCCGACTGGGCATCCCACCACCTGCCCGAGCACGCCACCCCTCTGGTGGCCGCCGCCCTCTCCCGCCTGCTGGCTCTACCGTCGCAGACCGGGCCGCAGCAACGGTAGAGCCAGCAGCCGGTTCCGCCGACCAGGCAAGTGGGCAGACGGCACCGGCCCGCCGTAAGCACGTTCACGGTGTGCTTGGTTGGGCACACCGACGAGCACGGCTCCGTCGAGGCGGACCACAGCCCCGGCGGCAACGCCGACAATCCGCCCTTCTGAGCAGGCACACACGACGTTCCGACACCGCGCTCCGTCCACGTCGATCCGAAACGACTCGAGCGTCGCCCTCATCCGTGGTCGCAGTGACATCTCGCCGACGGACGCGCGCCGGTAGCGCACCGAGCTCGTGCTGCCCCGGCGCACGATCTGCTGCAGCCTCTTCCCTTCCTGGTCGAGGCGAGCGCTCATGCCTGATCGGGGTCGGGATCCGTGTCGGGCGGCCTGAAGCCCAGTTCGCGGTACAGCAGGCGCAGCCGGTCGCGTGCGACGGCTTCGACGTCGGCGGCGTGCGTCTGCGCCGCGACGTCGACCAGTTCCTCGAGCGCCTGGCCTCCTTCGCGTACAGGCCCAGCTCCGAGGCCATGCGGGCGGCGTCCGTCAGGCAGGCTCAGCGACTCGTCGTATCTCGTGACGGCGAACAGGATGGCTCTGGACCCGGGATCAGACGAGGCCGACGTAGTCGGCGAGCCAGTGCCAGGGCTGGACCATGTTGATGTGGTCGGCGAGCCAGTGCCAGGGCTGCCTGTCGAGGTCGAGACCGACGTGGGCAGCGATCCAGGGCCAGGGCTGCGCGGCATCCACGTGCCAGGGCACGATCAGGCCCGCCAGCAGTGCCGCAGGGCTTACCACCCGGCACGCTTCGAAGGGCTCTCCGACGGTGACGTTCAGACCTTCCATCGGAAAGGACAACAGAGCCGTCGCGAGCAGCAGGGCGGTCGGCGCCAGGACCGCGTAGACGATCAGGTTCGAGGTCTCGGCGCGGGGGGATGCCCGAAGACCCGCAGTGAACGTCGCGGCGACGCCGAAGGAGAGCACCACCTGGAGCAGAAAGCTGGACCAGCCCACGAAGTTCCCCACGTGGTACCCGGGCGGCACCTGGTACGGCACGTACGGCCGAACCGGGGCGGCAGGGGCGGGAGTGGACACGGCGGAGGGGTCGTCGGTGTTCCGCGGCGAGTCTCGGACGTCGTCCATGGCACCTTGTACGCGTTGCACGGCGTCTTGTACGCGTTGCACGGCGTCCTGGACGCGTTCCAACGCGCTTTGGGTAGAAGCCATGGACGCGATGTTGGCCTCCGCGGCGGCGGCGAAGTCGCCGACGAGCGGGTTCACGTCCCCCGTGGGCGTCGGCATCGCCGTCACCCCACCGGCAGGCAACTGCGCCGGTGGGTCGCAGTCGCCCGGCCAGGTACCGACCTCCGCCGGGACGGGGCCCCCGATGAAGGGGTACTCGCCCCCCGTGTAGGCCGGCATCGCGGTCACGGTCACCCCACCGGCAGAGGGCTGCGCAGGTGGGTCGTAGTCGTCCCGCCGGGTGCCGCCCTCCGGCGGGACGGGGCCGCCGAGGGAGTACCCGTCTCCCGTATAGGCCGGCATCGCGCTCACCCCACCGGACCACGATTGCGCCGGTGGGTCGTGGTCGCCGGACACGCCGTCTGCGGTGACCTGCGTTGCCGCCTGGGCAACATGCTGGTGGACGGGTGTCGCCCATTGCCGCTCCTGCTGCTCCCGGCTCAGGACCATGACCTGGTGGCGCAGGACGTCGACTTCCCGGCGCAGGAGTTCGATCGTGGCGTGGTGTTCGGCGAGTTCGGCTTCGAGTTCGCGGATGTAGGCGGTCGCGGCGTCGAGGCGATGGTCCCGGTCCCGGACTTGGTCGTGCAGTGCGTCGTGTCGGGTCTGGATCTCGGCTCTGGTGGTGTCGGTGTGTTCGAGGCGTTCGCTCAGTTCGGCGAGTTCGAGGTCGAGGGCGCCCAGGGCCTGGGCCGCGTGTCGGCGGTCGTGGGTGCCGCGGTCGCGTTCCTCGTTCAGGCGTGCGGTGAGGTCTTCCTTGGCGGCGGTCAGCCGTGTGGTCTCCTCTCTCCAGTACAGGGCCTGGTTGTGCTGCCTGGCGCTGCCCGCCAGGGCGGCGGTGCGCAACCGGTCGAGGTCGAGGTGTTCCTCGGGTGCGAGCGGGACGCCGCGCTCGGCCAGGAATCTTGCGAGGGCGGTGAGGAACTCGGCGGGTGCGACTCGTTGTCCCTTGAGGTAGCGGGTGACCACGGACGGATCGAGGAACGCCGCCTTGGCGAACTCGCGGCGCGAGGCGCCTGCGCGTTCGAAGCACGCCTGCATCGCCGCCCCGTAGCGTCCCGCGTCCGGCTCGACCGCGTCCCGGCCCGGAATGTCATCGCTCATGTAGGTGTCGCCCCCTTCGTCACCCCTCCATTCAACGCCACCACCGGGCGACCCGGTGGCACTACGCGCCGACGTGTTGCCGATGCGCCGGCAACGCCCGTTGCCGCTACCGCAGCACCTTCCACCCGTCCGACGCTCGTGGCGAACCCGACGGACACGAGCATCGGAGACACCCGTGAACACCCCACCCGAACAACCCCACTCCGCCCCCGACCCCGCCCCGGCCGGTCCCCTCCCGCGTCGCCGACGAATCGCCGTCGCGTTGCTCGGCCTCCTGCCGGCGGCCGTGATCACCGGCGTCGGCAACGAGATCGGCCATCGCCTGACCATCCATGCCCTGGACGTCGTCCGCGCCCTCGTGGAATGAGCCGGGTCCGGTATCGCGATTCGCGTTCCGACCTCGGACAGTACTCGGACATCCGGGATCGGAAGCGGAGCCACGGAGTCCGGTGATCGTTCCCCACACGAACCACCGCGGGAGGGTCGTGCCGCGTGCACGGCGGCACGAGCCTCCTCGATGGTTTCCCGGGCGGGATGGTTTGGCTGTACGTCCGATACCGATCACCGATCCCGGCGAGCGGACGCCGTTCCCGGGCGAGGTCGAAGGCCTGCGCTCGGGCCCTTCGTCGGCACTGCCCTGGCCGCACCACCTGTCCGAATGCGCCCACGTCGACCGCGTGCAGGCGCTCGTGGACCGGATGTCACTCGACGAGCGCGCGGACGGCGTCCGGGGCGAGGGCGACCAGGCGGTGCCCGATCTCGTCGCCGAGGCCAGCGTCCGCGGCCGCCGGGAGCAGGTCGAGCAGCGCGACGGCACGTCGCCGGCGATGCGAAACGGGTGGGGCCGGTTCGTGTTCCGGCTCGGGGTCGGGGCGTTCGGTCGGGGTGTTCGTGCGGTCCTGCGATGCTCGATTCCGTCTGGTGTCGGCACGAGCCTCGGACGGGTGCGAGGTCCTGTGGGAGCGGCAACGGCCGTTGCCGGGACTTCGGCAACACGTTTGTGCGTTGCGGCATCCCGGCGCCCCCGCCTGTCGTTGAATCGGGGTGTGACGAAGAGGACGACACCCGGATGAGCGCGCACGAGGGCGTGTCGGGTCGGGACGCGGTGGAGCCGGACGCGGCGCGCTACGGCGCGATGATGCAGACGTGCTTCGAACGCGCCGGCGCATCGCGCCGCGAGTTCGCGAAGGCGGCGTTCGTCGACGCGTCCGCAGTCACCCGCTACTTCAAGGGACAACGCGTCGCGCCC
>NZ_WWJX01001246.1 GCF_009865215.1 Streptomyces sp. SID3343 | reverse complement strand
GGCCTCGAAGTCGCGTCGGATCAGGTCCGGGATCCGCGGGTGGGCCCCGTCGCCGAGGGTGGTCACCGGCCTCCAGGGACGTGGTTGGCAGGCCACCAGGCCCAGTTCGCGCATCAGGGCCCGCACCGACTCGGGCGAAACGGCCTCGCCGGAGCGCGCCAGGACGGCGTGCACACGGCGATATCCGTACGTCTCGTGGTTCGCCGTGAAGATCTCGCGGATCATCGTCTTGAGGCGTGTTCGTCGGTCGGCGGTGACGGAGGCGGGTCGGTCACGCCATTCGTAGAATCCGGATCGGGACACCCCCAACCATCGGCACATGTCGGCGATGTGAAATTGGGCCTTCTCCGCTTCGACGAGCGCGTATCGCGCGCTCACCCCTGTTCGCGTGCGAAGAAGGCGGACGCTTTTTTCAGGAAGGCGTTCTCCTCACGGAGCTTCCTGACTTCCCGTTCGAGCTGCAGCTCGCGGTCCGATTTCGCGTCGCCCGGGGCTTCGATGTCGTCTTCTCCGGCGAGGCGATGTTCTTTCACCCAGCCCCTGAGCGTGGAGTCGTTGATTCCGAGCTCGGCGGCGACACGAGAGATCGGACGTGGACCGTCGATCACCATGCGGACGGCCTCGTCCCTGAACTGCTGTGGATACCTTGGTGGCACGTTCTCTCTCATTTCCGGATCTCATCAACCCTACGCGGGCCACTGTCCGGAAGAAATAGGGCACCTCAGTGCCCGAAAGGGCGGGTATGCGTTCGTCCCTGACTCCTACCGGGTTGGGGCTTGGCCGCAGAGCCGGAACCGTTCCCGATAATCGTCAGGCTTTCCGTGGGTGGCGGAATCGGTGTGTGGGGTGGGCTAGGATCGCGCAACCGTTGTCACCCACCGCACGCACTCGAACCCGTGGCGCAGCCGTCCGGGATCCGGTTCGCGTGCCTGTTCGTCTCATCGTGTGGACTCGTCCGGTGTTGCCGGTCTGTTCGGCGTTGTGTCGTCTCCGGTGCCGGGCGATCCCGTCGATCGCGGCTGGGCGCGGGGCGGTCGTGTGTGTCACGTATGAGAGGACGCACGCCGTGGAGATCCTGTCCGAGGTCTCGCGCACGCTGGGCGAGTACCTGCTGCTGCCGAACGAGACGACGGAAAAGTGCGTCCCCGAACGCGTGGATCTGACGACCGCGTTGGTGCGCCACCGGGTCGGCGAGACGTCGTCGCTGCGGGTGGCCACTCCCCTGTTGAGCGCGATCATGGAGGCGGTATCGAGTCCGCGCCTGGCGATCGCCCTGGCTCAGTACGGCGGTCTGGCGTTCGTTCACCAGAATCAGCCGATCGAGGCGCAAGTCGAGGATGTCGCCGCGGTCAAGCGGCACAAGGCGGGTTTTCGGCCCGCGAGCGTGGCGGTCAAGCCGACGGCGACGCTCGACGAGGTCACGCGGTTGGTGCGGGAATCGGGTGCGGAACACGTTGCCGTGACTGAGGACGGGACCGTCGGCGGGCGTCTGCTGGGGTTGATCGGTCCGGGGGATTTCCATCGTGACCGTCATGCCGGGGTCGATCCGGTGACCACGCGCATGCGCGGTGTCGAGGACGTGGTCACGGCGCCGGTGGGTGTGTCGTTGGGTGACGCGAACGCGTTGTTGTGGGACCGGCGCGCGGACGTCCTCGCGGTTGTGGACGGCGACGTGCTCGAGTCGCTGGTGTTGCGCAGCGACTACGACACGCACAAGCGGTTCCGCAGCGAGAGCATCGACGGCCGCAAGCGGTTGCGGGTGGCCGCCGGGATCAACACTCGCGACCACCGTGAGCGGGTGCCCGCGTTGGTGGGGGCGGGTGCGGACCTGTTGTGCATCGACTCCTCGGACGGCTACACGGTCTACCAGGCGCGTGTCCTGGAGGATGTGCGGTCCGCGTACGGGAACGGGGTGTACGTGGGGGCGGGGAACGTCGTGGACGGGCGGGGGTTCGACTACCTCGCGGACGCGCGCGCGGCGTTCGTGAAGGTGGGGATCGGGGGTGGCAGCATCTGCACGACGCGGCAGCAGAAGGGCATCGGCCGAGGTCAGGCGTCGGCGTTGCTGGACGTGGCGCGCGCTCGGGACGCGTATGCGGAGCGCACGGGCGAGTACGTGCCGCTGGTGTGCGACGGCGGGGTGCTGGAGGACAGTCACATGGCGATCGCGCTGGCCATGGGTGCCGACGCGATCATGCTCGGACGGTATTTCGCGCGCACCACGGAGAGCCCGACGCGGCGGGTGCGCGTGGGTGGCCAGGACTACAAGGAGTACTGGGGCGAGGGCTCGATGCGGGCCCGCAACACCGCCCGTTACGAGCACCACGAGGACGGGGAGGCCGTGGCCTTCGCCGAGGGCGTGGACGGGCTGGTGCCCTATGCGGGCAGTCTGTACGACGCGGTCGCGATGACGAGCGCGAAGATCCGCGCGACGATGGTCAGTTGCGGCTCGACGTCACTGGCGGCGTTCCGGGAGTCGGCGCGCATGGTGGTGGTGTCGGAGCAGAGCTTCCGTCAGACCGGCGCCGAGGTGATGGTGCGTCCGTCCGCCGACGCCATCGGGTGACGCACCCGGGGCGGGCCGAGGGTTCTCGGCCCGCCCCGGGTGCGTTTCAGCGGGTCCTACGTTGTTGAGCGGGTTGATCAAGGCCAGTCGTAAGGTCTGGAGACCCAGAGACACCGGGTATGGCTTTCAGCGGGTTGCCCTCGATGGTTGGCCACACCTGGCCGCCCGGTGTCTCACGACGACTCGGCCGCTGATTAGGAGCTGCGGGCACCACACGGTGCATCGCCGAGTAGGACCACGCCGGCGAGGTCGTTCGGGGGAACAACACTGACCGACGAATCGGAGGAACCCGTGCCCCGGATCTGGGCGGGCGTGGATATCGGCAAGGCGCATCACCACTGCGTGGTTCTGGACGCCGAGGGAAAACGGTTGCTGTCTCGTCGTGTGCCGAACGACGAACCGAAACTGCTCGACCTGCTCGCCGACGTGCCGGCCCTCGACGAGGACGCCGGGTGGGCGGTCGATGTCTCGGACGGCATGGCCACGCTGCTGATCAACGTATTGCTCAATCGCGGGCAGCAGTTGCTCCACATACCCGGCCTGGCCGTCAACCGTGCGTCGGCCGGCTACCGGGGCACCGGTAAGACCGACGCCAAGGACGCGACCGTGATCGCGGACCAGGCTCGGAAGCGCCGCGACCTGACGGCCCTGCGACCCGACAACGAACACGTCGTCGTCGAACTGCGGGTCCTCACCAACCGACGGGCCGACCCGAACGCGGACCGCACCCGCCGCATCAATCGCCTGCGTGGTCAACTCACGGAAATCTTTCCGGCGTTGGAGCGTTCCCTCGATCCGGGCAACGTCGGCCCGCTGGCCCTGCCGGCCGGCTACCAGACCCCGGCGGCGCTGCGTCGAACCGGCCGCAGGCGGCTGACCACCTGGCTCCGCAACCGCAAGGTCCGCGGTGCCGAAGCCTTGGCCGACGCCGCCCTGGAGGCGGCCGAGCGGCAGCACACGGCCGTCGCCGGCAAGAAGGTCACCGCGCAGGTGATCCACACCCTGGCGAGGGAGGTGACGGGCCTCAACGAGCAGATCGCCGAGATCGACAAGCTCATCGAGGCCCGGTTTCGCGACCATGAACTCGCCGAGGTCATCTCCAGCTTGCCTGGCATCGGCCCGCTCCTGGGAGCGGAGTTCCTGGCCGCCACCGCCGGCGACATGAGTCGCTACGGCAGCTCCGACCGCCTGGCAAGCTTCGACGGAGTCGCCCCGGTGCCCCGGGACTCCGGCAACGTCAGCGGCAACCTGCACCGGCCCCGGCGCTATCACCGCAGCCTGCAACGCGTCTTCTACACCTCCGCGCTCATCAGCATCCGCAACTGCGAAGCCTCGCGGCGCTACTACGAACGCAAGACGACGGCACCGGATCCAGCAACGGCACGGCCGTCGGCGGTGCCGATGTCGGTGCGGCGGCGTCAACGGGGTTCCGCGTCGCGCTCATCCGCCCGCTGTCGAGTTTCCGGATCAACTTCGGGGCTGGCATGGCCATGAACTTGCCGATCTTCATCGCAGTGGTCGCGGTCCCGGCTGTGGCACTGCGCCGCACGTGCTTGCGCACCTTGACGAACGAGACCCGGTCGGGGTCGATGTCCCCTCCCTCGGCCGGCTCCATGATGATCCGGATCAGGCAGTGATGGACGACCAGATGCGCCCGTGCCTCCTGGAATGCCGGGTCCGGGTCGCCGGAACGCAAGACCTGCTGCGGGCCCCGCCGGAAGGCCTTGACCCGGCGATACGAGGATTCCGCTTCTCATCTTTCGCCGTACAGGGCTGCGAGTTCGCCGGCCGGGTGCTCCTCCGGGTCCAGCTGGTCGGTCAGCAGCTGAATCACCTCGCCGCCGTCGACCCGGTACTCGACCGCACGCAGGACGACGTGCCCGGGTGCGGCCCGCTTTTGTCGGGCCAGGTTCATCCGGGCCGGATACGTGCCGTCGCCCGCGTCGCAATTGCGGTTGCACTGCTTGCCCTTTTCGTGCTCGCCGAACTACGCACGACGCACCCGTTGATCGACCTCCACGGACTCCGGAACGGCCCGGTGGCGCTGACCTGCGTGGTGGCGTTCGTCGTCGGCTACGGCACGACCGTGTGGTACGTCGTGGTGCCCAGCCTGGCCGGCCTGCCCACGAGCACCGGATACCGTCTCGGGGCGATCACCAGCGCAGTCGGGTTCCTGCTGCTGCCCATGGGGGTGCTCGCCCTGGCGAGTGCGCCGTTCACGCCACGCCTGGAGCGTCTTCTGGGCACCCGCGGCGTGATGACGCTGAGCACCGCGCTCGTCGTCGGCCCCAACCTGCTGTTGCTCCTCGCCTACGGCAACCCTGTGTTCCTCTGGCTCGGCAGTGCCGTCTGCGGTGTCGGGATCGGCCTCGGTACAACCCAGTCGATGAACATCGTGGTCGGCGTCGTCCCCGCCGACCGCGTCGCAAGCGTCTCCGGCGCAGCGTTCGTCCTGCGCAGCGTCGGTGCCGCCCTCGGTGGCCGGATCGCCGCCGGTGTGCTCGCCTCCGACCTCGTTCCCGGCACACCGATTCCGGCCTGGGACGCATACACGACTACGTTCGTGATCAGCGCGGTCGCACTCCCCCTCAGCATCGCACTGCTGCCCGCACAACTGCCCGCCGCGGTACCGACCATCCCCTGAACCGCGAAGTGCGGGGCAAGGCGCTGATTCGGGACAGACCTTGACATGTGGCACGCTTGCCCCGCGCCGGGAACAGACCGGCGAAGGATTCGTAGCCGCCGTCATCCGTCACACTCGTGGCGCACCGCGGCGGATCCGGGAGCCGCCGAAGACCACGGGAACGGCCGACGGGGGCACGCGGCGGCACCCGAGCACACCGCAAGGAGATCTCACATGGACCACGCCCAGGCCCCGAACACCCAGGCGACGCGGCGGGCCGGTGACCGCATCGCCGTCGTGGTCGGCAGCACCCGCCCGACCCGGATCTGCCCCGGCATCGCCGAATGGATCCGCACCGCCCTCCAGCTGGACAGCCCCCTGACCTACGAGCTGCTCGACCTCGCCGACGTCGGCCTTCCCCTGCTCGACGAACCGCTGAAGGCCGCGCTCCAGCAGTACGAGCACGAGCACACCCGCCGCTGGAGCCGCACCGTCAGCTCCTACAGCGGCTTCGTGTTCGTCTTCCCCCAGTACAACTGGGGCTACCCCGCCGTCCTGAAGAACGCCCTGGACTTCCTGTACCGGGAGTGGCACGACAAGCCGGTCGCCGTCGCCGGCTACGGCACCCGCGGCGGGGGCAAGGGAGTCGCCCAGCTCCTGTCCGTCCTGCAGGGCCTGCACATGCGCGCCCTGGACACCCACCTGGAACTGGTGATCACCGACGCCGACGTGGACGAGAATTGGCAGCTCAAGGACGTCGAAGCCACCCTCCACCCCTACCGCGACCAGATCAGGGCCATCGACGAGCAGATGCTCGAAGCCCTCCAGGACGACCAGCAGTAGAACCGGCACAACCACGCGGCGGACACCGGCTCGACGAGCGGGGCACGGTCGGCCCCTTCGTGACCCGGTCAAGGTCGCGGAGTCCGGCCTGCCGTCCGGCATCGACCCCGCCTCGGACCACGCGCGACATCAAAACCAGGCTCTCGGTCCCCGCCGCCGTGCCGGAGTTCCGGCACGACACGATCAGTGAGAACACCCGCGAAGGCGTCGCCCGAGCCTGAGGCAAGACGCTCGGCCACCGCCACCAGGTCGACCCGAAGGCAATCCGCTGGTCCCGACGCCCCCGGGGCCCGGGACCTGCCCGAGCAACTCGACGCCGTCCCTGACGAGGCCGACCAGCAGCATCAACAACCCGCGCCAAACCCGGAGATCACCTTCGACCTGCCCGCCGTCCGCCGAGCACTCGCCTCCGGCCGGGCCATCCAACCCGGCAAGGCCCACTCGCTCCGGATCACTGCCCTGTTCTCACCCCACCGCGCCCTTCTGCAACAGAGCACTGCCCTCGCCGCCGACACGACGGCCCGGGCCGGCCGAGCACAAGGGGCTCGCAAGGGGCTCGTTTCAGGGGATCGATCCGTGGTCGAGGCGGCGGCCGCCCGGGTGCCGGTGTACCGGACGCGATGGAACGTCCGCATCCCGATCTGTGCGACAGCCCGCACTGGCGATCACGCGGACAGTCGCGGGACGATGACTCGACGTCACCGCGAGGAGGGACTTCGACATGGGTACGCACAACAAGCCCACACCGCCCCCTCTCTCTCGACGGCGACGACCCGTCGCTGCGCAACCCCGGCCCGGGCACGCACTGAAAGCCGGGAGGGCTTCGAGTTTCGGGTCGGGCCAGGGGCGGGTGTCGGCCCAGGTGGGGCGGTGTCGGCCGGTGGCGATGTCCTCGTACAGATCGGTGACCGTGACGTCGGCCCCGATGGCCCGGGTGGTGGCCGGCGAGCTGCCCGTCCAGGCCCAGCGGATCGACGCCCCCGATCCGGCCACCAGCGTTCATCTCCGGGACCACACGGTGGCGATGCTCCGATCTCCCGATGTAATCCCACAAGGGCGGGTCGTCGGCGGACCCCTCCGGGCCTCCCCGAGGACCCGCTCGCGGCGGGGCCGGCGCAGCGGGACGGGGCCGGGTCACGAGTGATCTCGGGTGCGGTCCAGGCCGGCGTCGAGGACGGCGAGGTCCGGGCGGTCCCGCAGCTCCTGCTCGCGCGCCCAGTCGGCGGGTACATGGCGTCCGTCGTCCAGACGCATTGAGCCGCAGCACCGCACTGAGGCTGGTCGAGGCGCTTCCCGAGCCGAATCCCCGCAGTCCGCGGGTGGTGGCGTCGACGAGTACGCGATGCGCAGGGTACGCGTCTACGGGACCGGGTTGGTGGACGTCGATTCCGGCCGGGCCATCGATCTGCTGCCCGATCGGGAGGCAACAACGCTCGTTGTCTGGTTGGCCGATCGTCCCGACATCGAGGTCGTCTGCCGCGACCGCGCCCCGTTCTTCGCCGACGGTGCGCGGCTGGGGGCTCCGACGGCCCTCCAGGTCGCCGATCGTTTCCATCTGTGGCACGACCTCGGCGAGGCGGCGGAACGATGCGTGTCCCGGCATCGTTCCTGCCTGAAGGCGGTCCCCGGACAGACCGAGATCCGCTCGATTCCCGTCGACGAAGCGGGAGACTCACCGTGGCCGACGGGCCACCGGGTCGCCGATGGTACGCGTGAGAAGCACGCGGTCGTTCACGCGTTCCCGGCCGAGGGCCTCGGTCAGAGGGCGATCTGTCGTCGACTGGGCATGGGCAGCCTCACGGAGCCGTTCGCGCCCACCTCCTGCCGTTCCGAAGCAGGGCGCCTGCGGATCTTCGTCCACCGTCGCCGCGGACGGTCGCACGATGGATTCCGACCCGCCCCGAAAGGCTTCGTGAGAGCGATCGGCTGAGCCTCAAGCTCGTCTTGACGCAGTGCCCGGAACTCGACGCCCTCACCGGACATGTTCGAGCGTTCGCACGGATGCTCACCCAGCTTCGGGGAGAGCAACTCGCAGAGTGGATCCGGGCGGTGCGATCCGATGACCCGCCCCACCTGCATGCCTTCGCCAACGGCCTCGAACGCGATCGCGCCGCGATCACGGCCGGTCTGACACTGCCCTGGAGTTCGGGCGTCGTCGAAGGTCACGTCAATCGCATCAAGATGACCAAACGCCACATGTACGGTCGCGCCGGGTTCGCCCTCCTGCGCAAGCGAGTCCTGCTCGCGTCGTGAGACGAGTGTCGGTGACGGATGCCGACATCCGCGAAAAAGCGATGCGAGGGGAACGGTCCTGGCCGAGGACTCCGAACTCGCGGACCTCTGGGGCGAGGCCGCCGACGGTCCACGATGGCGCCAAAACATCGCCTACACGCGGCAGTTCATCAATACTCGAGCCCAGCCACAGGACGCCGAGCCGCGCAAGGACTGACGCTGCGTCACCGCTCCGCACAAGCTGACCCAGAACCCGAAGTCGTCGACAAACGCTGTCAGTAGAAGTGAACGAAGCCACACGGTGTCGCGTCGGGGCCGGGCGCCCGACCCCGACACGACACCGCAGGCTCGGAAGCCGCCTCGGTCAGGGGTCAGTCGAAGAGTGATAGGTCGATGGATTCCGCGAGGGCGGCATAGCCCGCGTCACTGCCGTGGAGGTTGTCACCCATGTGCAAGTCGCTGCGGATGTGGCTGGGGTCGGCGGGGTCGCGCCAGACGGCGTCGAAGTCGAGTACGCCGTCGAAGGTGCCGCTCGTGCGGATCCATGAGTTGACCTCCTCGCGCGCCTTGTCGCCCTCGGCTGAGTACATTTCCGAGCTGCCGTAGGGGGCGATGGTCGCGGCGTGGACTTTCACGCCGTGCGCGCGGGCGCGTGCCGCCAGTTGGAGGTGGGCGGCGATGATGTCGTCGACGCCGGCGGGTGAGCCGGGGAACATCGAGAGGAATCCGGCGGTCTCCTCGGTGCGGGGGGCAAAGGAGAAGACGAGGTCGTTGCCCACGGCGATCACCACGTGGCCCAGGCCGGGCGTGGCGAGGATGTCGCGGTCGAAGCGGGCGAGGGCGGCGGTGCCGATACCGTCGGTAAACATGCGGTTGCCGCTGATGCCCTGGCTGACGACACACAGTGCCTGTCCGCCGCGGGTTGCCAGACGTTCGGCGAGCCCGTCCGTCCAGCGCCGGTCGGTACCGGGGGTGGATCCCATGCCGTCGACGCGGGAGTCGCCGATGACGGCGATGGCCCGGGTTGGCACCTCAGGCTGCACTTCCACGGCCGTGATCAGGGCCTGTGCCGGCAAGGGGGCAGCGTCCGCGGGCAGCGACACGAGGGCGGTCGCGTCGCCGGGGATGAGCCAGCCGAGCGTGTGGAAGGTCCCGTGGCAGGTTGCGGTGTCCACTCGGCCGGGCAGGAAGAGGCTGATGGTCAGCCGGGACAGCGCGGCGGTCCGCAGCTCGACGGGGTCGCTGAGGATCGGCGCTCCCGCCGGTACGGTGGCGCCGGGCCGGCCGCTGAAGGTCACCGCGTGATCGCTTCCGGGCTGGATTGCGTCGTCGGTGTCCGTGATGGCGACACGGGCGGCGCCAATGGTCAGCGGTGCGGTTCCGTACTCGTTACTGATGCGGATGCGGATGCGGTGTCCGCCACCTGTGATGCGGACGATCTGCCGCAGCGTCGCATTCTCACAGGGTTCGATGTAGCTGACGGAGTTGTTCGGCGCCTGGGGGGAGGCGCCCCAGGTGCGAACCCATGCGACCGGGTACGAGGCCGAACCTTCGGACCTGGACGGGGAGTTGACGGCGCTGTTCATGGTCGTTGCCCTTCGCCTGTCGGGTATTGCGGCGGTGCCGACTGTGGTGGTGATCGACGTGTGGTATTCGACAAACTCGGTGTCAGGCGGCCTTGCGTCCGGGCGGGAGCCGCCGTTCGTTCCAGCTCTGCGGCGCGCCGAACCACTGGGCAGCCGACCGCTCGAACGCGCCGCGATCCGGGGCGGGCTCGCCCGCCCAGGCCACGACGCCGTCGGGCCGAATCAGCACGGCACCCAGCCCGAGGTCGTCGCGCGCCGAGCCGGCCGCGTAGTGGATCCGGTCTGCCCACCCCTTGGCCGCATCCTGCAGCGCACGCTCGGTGCCGAAGTCGAGCACGACTCCCTTCCCCTGGCGTAGCAGTTCGCCGAGGCGGGTGCCGTCCTCGAAGCGGAAGTCCGGGGCGGTGCAGCCGACGAGGGGCTGTTCGCTGCCCAGGTCGTAGCGGTTGAACAGCCCCGACGTGTTTCGGTACACGTGGGTCGTTCCGTCGGTGGTGCTCATCAGATCGTGGACGAGTCGACGCAGTGCGGGCGCGTGGGGGCCCGGCTTCATGGTGGCGACCTGGGCACGGGACCAGTCGAGGACGGCGGCGCCGACGGGGTGCCGCTCGGTGGTGTAGGTGTCGAGCAGGCCCTCGGGAGCGGAACCGTTGACGGTGGCGGCGAGCTTCCAGCCGAGGTTGACGGCGTCGCCGATGCCAAGGTTGAGGCCCTGGCCGCCCAGGGGCGAGTGGATGTGCGCTGCGTCGCCGGCAAGCAGTACGCGGCCCTGGCGATACGTCGTCGCCTGCATCGCGCGGTCGGTGAAGCTGGAGGCGAGATGGACCTCGCTCAGCGTCACGTCGGTGCCGCTGATACGGCGCAGGACCGTCTGGAGGTGCTCGCGGGTCAGCGGCTGGGAGCGATCGAAGGTGCCGCCGTCGAAGTCCGTCATGCCCAGGTGCCCTTCGAGGGGCGTCCGCAGGTACATGCCGTTCGGCGTCAGGTTGAACCCGAGCGGCAGCTGCTCGGGGTCGGCGAAGGTGACCTTGGCGACGTAGCCGGTGAACATCGGCTCGGTGCCGACGAATTCGAAGCCGACGAGCTGACGTACGGCGCTGCGCCCGCCGTCGCAGCCCACCACCCACCGCGCCTGGTACTCCCGGCCGCCTGCCGTGACGAGGACGGATTCGGTGACCTGCGCTACGGCCGTGACGGGAGCATTTTGGATGATCTCGACTCCGAGCGCGGTAGCCCGCTCGGACAGCACTGATCCGACCGCTGCCAGGCTCGTCATGAACCCCTCCATCGCCGGGCTGGGCAGCCGAGGCGGGAGGGCTGCCGTGTCGATGTCGGCCGCGGCGAGGGTCATGCCCGCGAAATGACTCAGCTCGCGAGGGTCGGGGGCCTCGGTCGCTTCCGGGTCCGCACCGACCTTCGCCGGGTCGATTCCGGAAGCCTTCGCTGTCGCTTCCAGTAGGCCGCGGCGGTAGAGCGTCTCGGCCGACCCGGTGTTCAGGCCCCGCAGCCCGAGTGGGAAGGCCTCCAGGGGCGAGGTGAGTTCCGGGTCCCGCTCAAAGACCAGCACGGAGCAGCCGGTCAGGGCCAGCTCGCCGGCCAGGAACAGGCCGACCGGGCCGGCGCCGGCTATCACGACGTCGTGCATGAGAGGTGTCCCTTCGAGAGGCGAACGATGGGGTCGACCGCCCGGATCGGCCGGGTCAGCGCAGATGGGTGAGGCCGTCGAGGATGACGGCGACGCCGGTGAGGAACTGCTCGCGGTCGTCGTGCTCTCGCATCTGGCCGACGATGGCGTGCATGAACGGGTAGGCCTCCGGGTC
Source organism: Streptomyces sp. SID3343 (assembly GCF_009865215.1). Classification (GTDB taxonomy): domain Bacteria; phylum Actinomycetota; class Actinomycetes; order Streptomycetales; family Streptomycetaceae; genus Embleya. The sequence goes on along the minus strand of NZ_WWJX01001246.1, from coordinate 2,002 downwards.
GAGGCCCTGCCATGCCGACGACGCCGCGTCGATGAACTCGCCGCGATCCCCGTCGGGGTCGATCCCTGAGGAGTCCCCCTCGATACGGGCGTTCTGGCTGACCGCTCCGAGGATGTAGTGCACGAGCGTCGAGGCCGCGTCGAACCATGAGGCTCGAGGCACGCCCAGGGGACCCATCTGCCCGCCGATCCGCTCGAAGATCCCCACCGTCACCGGGCCGACCGGATTGCGGATGATCTGGAGGGTCAGCCGCGTGGCGAGCCACTGGTGGCCGGCGATCGCGTCGAACAGAGCCAATGCGACGGCGCGGATCTCCTCTGCGGGTGTGGCCGAAGCCTCGGTCGGCTTGGCGGCCAGTGCCGCGGTGATCACGGTTTCCGTCGCCGTGTCCAGCAGCTCGTCACGGGTGCCCACGTGGTAATAGAGCGCCCCGGATCCGGTGGACAGCCGCTCGGTCAGCGCACGGACGGTCAGTGCGCCCTCTCCGCCCGCATCGAGCATCTCGACGGCAGTGTCGATGATCTGCGTCCGGGAGAGCACCTGATTGCGCCGCTGGGGTCGGCGTGCTCGCGTCGTCATACCTCGACTATGACACACTTGGAGCGGCGTACCAATTTGGAACCATGAACTAAGTTGGATTACCGATCCGTTCCGGAGCAGCACACCAAAGGCGTCGGTGGGCCTCGCCGACCGCGAGAACGAAGGGGCACCAGGCACGACGTCACGATCATCGGCAGGGCTCGGCGGGCTCACGCCGGCCCGCGTCCTGCACGTCCGCGGCATACCGGTCGAGGTGTACGAGGCGGAAGACTTGCCCGAGGCACGGGCGCAGGACGGGATGCTCGATATCCACGACTACAGCGGGCAGTTCGCCCTTGAGGCGGCCGGCCTGATGTCGGAATTCCGCGCCATCGTCCTGTAGGGCCGCCAGGCGATGCGCGCTCCGGGACAGGACGGCACCGTCCTGTTCGAGAAGCCCGGACGACGACACCGGCGGCCGGCCGGAAGCGCAGCATGCGGACCTGCGGTGAGTGCTGCTCGACGCCTCCCGGAGGGAACCGTCCGCTGAGCCCCTACCCGGGCCAGGCCTCCCCGATCGCCGCCCGGGCGGGAAGTGGAAGGTCCACATCAACCCCCACGACGCCCGCCGGATCCGGATCCGCCTCCTCGGACTCGGGCTCACCGAGATCCCCTGGATCCACCACGACCATGCCCATCACTTGTTCGACGAACGCGCCTGGCAGTACCTACGCACCATCGTCACCCACCACAGCGACGCCGACGCTCACGAAGCGAACCTCGCCGAAGCCCTCGACCAACTCATGCGCCGCGTCCGCGCCGGGCACGCCACCCGCACCGAACAACGTTTCCTCGCCCGCAGCACACCCACCCGGATTTCCCCGCCGGCACGCTCCGTGCGCGAACGGCGGGAGCGGGACCCCGGTGACATGGTCCCTGGGCCAGGCAAGGACAGCCTCGACGAACTCGACGACGGTCCCGACGAGTCATCATTGCCGGGATGGGACGCCGACGAAACGATCCCGGCTGCCGCCGCCCCGCCGTACACGGGACACGGGCCCTACGACGCACAGGAAGAAGCCCTGAAATGGTGAGCACCGGTGAGCAGTCGGGCGACGACACGCACGCTGATGATCCTGGGCCGCCGGCAACGGACCATCGCGCTGCTCCACGTCGGGCGCGCCTGCCACCTCGCCCACACCCGCCGTGTCCCGGCGCAGCCGGGGCAGGCCCACCCACGCGTGCCGGTCGCGTACGTCCTCGTGCCGCCGGGCGCGACCGCGAAGGCCCGCGCCGCCGAATGCGCCCGCTACCTACGCGTCCCCTTCACGACCCGGATGCCGCAGGCACAGATCATCGAACAGGGCGTTCCTACGGGCAGCCGCGGATCCAGTAGCCGATGAAGGCGCCGAGTTTCGAGCCGACCTGTCCGGAGAACCAGTGTTCCGAGCGCAGGCCCTGGTTGAACTGGCGCGTGTACTCG
>NZ_WWJX01000131.1 GCF_009865215.1 Streptomyces sp. SID3343 | reverse complement strand
GGGTGAGCACGCCCACGCCTACGCCCCCTCCCGGTCGTAGGCGCGTAGCGTCAGCAGCGCCTCGATCGTGGCGGCCGGTCGGGCTTCCACCCGGACGGTGGGGGACCACTCCGCCCAGCGGATCGGCCAACCGCCGTCCTCCTGCTGTGCGGCGGCCAACGCCGCGAGCCCGCGCCGCAGTTCGCGATCCGTGAACCAAGCGCGGGCCGGGCTGTCCGGGCAGGGCGCGAAGTCGTGCGGCAGGTGATACTCGCCGGCGGCATAGCCCGGGGCGAGCCGGGCCTGTTCGGGGTGCGCCGGGTCGAGCAGCACCAGCCGTTGATCCCGGACGAGTTCGCCCAGCCGCCGCGCCTGACCCTCGGCCCAGCGCCGATCCGGGACGCCGTCGAGAAACGCGACGGCGGCCTCGACCTCGTACGGGTGGGTCGTCGCCAACCGCTCGACCGCGGCCCGGCAGAACTCGGTCGCCGCCGGCAGCCACGGATGCTCGACCCCGGCGCGCAGCAGCGGCCCGAGGATCCAGCCGGTCGGGATCAGGCCGG
>NZ_WWJX01001245.1 GCF_009865215.1 Streptomyces sp. SID3343 | reverse complement strand
CCGGGCCGGGCGGAGCATCGTCGCGCCGGCGGCGGAGCTCGACGACGAGTGCGAGTTGCTCGTGACGAACGGCCTCCTGCCCGCCGACCTGGTCACCCACAACCGCCAGGTCGCCGAGGCCGCGCTCCGGCCGTGGACTCCGGCGTTCACACACGGCGACCTGCAGATCGCGCACGTTTTCGTCGACGGCGACGAGGTCACCGGCATCATCGACTGGTCCGAGGCGGGCCAGGGTGATGCCCTGTACGACCTCGCCACCTTCACGCTCGGACACGAGGAGCACCTCGACGACGTCATCGCCGGCTATGGCACCGACATCGACGTCGACGTGATCCACGCGTGGTGGTCTTTGCGAAGCCTGCCGGCAGTTCGCTGGCTGATCGAGCACGGCTTCGACCCGTCCGCGCCGGGCTGTGAGATCGACGTGCTGAGATCCCGTATGTGAGGCTGCGCGGGCCAATCTGCCGGGTCTGCCGCTGCCCGGGGGGCACCCACTCCTCGCCGCCCGCTGACGCTCGCGCGGCCCGAGGAGCCGGATGTCGACCTTCTCGCCGCGGTTGATGCCGGTCGTGTACTGAGCCAGGTGCGGCCTCACCGGATCGAAAATCACAATCGGTCGGCGGATCTTCCGGTAGCGGCCTGCATCGCGGGCCTCCTCGTAGGCCGTCAAATCCCGCGGATGTCTGCCAGCGCAGCGGCTTCGATGGCCTCGAACACAGGGGTCGGATACGCGTCCAGCGGCCTGCGCTCGACGGTGGCCTTCACCACGGTGAAGCCCAATCGGGCCTGCAGTTCCGCGTCGAAGTCGTCGGGATGCTCGTCGCGGACAAGCCGCAGGATGCCAGACGTCGTCGCGTACGGGATGTTGGTGTTTGTGTCCTGGTGGTCGGCTATGAGCTCGAGCTCGAATGCCTCGAGTAGTTCCGGCGTGAGATCGTCCACGTCGAAACGCCCGGCGTCGTCCGCCTCCACCTGTGCCACGAAACGGACGAACCTCTCGATCTGCCGCCTGGTGGTCTCCGTGGTGAACCCGGACCTTTGCTCCCGTTCCCGCCCGCCGATCTCGGCCAGGGCCCGCACCAGGCGCCGCACCAGCCGGGGACACGGCAGATGCGAAAGATCGAAACGACGCTCGATCCCGTCGTCGAATTGCGCGGAGAACGCGACCGGCCCGATCTCGGGCACGGAGGCAGGCACCGGGGGAAGCTCCTCCGAGGAGGGAAACCGGACACGTCGGCCGGGCCGGCGGCTCACAGCCACCTCCAGCCGATCCAGCACCGCGGCCCGGGCGTCCCACTCGGCCATGCGGCCTCGCCGTCACCGGCGCCGGCCCCGCGCAACTGCTCACCTGGCTCAACACCGTCACCCACCACCTCACCGACGATGTCACCGCAACCGCCATCTGTGCCCTGTACGACCCGAGCAGCCGCATCATGCGCTGGGCCCGTGCCGGACACCTGCCCCCGCTGTGGATCCGCGACCGCACCGCCCACCACCTGCCCCTGCCGAGCGGACCGCTCCTGGGCGCCTTCGCCGAGGCCACCTACGACGAGGACGAGATTCGCCTCGTCCCGAACGACACCCTCCTGCTCTACACCGACGGCCTGATCGAACGCCGCGACCACTCCCTCGCAGCCCTGATCGATCGCGCACACCGATAGATGGCGGTACTCGACGTACCGCTCTCCGCAGGGGCCCTGCGCATCGAGGACACGCGGCCCCGTTGCGCCTCGTCCCGGTGCCGCAGAGGTATGGCCACACCGTGCACGACCGAGTTCTCAACCCGGACGAGTCGTGAAGGGCACAAGCGCATGGTTGGAAGCCGTGACCTCGTGACACAGGCACAGGAGAAGGACGTCACGTCCGTGAATACCTTGTACACGGCTGAGCTCGCACACGACCGAGGTGTCTATACGCTCATCGTGCGAGACCTGGTGCACAACACGCGGCAGACAACCTCGGTCCCCACGAGGACCGTGGCGAAGATCCCCATGTACCTTTCCAAGCTCGACCTCCAGGAACACTGACAACACCCACACCGGATGCAGCCGTTGGCAGGCCCCGCCCGTCGAACTGCACACCTCCCGGGCCCGGGTCAGTCCCCGTTATCGACGAGCACGGCGGCTCGGTCACGGCCGGCGACCTCACCGCCTTGGCCGACAGCCCGAAGTCGAGCGACGTCCGCCCGCACTTCCCGACCGGCCAAGTCCGGACACCCAGCGACTGATTGGTTGGTGTACGCCGTCAATCGAGGACGTCCAGTCGCGGTCCACATCGGGGTGCTCCGCGGTCGACCCAGGGAGAATCTCCGCCCGACGCCACGGGAAACCGCCGGCGCCCCGGCCCGCCACTGCGCTGCGCGGGTCCCGGACGCCGGTGGCGTGGGTGGCAGGTCGTGCGTCCCCGCTCCGGCCGGCTGGCCTTCGCGGCGGGTTTTCGTGCGGTTGCCTTCTTGGTCGATTCGTCCACATCATCGGATTTTGGTCGGTATGACAGATCGGGTGCGTTGGACGACGATCGGGAGGGGCGGGTGGAAGGTGTGCGCGTGGTCGTGTTCGTGCTGCTGGGCGGTGTGGCCTTCGTGGTCTGGAGGCGAAGCAGGTATCCCGGGGGGTGGGCCTTCGCTTTCGGCGCGCGCTACGTGGGCGATCGGAAGGATCTGGCCCGGGCGCGGCGGGAGTTGCGTGGGCTGGAGAAGAAGTCCGGCAGGCTGGAGGCGGCCGCGCGGGAGCGAGTCGGGTGGGAGAGCACCGAGTACGGCCGACGGGTGGACGCGCTGAAGCGGGCGGTGAAGGATCTCCGCGATCCGGGCCTGGGCGTGCGGCTGACGGGGCGAGCGGGCGAACTCGTGCTCTACGAGCACGCGGTGGTCTCGTCCGGTGCGGGGACGATTCCGCTCGCCGGCCTCCGGGCCCGTTTCGAGTCCGGCCGACAGGCCCATTCCATCTACCTGACCCAACCCGATGGCAGGGTGTATCGGGCGAAGTATCCCCATCGTCCCGTGCCGACGGCGGACGAGGCGGAGAGCGTGCAGTTCTTCGAGGAGGACCGGGTACGGGACTTCGCGGTGGAGATCAAGAATGCCGTGGCGGACGAGAACGATTTCCGATCCCACCTGCCCGCGTGGCTCGAACAGAGACAGGAAGAGCCGGCCGAGGCTCGGCAGGACACCGCTTCCCTGGACGCGGCCCGTCGGCATCTCTCCCAGGTTCTCGCCCGTCAGAGCAGCGACCCCCGCCGGAAGGCGGCCCTCGTCGAACTGAGCGGAGCACGGCCCCTGGCTGATGTGGCCACCAGCGCTGCAGGACAAGGCGGCCACCGTCGACCCGGACGGTCGACACAGCCTCGACACCCGGGGATAGCCGGCACACCGCATGTGCCTACCGCGCCGCTACCGGCGCGGAAGGGCCCGCATCCGACCACAGGTGCGTCGTCTCAAGGCGTGCTCCGAGTACGCGGAGCACGCCATGGCCGGCCACTGCGACCCGGACACCGGCCGCTTGGACCTGCACCGCCTCGACCCCACGTACGCCACCCAACCCCGGCTGCTGCAAGGCGCGTTGATCGAGCGCATCAACGCCGCCGTCGGAGCCGGCGGGCCTGTGTCGGCGTCAGGTGAAGGCGCGGAGATACACGGAGCAATCCCCGGTAGCCGGTGTTTGCACCATGATCACGGTGTTCCAGGTCTGGTCGTCGCTGAAGGCGACCGTGGTGCCGTGCTCCGGGCTCCAACCGTGGCGCTTGGCGAATCGGAGCGCGTTGTTCTCCAAGCTGTCGACAGCGATCGGAATCGTGGTGTTCGCTTCCGCCGTGATGGCGGGAACATCGTGGCAGGGCACCTGGTAGGAGAGCTGCAAGAGCGTCCCCATCATGTTTCCCTGCACGTAATAACGAACATTGACGGCTCCTTCCGGCAGCGTGGTTCCGGTGAGCCGCAAGGACTTCTTCAGGGAAATGTCGTCGCTTCCGGGGTAGGCACGTCGATCGTGCTGCGAGGGGGACCAGGGGTGCCGGAGGTAGAGATACAGCCCCGCGATCGTCACACCGCCGAGGATCGCCATGCCGGTGAGGAACGCGGCCACCAGGAGGATCACCCTGCGCGTTCCCCTTACTTCCGCGGCGCCCGCGTCGGGACGGTTCATCAGGCGGGACGCGGAGCGGCATAGAACGTGGTGCTGCCCACGATGTCGAAATCGTGCGCGAGACCGGTCTCGTTGAGGCGGGCCAGGTCGTTCTGCGGGACGCCCTCGATGTCGTTCCTGGGCGCTCCGCCCTCGGGGTTTCCCCAATTGTACCGCTTGTAGATGTCGACGCGGACCTGCCCGACCGGCTCGCCGTCAACCATGGTGAAGTCCGTCCCGACGATCCGGTACTGATAACCGTTCATTGTGTAGTAGAAGTCCCGTAGCTCCTTGGGAACCTCGCCGTTCTCCATGTCCTCCCACACAGTGCCGTTCTGCCAGCCGGTGTCGAAACTACCGGTCGGTCCCTTGGTTTTTATGATCTCGTTCAGCTTCGCCTGGAACCCGGGGTTCGCGTTCACGAACTCCTTGGCATCGAACTGAACGTCTTGTCCGTCTCCTTCGAGCCAGTGCTTCATGTAGGAAGCCGCGCGGTCGTTGTCGAAATACGCGTCCTGCGCGGCGACCATGGTCATGGCGGCCAAGCGTGTCGCGTGGTCCCTCGCGGAGGGGTCGCTCACGTCGAACTCGCGTTTCGGCCCCACGTCTTCGCGACCGGCCGGTGGCTTCGTGAAATACGGGGGGATGATGTTCGAGCCCGCCGGCGTCATCGTGTCACGGTCCGGCAGGTGGTCGGCGAAACCTCGGATCTGCTTGGCGAACGCCCCTGCGGATTCGTCGTGCTGCTCCTTCAGGCGCTTCGCGGCGTCGATGACGCGATCGAGCTCGTCCTGTGCCCGGGTCAGCGCCTGCTTCGCGGCCCCGTGACGTGTCAACAAGGCTTCCCGCTCCTCATCCGACCGAACGACGATCTCGGTGAACCCGATCTCCACGTCGGGGTCGGCCTTCGCCTGCTTGACCAACGCCCGAGCCGCCACCGCCTGCTCCTCCAAGGTCGTGCGGGAACGCTGGTACTCCGCCAGGAGGTACGACCATTCGCCCAGCGTGTGCTCGACGCCGGACAGCGCGTCGTGCATGATCCAGACCTCCGGATATATGTGCTGCACCGCGTCGTGGCAGGAGCCCCCGGCCGCGCCGGTCCACGCCCCCGGATCGCGCAGCGCAGTCTCCAACTGCGCACGCACGGCACCCAGTTGCCCGCAGGCCTGGCGTACCTTCTCGCCCAGCAGCCCAATCGACGGCACCAGCCCTGGCGCCGGATCGAAGCGCAGCCCCGGAAACTCCCGCTCCGAGGTCATCCCAGCGCCTCCCGTATCCGACTCGGCTCGGGGACGGGCGGGCCGGCGGGATCCAGGAGCGGGCGTAGCGAGGCGGCGTCGACAGGTCCGGCGGGCGGGACGGTGCCGGCCAGTCGGGCCATGGAGCCGGTCACGTGCCGCTCGGTCGCGCCATACGCGGTCCTGGACTGATCGACCGCACCCCGGAACCCGCCGATCGCGCCCCGGAAGTCCCTGACCCGCTTCTCCCACTTGCCCTTGAAGTGGTCGCACGCCTTGTCGAGATCCTTGTGCCCGGTCCGAATCGGCCCGGTCTCGTGCAGTGCGTCCAGCGCCGCGTCCGTCGCCTGCGTCGAGCCGTCGAACGCGGCGATCAACGTGTCCAGCCATTCGAAGTCGACTGTGAACCGTTCAGCCATCACACACCCCCGGGTTAGTGCGAAGAGCCGATCGTATCCGCCGGCCGCCTGCGCGGATACGCAGACGGACTTGTTCGCGCACTGTACGTATTCGTCATCGCTGGGATCGGGTGTCCCGGGTGGCGTTTAGAGCAGTTTCCGAATGTCGCGCAGAACCCGTTCAGCGGCGTTGAAGAAGTCCTTGTGACGCCGGTCGGCCGGGGGGAGTGCCTGTCCCGCGGCGAGGAGATCGAGGGCTTGGGTGAGGAGTTGCAGGGCGGTGGTCGCCTTGTGTCGGCGGCCGGCGAGTCTGGATTGGGTTCGTCGGGTCGCCTGGCTTGTGAGCGGTCCCACCTTCGGCACGGTCACGACAGACCACGCGCCGCCACCGATCGTGTGACGAGACGCCGGCTTCCCCGTTCCCCCTCACGTAACCGTCGTTGACCGGAGCATGATCACCGTCACCGCGTCACCGCGTCACCGCGTCACGGCCTTCGGCTCGTGTCGCCATCCGCGTCCTGACCAGCGTTGTTCTCCCGGCCCGGCGCTGACTACCGCCGCTTCTCCGGACTCCTGACCGAATGAGACGACGGCAGCGGCAGCGGCGTCGTCAGCCTTGAGGACTTCCTCGCGGCAGCGGGCTTGGTGTTGGCGCCGGGCGCCTCGGTGAGTTGAGGTCCTGGCGCGCGGTCAGGTGCGGAGCCGGGCGACGAGGGCGGCTGCGGTGACAGCGCCGAGGAATACATAGCCGCGCTTGCCGCAACGCGTCGCGACGGCGCAGGAGTTCTACAGCCTACTGATGGCCCTCTCGACGGTGTTGCACTTCTTGTACCGCTCCTCGTCGAACACCGGTGGCCGGCCACCTCGCGGTCCTTTGCGCAGGCGGGCGGCTTGACTGTCGGCCATCTTCGCAATCGTGTGGCGGATGGCGCGCCGCCGCAGGTACTGGCGGCAAGGACCGTTGCCGTAGGCCTTGTCGGCTGCGAAGCTGTCGGGTTTCTTGCGGGGCCTGCCAAATCCGAGCCGGGGGACTCGGATCTTCTCCGGCACCGGTATGAACCGGGTGCAGTCGGCTCGCGGCCCCGGCGTGACGATCAGGGACAGCGGGCGGCAACGGCCGTCCGCGCTCAGGTGGATCTCGCCGGTGAAGCCGCCGCGCGAACGGCCCAGGCCCTCGCCTCCCGCGCCACCTCCACCAGCCGGCCGACGAGGCTCTGCCGCAGGATTTCGTCCTGGTGTTCCGGCGACTCGGCCCCCTTCGAGTCGGCGAGAGCCGGTAGTGGATCGACCCGGGTGCCGGCCGCGTGCTGGTGGGCGCGCACGATGCCGGAATCAACCGACATATCCCAGTCGATCTCCCCTGCCGCGTCGGCCGCACCCTCGAGTTCCCAGGTTCCGTCGGCAGACCAACGCCGATGGCGCTCGTAGACCGTCTTCCACGGCCCGAACCGCTCCGGCAGATCACGCCGGTGAACCTCGGTCCGAACCGGGTGAAGAATCCCGTCGAGCACCTGCCGATGATCACGCCACCGCCCACAACGGCCGTTGCTCACCGGCAGGAACGGCCACAACCGCTCCCACTCGGCGTCCGACGGATCGCCGCGTTCTCCCGTCCCATGACGGGAACAACGAGCAGATCAGGCGACAGTCACATGATCGGCCGGACAGCTCCCAGCCGTCCGTGCGCCGGCCTCGCCCGGCCGTGGCGCACCGGTGGTGTCATGGTTCAGGCGTCCGGGCTCGGGGTCGTCGCTTCGGCGGGCAGGCCGTGGGCCGTGACGAGTCGGGCCCTGCCGTCGGTCAGCCGGTAGGACAGGCCCACCACGGCCGTCCGTCCTGCGGCGACGCGCTCGGCGAGTTCTCGCGAGCGGTCCATGAGGAGGCCGACACTGTGCCGAATGTGCTCGGCGATGATGTCGTCGTCGTGGGTGAGACCGGCCGCGCGGGCGGCGAGGATGCTGGGAGTCACGCGTTCGATGACGTCGCGTACGTACCCGGTGGCGGCGACACCGTCGGTCACGGCGGCACGGGCGGCCGCGACCGCGCCGCACGAGTCGTGCCCGAGCACCACGACCAGCGGGCAGTCCAGAACGCTCACGCCGTATTCGATGCTGCCCAGCACCTCCGGGCCCGCCACGTGGCCCGCGGTGCGAACCACGAACAGGTCACCCAGGCCCCGGTCGAAGATGATCTCGGCGGCCAGGCGTGAGTCGGAACAGCCGAAGAGCACCGCGAACGGGCGCTGGCCGGGTGCGGTCTGCGCGCGGCGCGCGGCGTCCTGATTCGGATGCTGCGGAGTGCCGCCCACGAAGCGCCGGTTGCCCGCCAGCAGCAGCTCGACGGCCTGGGACGGGGAGGGGGACGGGGACGGGGACGGGGACGGGGAAAGAGCGTCGGTCATGTTCGCAGGCTACGACGAAGCGGCTCGCCGGGGCGCCGCGGTCCGCGATGAGGACACCCGGGACTGCGCCGTGTCGCCGGACGCCCCTCGGGCAAGAGGTCCGTCGGTGTCGGGTCGCCGCTCGGACGCCCCACCGGAAGGATGACAACAGGTAGCCGTCTCCCTGCCCGGGGCCGCCCGCCGCACATGGCAGGAACTATGACCACGGGCATGTCCGAGGCTGCGGACCTCGTCCCCCTTCTGCACCGCAGGGAGGATCGCAGTTTGCGGGAGAGGATCGAACAGGACATGCGCGAGTGGAACGACGTCCTCGACAAACGCGTCCGGCAGAGCTTCGGTGGCCGGGACAACCCGCAGGCGGTGGCACAAGAGTCGTCCCCTCGGCTCCCCGACGGCTGTATTCTCACCGCCGCCTCGCACTGCCTCGACGACGGGGTCGCCGTCCACCACATCTGCCGTCGCGAGTTGGTCGGCGAGCCGATCCCGTGTTGCTATCAGGTGGTAGCTTGCGGGGTATGGCGAAGACTCAGGTGAACCTCCGCTTGGAGGAGACTGCGGCGGAGATGGCGCGTCAGGCGGCGGAGACGCGGCACATACCGGTGAACGAGTACGTGGAACAGTTGATCCGCACGGACAACGAACGTCTGCGCGAGGTGTTCCTCGCAGGCGCGCAGGAGGTCCTGGACGGCTACGGCGACCTCCTGGACGAGATCGAGGCGCGCGGGTGAGTGTGAGCGTGGATCTGGCGTGGATCCTCGAGGTGGCACATCGCGCGGGGCGCGACGATCCGGCCCCGGACGACTACGGGGTGCCGGTAGCGGCCGTGGAGCGGCATCGGGCGGTGATCGCCGGACAGGACGTCTACCACGGCCCCTACGCCAAAGCCGCGGCGCTCGTGCACAGCCTGGGCCGGATGCGCTGGTTGGAGCACTCGAATCTGCGGGTGGCAGTGGCGGTGGCCCACGGCTACCTCTCGGCGTGCGGCGTGTCGGTCAAGCTCACCCAGGTCGGTGTCACCGCGCTCGCCGACGAGTTGATCCGCGCGTCGTCCACCGCGGCGAGCGTCGCGGCGGTCCTGAAGTCCTGGGACACCACCGACTCCTGAAGTCCTGGGACACCACCGACTGAGTCATCGTGACCCTCACAAACCCGTAGCTGGTCGACATCGGGCCCACCGAGATCGGCGTAGTACTCGTGGAGTTCGGCGTCCGTCCCGGCGCGGGCTATGCGCGTGACCGCTTCGGCGAGCGCCGGCGCGGCGCGTTCGCGGTCGGTGAAGAACCGCGTATCCGGCCACGCGGCGACCGACCACAGCCGTTCGTTGGTCTCCCCGGCGGCATCGGCCCGGTGTGCGTGCAGGTCGACGCACACCGAGCAGCCGTTGATCCGGCCGACACGCAGCCTGACCAGTTCCAGGACGTCGTCGGGGGCGGGGCTGTCGTGGAGGAACTCCACCATGGCGGACAGTGCCCGGTATCCGGGTCCGACCACCTTGTACACATCGGCCATACGAGGCTGCCTCTGCTGCATCTCGGGTCAGACCGTGGGCGCGGGGGCCATGTGTTCGTCGAACCAGGCCGAAACGCGAGCGCAGTGGTCGATCACGGCGGGGAAGCCGCTCAGCTTGTGCTTTATGGTCTGGCCTGGTCGCGTTCGACGATGGTCTCGGGGCGTTTGATGGTTTTGCCCACGTCGTAGCGGGTGGCGGGCCGCTGGTTCTTTGAGCCAAGTGGTCGACCCGGGCCTGGGCGGGTCGGTTTCGGTACTCGGGCCGGGCAGGGCAGGTTGGGCGGAGGTTCCTGAACCCCCCGGCGGACTCGGGCCAGGGTGAGCCTGTTCGGTTCGGCCGGTCGTTCCCAGGGTCGGCGAAGGTCCTCGGTGAGTGGTCGGGCGAGGCGGAGTTGGGTGTGAGCGGTGATGATCAGCCGCGTCCAGCGGTCGGCGGCTTCCGGGGTGCGGAGCTTCGGCCGGGTCCAGCCGAGCGTCTGCTTGATCATCCGGAACGTGTGCTCTAGGGCCGCATCAGGCAACGTTTGCCCTGTTGACGATCTGACGTAGGCGTTCGTCGGCGGCGTGTTTTGTTTCGCCAGATGATGTAGCGGCGGATCATGCTGCCCTGGGCTTTGTGGCCGGGGTGGTCGGTGCCGTCGAGGGCGAAGTATCGGAGAGCGGTGAACTGGGCTTCGATGCGGTTCAGCCACGACGAGTTGGTCGGTGTGTAGGCGAACTCGACGTTGTTGGCCGCGGCCCAGTCTCCGACGCGTTGACACTTCCTCGTCGTCAGGTGCGGCGAGAAGTTGTCGAGCACGATCGCGATTCGGGTCCGATCGGGTGGAGGGTTCGCAGGTAGCGGCAGAATTCCTGGAACTTCGTGCGGGTCTTGGTCTTCTTGACGTGGCCGTAGAGCTTGTCGTTGCTCAGGTCGTAGGCGGCGAGCAGGTGCCGCACCCCGTGGGGCCGGGTGTAGGTCGCGCGGCGGCGAGGACGGGGTTCACGGTCGGGATCCTTGTGTCTTCCGCCGCGTTCGGCCCACTGTCGGCAGGGGTGGGGTTGGAGGTCGAGTGGGCCGAACTCGTCCATGCGGAAGACGACTTCGGGTTCACCGGGCTCGGAGAGGGCCTCGCCGTCGGCGATGGCGTAGAGGTGTTCGATCCGGGCCTTCTCGACCGCGTAGTCCGGGTCGCGGGAGGCCTTCCAGGTTTTCACGCGTTGAAAGGAGACGCCTTCCTCGTGGAGCAGGACGCGGAGTCCCTCGTGGCTGATGTCGTCGACCACCCTCTCGGCGACCGGGAAGTCGGCGAGTTTGGCCGGGCTCCAGGTCGAGAAGGGAAGGCCGTGCTCGGCCGGTGTGGACTTGGCGGTCTTCTTGATCTCGCGGCGTTCGGGAAGGGTGAACGTCTTCGGGCGCCCGCCTTTGTATTTGGGGGTGAGGAGTCGAAGCCGTCGGCGTTGAAGTTGTGGATCACGTCGCGGACCCGGTCCGCGCTGGTGAACGTCACCTCGGCGATCTTCGCGACGCTCATGGCCTGCGCGGACAGCAGGACCATCTGGGCCCGCCGCCACGTCACCACCGACCCGGTGCCGCGGCGGACGATCCGCAAAAGCCGTCGTCCCTCGTCGTCGTCGATCTCTCGTACCCGCACGCGCTCTGCCACGGACACAGCCTCGCGGTCCACCCGCCGTCTGGGGCGCATCCCGGACGGCGCGTCACGTCACGACAGGGCAAACGTTGCCTGATGCGGCACTAG
>NZ_WWJX01001244.1 GCF_009865215.1 Streptomyces sp. SID3343 | reverse complement strand
GTCAGGCACGCCGAGTAGAACGCGGTCACGCCGGCCACCGCGCCCGCGAATCGGCGTCGGATCAACCCTGCCAACAGCACGTTCGCGCGCCTGACGGCCGCCCCGATCAGTGCCGTCCGGCGAACAGCGCGCCCGGGTCCGGTATCTGGCGGACGGCGGCCCCACCATGAGCAGGACCAGACTCGCGAGCACCACTCGGGGCCTCGCCCCAGCGCCGCCCGAGCACGGGGCCGACGAACGCGAACGCGCCCAGGCACAGCACCGGAAGGGACGTCAGTACGCCGACGGCCGCGCCGGACAGACCGAGGTCGTCGCGGATGCGGCTCAGCAGCGGGCCGGTGGCGGTCACCGGCGCGCGCAGGTCGAGCGCGGCCAGGGTCAGGGCGATCAGGGCGCCGATCGCGACGGGGGCGCGGAGGGGCGAGCGGCTCGGGGAGGGCGGATCGGCCGGGGGTCGGCGTTGGGTTCGGGAGCCGGATCGAGGCTGGGCGAAACGGCGGGAGGCACGGGGACGGGCACGGGGGCGGGGGCGGACACGGGAGGCCCTTCGACAAGAGGCGGTCGGCCATCCGCGAGGCAGCCCGAAACGACCACCTGCTCAGTGATGCAGTACGACCTGTATCAATTCAAAACGATGGCACCGAACCGCTCCCGACCGGCCCTCCCCCTCCCGCGCATCAGGGCCCACCCGCAAAGGACGCTCGTGCCGCCGACTCCCACCCCACCGCGCGCCGCCGGTCGCCAAAAGGACCCCGAGAAGGACCCCGAGATCGACGCGGTCGTGCGAACCGCGACCCTCGATGGCCTCGCCGAGGTGGGCTACGCCGAATTCACCATCGGCCAGGTCGCCGAGAACGCCGGCGTCTACCGGCCCGCCACCTACCGGCGCCGGCCCTCGAAGCAGCACCTGATCACGGACGCCGTCGCCACGCTCCTGGTTACAACTCCCACGACCGACACCGGCGAACTGCGGGCCGACCTGGTGGCGGGCGTCTCCACCCTGGTCACCGCCTTCGAGACCACCTTGCTCGGGCGAGTCCTGCCCGCGCTCGTCGCCGACCTCGCGGGTGACCCCGAGCTGCGTGACACGTTCCTCGACGAGGTTTTCCACACCCGCCGCCGCAGCACCGAGACCGTCCTGCGGCGGGCCGCCGAGCGCGGGGGGATCCCCGAACTCGACGACACCACGATGCGGTTCACCCTCGACGCACTCGCCGCGCCGGTCTACTACCGGGCCCTGTTCCGGCACGCCCCGCTGGACCACACCCTCGTCACCGCCGGCGTCGACCTCCTCGTCCTCACCGGGCGGGCAAGCCAAGCAGGCTGACTACGCCGTCTACGCCGTCAGGACGACCTTGCCCTCGGCCTCGCGGGCCTCCAGCGCCGCGTGCGCGTCGGCGGCCCGCGAGAGCGGGAAACGGGTGATCGTGGGCACGAGGCGGCCCGCCGCGGCGGCTTCGAGCGATCGCGTCACCAACTCGCGCATCCCGCCGGCGGGAACCATGTTCGGTCCGATCGCCCACGTCGCGCTCAGTTGACGCTCGATCAGGTCGCGGGTACCGATCTCGGTCGGCTCGCCCGAGGCCCAGCCGTACAACAGGAAGCGCCCACCGGGGCCCAGCAGTTCGAGCGCCTGGCGACCGGACGCGCCGCCGACGCCGTCGAGCACCACACTCACCACCCGATCGCCCAAGGCGTCCCGGACGCGGTCGGGCCAGTCGGCGGCCCGGTAGTCCACCGCGACATCGGCACCGAGCGCACGAACGCGCTCCACCTTCGCGGCCCCGCCGGCTACACCCACGACCACCGCGCCCAGTCGCCGCGCGGCTTGGACGAACAGGCTGCCCAATCCGCCGGCCGCCGACATCACCAACACGACGTCGTCGGCCGACAACCGCGCGACGTCGAGCACGCCCTGCGCCGTGGCCCCGGTCGTGATCGCGGCCACGGCGTGATCGACGTCGAGGTGATCGGGAATCGAGTGCAGCGACGCGACGGAGGTGACGGCCCGCTCCGCGTATCCACCGCCGAACGCGTCCAGTTGCGCGACGACTCGCCGCCCCAACCATTCCGCGGCCACGTCGGGCCCCACCGCGCCCACCACACCGGCGACCTCCGCCCCGGGAGTGGTCGGCAACACGGGCGGCGCGTGCGGCCCGACGCTCACTCCGCGCCTGAGCGTGGTCTCGATCCAATGCACCCCGGACGCCTGAACATCGATCAGCACCTGCCCCGCCGCCGGCACCGGATCCGCCACCTCCTCGAAGCGCAACTTCCCGGCATCCCCGAACTCGTACAGCCGAACAGCACGCATCCCACACTCTCCGAACTCCCGCCCCACCGGGGCCATCCGACCTCCCACCCTGGGAGGCCCGAACCCCACCCTCAAACATCAACCCAACTTGAAGTCAACCCCCACCACCATCACAGACTCCCGAAAGCCCCCAAAGGCGCGGACGCGCGGAGGCGCGAACGTGCGAAGGCGCGAACGTGCGAACGTGCGGAGGCGCGAAGGCGCGAAGGCGCGGACGTGCGAACGTGCGAAGGCGCGAAGGCGCGGACGTGCGAAGGCGCGAAGGCGCGGAGGCGCGGAGGCGCGGAGGCGCGGACGTGCGGACGTGCGGACGTGCGAAGGCGCAGACGCCCGCTCACCGTTCTCAGGCTTCCGTCCCGGTGGCTCGACGTCTGCTCCCGACCGGGCGCGAGCGGCGGCCGGTGAGCAGATCGACCGTCGGTGACCCGACCACCTGATCCAACTCGCACCCCCGGCCCAACCCGGCCGCCGGCCACCCAGTCACCCGAGGCCCAGCCACCCAGAGGCCGGCCACCCGGCCACCCGGTCACCCGCCGGCCCAACCACCCCCGTCACCCGGCCCCCGGCCACTCGGCCGCCCAGTCACCCGGCCCCCAGCCGCCCAGTCACCCAACCCTCGACGGCCAATGTCGCAACGCCACGTCGAGGGCCGCGACGACGCGCTCCCACGACGCCGCCACGTCTCGTGGGTGTTGGAAGCCTTCGTCGGCCTCGATGGCGACGAAGCCGTGGAAGGTGCTGCGCAGCAGCCGTACCGCGTCGGTCAGGTCCGGCTCGGCGAGGGGGTAGCCGCGCAGCGTCGCTGCCGTGCTCTCCATCATCCGCAGGTGGCCCGGGGAGTCGGCGACGATCTCGGGCGGAATCGGCATCCGGGTCGCCGAGTAGCGGCCGGGGTGGGCGAGCGCGAAGTCCCGATACGCGTCGGCGAACGCGACCAGCGCGTCACGGCCGGCCCGGCCCGCGATCGCCGCGGCAAGGCGGTCACCGAAGTCGGCCGCCGCCCGCACGGCCACCCTCGTGCGCAGATCTCGCACGTTCTTGACGTGTGAGTACAGACTCGCGTCCTTGACTCCGAAACCCCGCGCGAGCGCCGAGACCGTGACGTTGTCGAACCCGACCTCGTCGGCGAGATCCGCGGCCGCTTCCGCGAGCCGATCGGCGGTCAAGCCGACACGAGCCACGTGCAACCGCCACCATTCCGAGCACCGAAGGCCGTCCCGGGCGCCCGGGTCCCGACCGATGATACCCGCGCACCGCCCGCTGCCCCGCGAACGTCCCCACCGGCCCGAGCCCCGCCGCCCGCCCCGCACTCGGCCGGCCCGAACCCATCCGCCCCCGGTCAGGTCCCGCCGTCGATCCCCTGCCTGGCCTTGCGATGGGGCGTGAACGCGTACAGCCCCAACAACCCCGGCGCATCCACGGCTCCGAACCCGCCCGCCGCCGCCCACGCCGCCATCCCACCCGACGCATCCCGACCGACGACCATGCCCAACCACGCCGGCCGCCCACCCGGCACCCCGCCGCCGCCCCGCGACCATGCCCACCGGCCCACACCCCGTCCACGCCCCCGATCAGGTCCCGCCGTCGATCCCCCGACCGACCTTGCGGTTGGGCGTGAACGCACACAACCCCAACAACCCCGGCACGTCCACGGCTCCGAACCCGCCCGCCGCCACCCACGCCGCCATCCCACCCATCGCATCCCGACCGTCGACCATGCCCACCAGCCCACACCCCGCCCACGCCCGGTCAGGTCCCGGTCAGGTCCCGCCGTCGATCCCCCGCCCGGCCTCGCGATGGGGCGCGAACGCACACAACCCCAACAACCCCGGCACGTCCACGACTCCGAACCCGCCAGCCGCCACCCACGCCGCCATTCCACCCGACGCATCCCGACCGACGACCGTCGACCGTGCCCACCCACGCCGACCGCCCAACCAACACCCCGCCGCGCCCCGCAACCAGCCCACACCCCGCCCACGCCCGGTCAGGTCCCGGTCAGGTCCCGCCGTCGATCCCCTGCCTGGCCTTGCGGTTGGGCGTGAACGCGTACAGCCCCAACAGCCCCGGCGCGTCCTCGACTCCGGGGCCGCCCGCCGCCGCCCACGCCGCTATCTCGCCCGTCGCGTCCGGATCGTTGACCGTGCCGAACCATGCCGGCCGCCCACCCGCCGCGCGCCCCGCCGCGGACGGCTGTACCACGATCACGTTGCCGCGCTCGCACGGTCCCAGACAGTCGCTGAGCCGAACCGTGACCGGCGTGTCCGCGAGCGCTCCGCGCAACTCGCTCACCTGGGCCGCGTGGTCCTCGGCGGCGACCTTGGCGGTCCCGCAGCAGCATCCTCGGCACACGGTGACGGTGCACGGCGCCGAATGGGTGGGCGCAGTGGGGGTATTCGAGCGACGTCGGCCCATGGGACCCCTCCTTCGCGAGCCCGCCCTCCGTATCGGGCGGAACACCATTCGCGCAGGTCAGCTTAGGGGCGCCCGACCAGGCACCGCCGATGTGAGGCAGCTCACCGGGAGCATCCGGGGCGTTGGTCTGGACCTTTCGGGTCCCGGCGGGGTTATATTCAACCGTCTTTAGTAAACCGAACATGCAATAAGGCCGAGCCGCGCAGGCGTCGGGGAGCCGAGGGGGCGTCCATGGGCAACATGGCGACATTGCCGGACGACACGATGTTCGGCGAGCCCAAGTACTGGCAGTTGCGCACGTCGCTGCTCAGGGCGATCGAGGAGGACTTCAGCTCCGGCGACATCCTCCCCAACGAGCGCGACCTCGCGGCCAGGTTCGGCGTCGCCCGCGCAACCCTGCGGCACGCTCTGGAACAGCTCGAACTCGAAGGTCGCCTGGTCCGCAAACGCGGCGCCGGCACCACCGTCGCCGGGCCCCGGGTGGACGTGTCGCTGAGCGCCGACGGCGAAGGCTGGCCCGGCGTGGACCTGCGTGACCGCGAGGTCATCGACATCGCGACCGTCCCGGTCACCGACGACTTCGCGGCGACCCTCAAGGGCCGCCCGTCCGCGCTCGTGCACCGGCTGCGCCGCCGGCAGTTCTCGATGCGCCAGGTGGTCGGCGTCGAGTACCTGTACGTGTCACGCTCCGTCGTACCGTCGCTGTCCACTCGCCTGCCGGGCTTCGAACGCGCGTCGCTGATGCTGCGTCAGCTCCGCGAGAACCGGCTGGAGACCCGGCACCGCGCGGTCGAGTTGGGCGTGGCCGAGGCCGAGGAGGCCCGCTTCCTGGAGCGCCCCCCGGGGACCACCGTGCTGATCGTGACGACCACCTACACCACGCTCGGCCGGACCGCCGCGATCACGGTGGCGACCTACCGCGCGGACACCTGCCGCCTCGGTTTCGCCGAGGCGGGGCCGACCGCCCTGCGGCCCGCGTCCTGACCCGACGCACACGACTCACACGACTCACACGACTCACACGACTCACACGACACGACGATCGGGCCGACGACCGTCCGCGCCTGAGCGAGCACATCGGCAGTGGATCCCGGGACGGAACGACCGCGTCTGCCCTTTCGGCACGCGGTGAGAGGAAAAGTGCTGTGACACAGGCGAGCGCCGGGGATTCCTCGGTGGTCCGGCGGATCAATTCCACGGAGACCCTGCGGGCGCTGCGCGGGGGCGAGGTGTTGACCGTGACCGCGCTGATGGACGCCACCGGCCTGTCCCGCCCGACCGTGGAGGGCGTGGTCGACGGACTGCTCGCCGAGGGTCTGATCGTCGAGAGCACGACCACCGAGACCGAGGACGGCAGCCGGCCGCGTGGTCGACCGGCTCGCCGGTTCCGCTTCCACGTCGAGGCCGGGTACCTGCTCGGCATCGACATCGGGATACACCGGATCCGGGTCCTCCTCGCCGACCTGAGCGGCACGATCGTCGGCCGCGCCGCGCGCACCGTCGAGGAGGACTGCGAGGCAGAGGACCGGTTGGAGCGAGTCCGTACCGCCGTCAGCGAGACGCTGCGCCGCGCGCAGGTACCCCGCGGTTCGCTGTGGGGCGTGGGCGTGGGCACGCCCGGGATCGTGGACACCGACGGCGTGGTGCAACTGGCCTCGGCGATGCCGGGGTGGAACGGCCTCGATCTCGGTGCCCGGCTCGGCCGCTCGTTCCGATGTCCGGTACAGGTCGAGAACGATGCCAACCTGGCGGCGATCGGCGAGCGTTGGAAAGGTGTCGCGGCGGGCTCCGACGACATCGTGTACGTGATGGCCGGCCTGAGCCCGGGTGCGGGATCGTTCGTCAACGGTCGGTTGCACCGCGGCTTCGGCGGCGCGGCCGGCGAGATCGGCGCGCTGCATCTGTTGGGCCGACAGGTCACCCCCGAGAACCTCCTGTCCACGACCGGAACACCCCTCCCCCCGCTCGACGAAGCCGCCGTCGGAGAGGTGTTTCGGCACGCTGCCGAGGGCGATGCCACCGCGGCCGAGGCGGTGGACCGCTTCGTCCGACGGCTCGTCCACGACGTCACCGCCCTGGTCCTGGCCCTGGACCCGGAGATCGTCGTGGTCGGCGGCTGGGCGGCCGGTCTCGCCGGCGCGGTGCCCCCGTTGACCGCCGAGCTGCAACGCCTGTGCCTGCGCATGCCCCGCGTCGAACTGTCCGCCCTGGGCGCCGACGGCGTGGCCCTCGGCGCCCTGCGCACCGCCATGGACCGCGTCGAACACCGCCTCTTCGCGGTCGAACACACCGGGTCCGCCCGCGCCTAGCGGGTGGTGACGGTGGCTTCCACCGAGCGGGGTCGCCCGACCCGCCCGTCCCGGGTTCACCACCGGGATGTCGCGGGTCGTGCCGCCCGCTTGGGCGCGATCCGACGGCATCACCGTGACGAAGTGCTGTCCCGGTCGGGGCTGTTGGGCCGCCACCCGTCCCCTCCACCCGTCCCCTCCACCCGGCCCCTCCACCCGGCCCCGCGCCCGGTTCTCGTCACCGCTTCCGTCGTCGGTCGGGCGGCAGCTCGCCTACCGCCTACCGCTCGTCCTCGACGCCGACGTGCGCGCGATGTACCGTCGGCGCGTCGATCTCGTCGATCAGCGCGATCGCGAAGTCCGGGTAGGACACTCGGCTTTCCGCGGCGCCCGGGGCCTTGCGGTAGGCGCCGGTACGCACGCCCTGGTGGTCGAAGTCGCCGGACGGGCTCAGGACGAACCAGTCGAGCGCCGTGGTCGCGTCGCGAAACACCGCCGCTCCCGCGTCGTGCGCGAGGAAGAACGCCCGGTATTCCTGCGGGTAGTCGGGCAGGTCCATGAGCAACTCGCCCGAGGCCGAGGGCAACAGCGACGCGAGGCCGACCCAGGCCAATCGCTTGACCCCGCTCTCGGCGAGCCCGTCGAGGAGGGCGTGCGCGGTGGCGACGAAGAACTCGTCGGCGGCCTTGGCCGGGTCGAACACCGCGGCGATCGCCGCGTCGTGCCCCTTGGCGAGCCGAGCGACGTCGGCCGCGTCCGTCACGTCCCCGGCGACGACGCGCACATCCTCGCCGGCCAGGTCCGCGTACTTGTCCACGTCCCGCACCACGGCGGTGACCCGGTGCCCCCGCCGGTGCGCCTCGGCGACGGCCGTACGACCGGTCCTGCCGCCCGCGCCGAAAACGATGATGTCGGCCATGTGCCCACCCCGTTCGTCGAGGTCGGAACCGTTGCTCCGACCGCCGATCCGGACGCTACCGGGGAGCCTGGTTACCGATTGGATACCTGTGGATACCTGCCCAGCGCATACCTGCCGATCGGATACCTGCCGACCCGGGTGGGACGGGTACTACGGTTGGTTCCATGAGTGAGCGCAGTCTCGAGCCGTTGTCGGCGGACATGTTCGACCCCGTCTGCCCCTCGTCGATGTCGCCGATCCGCATCGGCGACAAATGGGGTGCCCTGATCGTCCGTTGTCTGGAGGACGGCCCGCGTCGCTTCTCCGAGTTGCGGGTGCCGCTGCGCGGGATCAGCGCCAAGGTCCTCACCCAGTCGCTGCGCGGCCTCGAACGCGACGGTCTGATCACCCGCACCGCGCACACCGACACCATTCGCCGGGTCGACTACGCCCTGACGCCCCTGGGCCGCAGCATGCTCGTCCCGATGGCCGCCGTGTGCGAGTGGGCGGACGAGAACTGGGATCGACTGCTCGACGCGCGCGAGGCGGCCGCGGGCCTGGACCGCACGGCCTAGCGTCCTTTCGGATCCGACTCGGACGTCCGGACGGCTGGACGTCCGGACGGCTGCACGGCTGCACGGCTGCACGGCTGCACGGCTGCACGGCTACTGATCCGACGCCACGTCGAGGACCGGCGCTCGCCCGATCGACGCCACCGGCCGGGGTCAGCGCGTCTCGGTCACCTTCGCCAGGGCCCGCGGCGCGTCCGGGTCGCAACCGCGCGCCAACGCGATCTCGCGCGCGAGCAGTTGCAGCGGCAGGATTTCGAGAATCGGTGACACCTCGTCGGCGATCCCGGCGGGCAGCGCGAAGCCGCGCCCGAACGCGGCCACCGCCTCGGCCGCGCCGAACACGCACAGGTCCGCGCCGCGCTCGCGCAGCCGGACCAGGACCGGGCGCAGTGCCTCGGCCGCCGGGCCGTCCGGAGAGACCGCCAGGACCGGATACGCGTGGTCGACGATCGCGAGCGGTCCGTGCATCAAATCGGCGCCGGAGAACGCCTGGGCACCGATGTAGCTGGTCTCCATGATCTTCAGCGCAGCCTCACGCGCGGTCGGATAGCCGTAGCCGCGTCCGGTGACCACGAGTCGGTCGGCGAAGCGGTAGCGGTCGGCGAGCGCCGCGACCTCCGCCTCTCTGGCCAGGATGCTCCGCGCCGCCTCCGGGAGGGCCCGCGCCGCCGCGCCGTCGCCGCCTCGGATGTGGTCCACGAGGAGGAAGAGGGTGAGCAGCTCGGCGGTGTAGGTCTTGGTCGCGGGCAGCGCGAGTTCGGGGCCGGCCAGTACGTCGAGATGCAGGTCGGACTCCTGCGCCAGCACCGACTCGGCATTGTTGGTCACCGCGAGGGTGAGCGCGCCGTCGGCCCGGGCCTGCCGCGCGGACGCGATCAGGTCGGGCGAACCGCCGGACTGACTCACCGTCACGACCAGGCAGCCTTCGAGCCGTTGGCGGGCCCGGTACGCGGTCGTGGTCGACATCGAGGTGAGGCCGGCGGGCAGGCCGAGCAGGACCTCGGTGAGGTAGCGCGCGTACAGGCCGGCGTTGTCGGACGTCCCGCGCCCGGTGAACAGGACGAACCTCGGGTCGCGCCGACGGATCTCGTCGGCCGCGGCCCGAATCGGCCCGAGCCCCTCGTCGAGGATCCGGGTCAACCCGGCGGGCTGGTCCGCGATCTCACGAGCCATCACGGAGCCCGGCGCGAGGGAAGCGAGCATGGTGGATGTACCTCCGGGCGTGGCGACGGGGTGGGGCAGCCACGCCACGACGGCGTTCGGCCCGGTGGACCGAAGGTATCCACCCCGCCGAACAGCACGCAATATTGGTCTAGACCACGCGGGGTACGCGGCACGGATTCGCCCGAGTGGGAGGGCGACAAGCACGGGAGGGCCGGCGGTACGGGCCGGCGGTACGGGCCGGCGGTACGGGCCGGCGGCAGGCGCCGAAGAACCGGCGAAACGACCCGGCGACAGGCACGAAAGAGCCGGCGGAACGGAACAACGACAGGTACGGGAGTGCGGCACGGCGACGCCGTCAGCCTCCGACGGCGTCCCGCTTCCGGGTGGACGGCAGCGCCGTCGATCCCGACGACGGCAACGACTGCGGCGGCAACGGCCCCGCCGACGCCCCTGACGCCCCCGACGTCACCGACGCCCCCGTCATCGCCGGCTCCGCCTCACGCGCCGGCTCCGTCCCATGCGCCGGCTCCGGCACGGCGACCGCCCGC
>NZ_WWJX01001243.1 GCF_009865215.1 Streptomyces sp. SID3343 | reverse complement strand
GCAGGCAGGGCCAATACGGGCAGCACCGGCGAGTCCACTACGAGTCCCAGCCCGGCACCGGCCGCCAGGACCGCGACCGGCACCCGGTGCCGCACCGGAAGCGCATGGCGCACGACCCACGCCACGCGCCGCACCCGGCGCAGCCCGAGCACCCTGCGAGCCCGACCCTGCCCGGCCCGCGCCGTGCCCAGCCACGACCCGATCGCGACCGCCGCGGCCACCGCCGCCGCCATCCCCGTCATCCCCGCCACCAGCCCGCAAGCAGCGCGACCAGGCGCTGGTGACCGGGCCCGGGCCGCATCGCTCCCGCGCGTTCCAAGCGCAGCGCGGACACCGGGTGCACCCAGCCCGCCGGGTCCCGCTCCAAGACGTGGACCTCGGCGACCCGCCGCAGCCCGTCCCGCTCGCGCACCACGTGCACGACCAGGTCGAGCGCGGCGGCCACCTGGCTGTGCAGCGCGCCTCGTCCCAGGCCCGCCAGGGCCCCGAGCGCCTCCAGCCGCGCGGGCACATCGGCCGCCGAGTTCGCGTGCACCGTCCCGCAGCCGCCCTCGTGGCCGGTGTTGAGCGCGGCCAGCAACTCCACGACCTCCGCGCCGCGAACCTCGCCCACCACGAGTCGGTCGGGTCGCATCCGCAGGGCCTGGCGGACGAGGTCGCGCAACGTCACCGCGCCCGCGCCCTCGACGTTGGCGGGCCGCGATTGCAGGCGCACCACGTGCGGGTGCCGAGGCATCAGCTCGGCCGAGTCCTCGGCCAGGAGCAGCCGCTCGGCCGGATGCGCGCAGCCGAGCAGCGCGCCCAGCAGCGTGGTCTTGCCCGAACCCGTGCCACCCGAGATCAAGAAGGCGGCCCGCGCGGCGACGATCGCCCGCAGCAGCTCGGCGGCGGCCGGCGACACCGAACCGGCCCGCACGAGTTCGGCGAGCCCCAACGACGTCCGCCTCGGCACCCGCAGCGACAGGCACGTGCCGCGCACCGCGACCGGCCGCAGCACCGCGTGCAGCCGGATCCCGTCCGGCAGCGCCGCGTCCACACAGGGCGAGGCGTCGTCCAGGCGGCGCCCGGCGGCCTCGGCGAGCCGCTGGGCGAGCCGACGCACCGCGGCGTCGTCGGCAAACGTCACCGTCGTGCGCTGTGGCCCCCCGCCCCGGTCGATCCACACCTCGTCCGGCGCGTTGACCAGCACGTCGGTGACCTCGGGGTCGCGCAACAGCACATCCAGCGGCCCGGCCCCCGCGATCTCGGAGCGCAAGGCCCGGACCAACTCCGGCAGGGCCGCTTCGCCGACCACGCGGCCCTCGGCGCGCAACGCCGTCGCCACCGCGGCCGGGGTCGGCTCGTGCCCGCCGGCAGCCAATCGCGCCCGTACCGCCTCGACCAGCGCCGGATCCGGCAACACGGCCGCCGACGCCGGCAGTGGCGGGGCCGACGTCGGGA
>NZ_WWJX01000130.1 GCF_009865215.1 Streptomyces sp. SID3343 | reverse complement strand
GCAGCCGTCTGGGCGGTCGGGCGGTCCCGCCGACAGCGCTCGGCGGCGTGCGCGGCCGGGGTCGAGTACGGGCGCCGCGCCGAAGACGTTCCGGTACACGCGGCGCGGACCGAACGGGCCCGGCTGGCCGCCGAGGTGCACGATGTCGCCGCACACGCCCTGACGGCGGTTGTGGTCCGGATCGGCGCGGCGCTACGGCTGGCCGACCCCACGATGAGCGACGAGGCGATCGACCACGCGCGCCGGGCCGGCCGCGACGCGCTGACCGAACTCGACGCGATCACCGAAGCGTTGACCACACCGCGTACCCTGGCCGCGATCGACAACCTGGCCGCCGCGAACCCGCGGATCCGGTTCACCCGTACCGTCGTTACCGCCCCGCCCGAGATCGCCGAGATCGCCTACCGCGTGGTACGCGAGGCGTTGACGAACTGCGCCCGATACTCGGCCGATCCACGGCCGCGGCTACGGATCACCGCGGACCGCGACCACCTCGTCGTCGACGTCCGCGACCGCGGCGGCCCACCCACCGCGCCGGACCTGGGCACGGGAAGCGGACTGGCCGGCCTTCGCGCGGCGATCACGGCCGCCGGCGGCACCCTGGGGGCCG
>NZ_WWJX01001242.1 GCF_009865215.1 Streptomyces sp. SID3343 | reverse complement strand
GCGTCGTCGCCGCGGGCCAGCGAGCGCAGCGCGCGCTCGTGGGCGGCCAACCGGCCCGCCGCCGCCAGTGCCTGCTCCAGCGCGGCGAGCGAGGCCTCGGTGCCGTCGAGCAGGTCCAGGAGCGTGCCCACCTGCGGGTAGCGCCCGTGCGCGGCCACGTACGCGCTCAGCACCTGGCGCAGCGCGTTGCTCGCGCCGTCGTCCAGGCCCAA
>NZ_WWJX01001241.1 GCF_009865215.1 Streptomyces sp. SID3343 | reverse complement strand
CTGGCCCCGGTAGGAGCGGCCGATCCACAGGCCGGTCTCCAGGCCGCCCGCGGGGGCCGGCTGGAGGCGGGCCGCGCCGACGACGCGGCCGTCGACCAGGATCGCGTAGGTGGTCGGGGTGGCGGCCCATTCGTGGTGGAAGGCCAAAAAGGCCGCCCGGCGATCGGCGGTCCAGCCCGGCGGGCCGTCCACCGGCGGCATCACCTCCAGCGGATCCGCGTCGGCCACCGCCGCGTCCAGGAGCGCCGTGGTCAGGTCCTCGTCCAGGCGGAGCAGCCGCACCCGTGCATCGTCCACTCTGGGAGGGTGGCCGCGGCGGGGCGTCGACGTCAAGGCGACCGCGGGCGTCGACGCCCCACCGTCGCCGGGAACCTCGGCGTCAGCGGTCCTTCTTCGGCGAGCACGCGTTCTTGTCCGCCGTCTGCAACTCGATGTTCTTCGGCGGCTCCACCGGCGTGGCCGCGGTGTCGGGGGCGTTCGCCGGCGGCGCCGCCGGATAGTCCTTGCCGATCAGCACCTCGAACCTGGTGACGGCGGCGACTTTGCTCTCGACCAGCGCGGAGGCGGGGAGCCCGATCGACGCGGCCAGGCTCTCGGCCGCGTCGAGGCGCCCCTTGGGATAGGTGAGGGTGCTGAGTTCGTGCGTCCTGCCGTCCTTGGCGTTACCGGCGTTGACCGCGACGAACCTGCGGGCGACCAGGTCGGCCGCGACCTCGGTCGCCTTCCTGTGCACGCCGCTGCCGTTGCGCACGTCGACCTTGAGCGTCGAGGGGTCGACCTTCGGCGGTTCGGGGACGGCCGCCGGCGGTGGGGCCGCCGGCGCGGGCGCCTCGGTCGCCGGCTTGTCGTCCTTGGTCACGGCGGTGTCGTTGCGCAACATCGCGAGCAGGTTGTTCGCCTCCGGTTGCTTGGGCTGGACCTTGGCCTTGTTCGGCGCGTAGTCCTCCACCGGCAGCGTGGTGAAGGCCATCCGCTTCTCCGGGACCTTCTTCAGTTGGTTGCCGAGCGAGATCAGCTTGTCCACGGCGCCCAGGCCCTCGTCGACCGTCAGCGACTCGACGGCGATCCCGGCCAGCTTGAACATGCCGTCCACATTGGTCAGCGACGCGCTGTTCTTGAGTTTGCGGGTGAGGGCCATCAGGAACGCCTTTTGCGCCTTGATCCGGGCGAGGTCGCTGCCGTCGCCGAACGCGTGCCGAGCGCGCAGGAATTTGAGCGCGGTCTCACCGCTGAGCTTTTGGTCGCCCGCGTCGAGCCTGAGGTCGGTGCCGCCGCCCTGGTTCGGCAGGACCGGGTCGTTGATCGGCTCGGCGATGCACATGTCGACGCCGTCGACGGCGTCGGTCATCTTCTTCACACCGGTGAAGTCGATCATGATGTAGTGGTCGACCTGGACGCCGAGCATCTTGTCGACGGTGGACACCGTGCACGGCGGACCGCCGTTGGCCAGACTGGTGTTGAAGGACTTCACACCGGTGGACGCCGGATACGTCCTGCCGTCCACGACGCACTTGGGTATCGGCACCATGGTGTCGCGGGGAATGCTGACCAGCGTCGCGTTGGTGCGGTCGGCCGAGACGTGCATCAGGATCGTGACGTCGGCGAGGCCCTGTTCGTGCTCGGCCGCGCCGTACTTGTTGCCCAGACCCTTACGGCTGTCGTTGCCGATCAGCACGATGTTCAGGGCCTTGCGGCCGAACGCGTCCTCCTCGCCCTGGGGAACGCCCTCGCTGCCCGCGTTCTTGCGGGTGGTGGTGATCTTGCTGTCGAGGTACTTCACGTAGCCGTACGCGCTTCCGGCGAGCAATAACAGCACGCCGACCACCGAGATCGCGACCCACTTCAGGCGCTTGGTCACCGCGCTCTTCGGGGAGGCGGCCTTTCGCTCGGCCGAGCGGCCCGCCGGCGCGGCCGAGCGGCCGGACC
>NZ_WWJX01001240.1 GCF_009865215.1 Streptomyces sp. SID3343 | reverse complement strand
TCCGGCCCAGGCCGCGCCCGCGGAACCGGTCGCGGCTCCCGCGGCCCCCGCCGAGCCTGCGGCTCCGGCCGCTCCGGCGGGCGACGTGCAGGGCACTTCGGTGGTCCTGCCCGCGCTCGGCGAGAGCGTGCAGGAAGGTACCGTCACCCGCTGGCTCAAGCAGGAGGGCGACACGGTCGAGGCCGACGAGCCGCTCCTGGAGGTCTCGACGGACAAGGTCGACACCGAGATTCCGGCACCGATCGGCGGCGTGCTGCTGAAGATCACGGTCGCCGAGGACGAGACGGTGGAGGTCGGCGCGGAGCTGGCCGTCATCGGCGCGCCC
>NZ_WWJX01001239.1 GCF_009865215.1 Streptomyces sp. SID3343 | reverse complement strand
GGCGCTGCATGCCCCATCGGGTCAGGCAGTAGTCCTCGAACGTCTCGAACCGGGCGCGGTAGAGCCTGGCGTCCCGGATCACGTTGAGCGCTTTGCCCGCTGCCCAGAACGCGACCTTGAGTGTTTCGATCGCGGCTTCGCACGCCATCAGGTCGCGCTGTTCGTCGGCGATCAGGACGGCGTTGTCCGACAGCGGGGCGAACGGCGCGGGCAGCGCGAGAGCGACGTCGGCGGCCGACTTGGGGCGGCGGTCCTTGTCCCGTTCGGGGCCGCGTGAGCGGCCCATCAGAGTGCCTGCTCGATCGACAACGCAA
>NZ_WWJX01001238.1 GCF_009865215.1 Streptomyces sp. SID3343 | reverse complement strand
GTGTCGCCGTGCAGGCACAGCGACCGGGCGGAGACACCGATCCGCTCGCCGGTCAGCGCGACCACCGCGCCCTCACGCGCGATCGACAGCGCGCGCGCCACGACCAGATCGCCGTCGTGCACCACGGCCCCCGGCTCGCGGCGCGGGACCAAGGTGGCCTGCGCGGTGTACGCCCGATCGGCGAACGCCTCGGCCACGGCTGGGAGTTCGGCCGCGCGGGCGGCGTCCAGAAGCCGCGATCCCGGTAGTCCGAGCACGGGCAGCGCGGAGTCGGGCGACGCGAGCCGGGCCCCTGTGACGACGGCGCCGGCTTGCTCCTCGTCCCACACGGTGCGGTTGTACAGCGCGCCGTGCGGCTTGACGTACGCCACGTGCGATCCCGCCGCGCGGGCGAAGGCCGCCAACGCACCGATCTGGTAGGCAACTTCGTCGGCGAGCTCGTCGGGGGGCACGTCCATCGCGCGACGGCCGAAGCCGGCCAGGTCGCGATAGGAGACCTGGGCGCCGATGCGCACCCCGCGTTCGGCGGCGAGCGCGCACACCCGGCGCATCGTGGACGGATCGCCGGCGTGGAAGCCGCACGCGACGTTGGCGCTGGTGACCACGGACAACAGGGCCTCGTCGTCGGTCAGCGTCCAACGCCCGAACCCCTCGCCGAGGTCGGCGTTCAGGTCGATCACGGGGGCAACCACCGGGCCGCCCGCGGGGGCGGTTGTCGGTTCGCTCGCGGGAGGGCGCTCGGCATCACTCATGCGGGCGTCTCCCCGATGGCGTCGAGGATCATGTGTCGCGCGTCGTCGCGGTAGCGGTGCGGCACGCTCTCCGTCTCCGCGGCGCCGGCTTCCGCGCCGACCACGGCAGCCGCCGGGGCGTCGAGGCGTACCGAGGGCGCGGCGGAGGCGGCCCGCAGGCCCGTGATCTCGTTTCGGGCCATGCGAGTCCCCCGGAGTACGTCAGGTTTGATGGGATTGTTCAACAAATCCCTCCCGCCCGGCAACCCGGGACCCACGCGACGCACTTCGCCGCCCCGACCTCCCGACCCGATCCGTCCCGACCCAACCCGATCCTTCCCCATCCAGCTCAATCAGTCCCGACCCGACTCAGCCCAACCCAAGCAACCCACCCCGACCCGATCTCGCCCCTTCCCGCTCGCCGCACGAAAGTCACGCCCGGTTGGCCCAGTCGCTGCCGGCCGCCGGGCAGATCGACGAACTGCGCCTGGTGATCGCCCCGGTGGTGGGTATCGGCCGACGGCTGTTCCCCGTGGGCGGAGCGCCCGCCGGCTTGCCGCTCGCGCGCAGCGAGACGACGCCGGGCGGACTCGCAGTACACGTCTACGAGTCGACGGGGCTCCCCACGTACGGCACTTACGGGGCCGGGGCGTAG
>NZ_WWJX01001237.1 GCF_009865215.1 Streptomyces sp. SID3343 | reverse complement strand
ACCGCGCCGCGACCCGTGCTGATGCCCGGGTCGAACCCGAGGGCGCAGTGCCGGGCCATGCGCGCGCCGTTGTCCGGCCCGCACGGCGTGGCCCGGCCGACCGTCTGCTCAGTCCAGGTCGGACATGTCGAGCACGAAGCGGTAGCGGACGTCGTTTCGCCGGAGGCGGTCTAGTGCCGTGTCCACCTGTGACGACGGGAGCACCTCGATGTCGGCGGCGATGCCGTTGTCGGCGCAGAATCGGAGCATCTCGGCGGTCGCCGGGCGGCCTCCGCCGCCCGCGGAACCGAGCTTCTTGCGGCCGATGAGCAGGTCCGTGGCCTCGACGGTGACGGGGCCCAGGTACCCGAGGAGGCTGAGGGTGCCGTCCATCGCCACCAGCTTCAGATACGGGGCGAGGTCGTGAGGGGCGGAGATGGTGTCGACCACGACGTCGAAGGTGTCCCGGACCGCGGCGATCTGCCGGCTGTCGGTGGAGTCGACGAGGTCGTGCGCGCCGAGCTTGCGGGCGTCGTCGCGCTTGTCCCGGGTGCGGCTGACGACGGTCGTGGTGGCGCCGAGTGCCACGGCCATCTTGACCGCGAGGTGGCCCAGGCCGCCGAGCCCGGCCACGGCGATGCGACTGCCGGGGCCCACGCCGAGGGCCCGCAGGGGTTCCCACACGGTGACGCCGGCGCACATCAGCGGGGCGGCCGCGGCCGGGTCGAGGCCGGAGGGGAGCGGGTAGGCGAAGCTCTCGCGCACGACGTATTCGCGGGAGTAGCCGCCCAGAGTGGTCGACCCGTCCTGCCGGTCGGTGCCGCCGTAGGTCAGGGTCGGGAAGGTGTGGCAGAAATTCTCCTGTCCGGCTTCGCACATGGCGCATACGCCGCAGGAGTCGACGATGTTGCCCACCGCGACGCGGTCGCCGACCGAGAAGGTGGTTACCTCGGGTCCGATCTCCGCCACCACGCCGGTGAATTCGTGACCGGGCACCAGGGGCGCGTTCGTGTGCCGGTCGTAGGCGCGCAGGGCGTGCAGGTCGGTGTGGCACACGCCGCAGTGGTCGACCCGCACCGCGATGTCGTCCGGGCGCAGATCACGGCGCTCCAAGGAAGTGCGCCGCAGCGCCGTCGGGCCGGTCGCCTGCCATCCGGTGGTCGTTCGCATGGGCAACTCCTAAACAGACTGTTCGGTCTGTCTGAGTCTAGGCACGACCGGGCAGCAAGGCAAACAAACTCTTCTGTTCGGTAGGCTGCGGGCATGCCGGAACAGCCCCAGACCTCACGAGGCGCCGCGACCTACCAGCGCATCCTGGACGCCGCCACCGCAGAGTTCGCCCAACACGGCATCGCCGGGGCGCGCATCGAACGCATCGTGACGGCAGCGCGCACCAACAAGGCACAGCTCTACGCCTACTTCGGCGACAAAGAGCGACTCTTCGACGCGATCTTCCTCGGCTCGTTGGAGCGCATCACCAACGTCGTGCCCATCGACGCCGACGATCTCGCGGAGTGGGCCGTTCGTCTCTACGACGAATACCTGCGCCGCCCCGACCTCATCCGGCTGGCGACCTGGACACGACTGGAGCGCCGACCTGCCGGGCACCTCGTCGAGACCCAGCACCACTACGAGGACCGCAAGCTCACGGCCATCGCCCGGGCCCAGGCCGCCGGACGAGTCCGCGCAGGCGACCCGTTCGACATCATGGCCATGGTCATCGCCATGTCCATGGCCTGGTCACCGGTCAGCAACGTATACGCGGCCGGCAGCCAAGAACCCGACGACGTACACGACCGGCGCCGAGCCCTGCTCCGCGAGTGCGTCCAAAGCGCCACCGCGGCAGGCAGAGGCGACGCATCCGCCTCATGACTGCCACCAACGCCCCTGCGAACGGCTCCTTGTTCGCGGAGTTCCGGTTCGATTCTCGAAGGCGCTGACCGACGACGCCTCGCCGTGACCGGCAAGGGTCGGCGGGCGGCGTCCCCCGGGATCGCGAGCGGGGTCGGAGCGCAAGCCGTGGTACCCGCGAGAACGACGCGCCCGGTGATCCGTACTTGATATTCGGTAGTCGGGACGGTCGTCGCGGAGGACGACGCGACAGGCCCGGACGGAAAGGCTGGTGGGGTTCCCGAGAGCAGATGCGGAGATCTCGTTCATGGCTACTTTCCTGTACCGGCTGGGCCGTTGGACCTTCCGGCGCCGCCGCTACGTCACGCTGGGGTGGGTGGCGGTCCTGGCCGTCGTCGTTTTCGGCGCGCTCGGCGCCTCCGGTTCTCCCGACGACTCGTCGTCGATGCCGGGGATCGAGGCCCAGAAGGCGTTCGACCTGGTCAACGAGCGGTTCCCCGGGACCGAGGCGGACGGGGCGAGCGCCCGGATCGTCTTCGTCGCCCCGGAGGGGCAAAAGGTCACCTCGGCCGCCAACCGCTCGGCCATCGACAAGCTGGTGACCGATGCGGCCGACGACCCGCAGATCGCGGACGTGGCAAGCCCGTTCGACGGCCGTGGGGTGAGCGAGGACGAGTCCACCGCGTACGTCACCGTCACCTACGACGTGAAGGACGACGACCTCACCGACACCGCCAAGAAGGACCTGGAGAACGCGATCGAACAGGCCCGGAACACGGGCCTGACCGTCGAGGTCGGCGGAACCGCCCTGGCCACCGAGCCCGCGGCCGGCATCGGCGAGGTGATCGGCGTCGTCGTCGCCGCCCTGGTGCTGCTGGTCACCTTCGGGTCCCTGGCGGCCGCCGGACTGCCGCTGCTCACCGCCCTGCTCGGCGTGGGCATCAGCATGGCCTCGATCATCGCCCTGGGCAACGTCTTCGGCCTGTCCTCGACGACCGGCGAACTGGCCATGATGCTCGGGATCGCGGTCGGCGTCGACTACGCGCTGTTCGTGGTCTCGCGCTACCGCGAGGAGCGGGCCAAGGGGCACGACGCCCACGAGGCGGCCGGTCTGGCCGCGGGTACGGCCGGTGCCGCGGTCGTCTTCGCCGGACTCACCGTCGTCATCGCGTTGGCCGGACTCTCCGTGGTCGGCGTCCCGATGCTGACCAAGATGGGCCTGACCGCCGCAGGAGCGGTCGTGATCGGCGCGCTGATCGCACTGACCCTGGTCCCGGCGCTGCTCGGCTTCTGGCCGAACGCCGTACTCGCCCGCCGCGTTCGCAAGGGCGGCGGCCGGGTCCGCAACGGCGGCCGCCGGGCCCGAAAGGGCACGCCGAGCGGCCCGATCCACGCGGCCGAGAGCAGGAGCGCGCGCTGGGCCCGGTTCGTCCTGCGCCGCCCGGTGCCGGTGTTGATCGCCTCGGTCGTCGGCCTGGGCGCGCTCGCCGTGCCCGCGACCCAGCTGCGCTTGGGCATGCCCGGTGACGAGGCGAAATCCACCGCGACCACGGAGCGCCGTGCCTACGACGCCCTGGCCGACGGGTTCGGCCCCGGGTTCAACGGTCCGCTGACCGTCGTCGTGGACGTCCGCGGAGCCGCCGACCCCGAGGCGGCGGTGGCGGCGGTCGCCGACGACATCGCCCACACCGACGGCGTGGTCTCCGTGTCCCGGGCCCGGTTCAACGCGGCACACGACACCGCGGTGCTGTCCGCGGCCCCCTCCACCGCGCCCACCAGCGAACGGACCAAGGACCTGGTGCGCGCCATCCGCGCCGAGCGTGCGAAGACCGAGGCGGCCGGCGGGGCGACCTTCGAGGTCACCGGGACCACCGCGCTCAACATCGACGTCGCGCAGAAGATGCAGGACGCGCTGATTCCCTACCTCGCGGTCGTCGTCGGCCTGGCCTTCCTCCTCCTGATGCTGGTCTTTCGTTCGGTGCTGGTGCCCCTCAAGGCCGCCCTCGGCTATCTCCTGTCGGTGCTCGCGTCCCTCGGCGCGATCGTCACGGTCTTCCAACAGGGCCACGGCGCCGCGCTCTTCGGCGTCGAACAGACCGGACCGATCATGAGCATGATGCCGATCTTCCTGGTGGGCATCGTCTTCGGCCTCGCGATGGACTACGAGGTCTTCCTCGTCTCGCGGATGCGCGAGGCGTACGTTCGCGGGGAACGACCCGCGCAGGCCGTCGTCACCGGATTCCGGCACAGCGCCCCGGTGGTGACGGCTGCCGCGCTGATCATGACGGGGGTCTTCGCCGGGTTCATGACCGGTGGCGAGTCCATGGTCAAGATGGTCGGTTTCGGCTTGGCCATCGCCGTCCTGTTCGATGCCTTCGTCGTCCGGATGGCATTCGTGCCCGCGGTCCTCGCCCTGCTCGGCAAGGCGGCCTGGTGGCTTCCGCGCCCGCTGGAGCGCCTGCTGCCGCACATCGACGTGGAGGGCGAGGCGCTCGGTCGACGGACCGCGGCCCTCCCCGCCCCGGCCGAGGACACCCATCCGGACACGGCGCGCGTGTGACCCTCGCGTCCGCGGGGCCGCCGGTGCCGAGCCGGACGGCCCCGGCCGTGGTTGGCCGCGCGCCCGTGC
>NZ_WWJX01001236.1 GCF_009865215.1 Streptomyces sp. SID3343 | reverse complement strand
CCGGCGATCCGTCAGTGGCCGACACCTTGAAGTGCCGCTCGGCCATGGCTGCCGCGACCTCACCGGTGCCGCACCCCACGTCGGCGAACCGGCCCCCGGAGTGCAGGTGGGCACCGACCAGGGCGAGTGCCTCCATGGCCGTCTCATGGTGCTCGGCCACCACCGCCGCGTGGGCGGCCTCGGTCTCGCCCTGTCCGGCGGCGCCGTTCCCGGCGTCGCGCTCGGTGGCCCGGGCGGGGATCGGCGCGGTGTTCGCACCCGGATCCGGCGCGGCGCCCTGCTCGGATGTCGGCGCGGAGACGGACGTGAAGTCGGGCATCGGTCGAGACCTCCTGAGATCGAACTCAGGTTAGGCTAACCTAACTCGACGCC
>NZ_WWJX01001235.1 GCF_009865215.1 Streptomyces sp. SID3343 | reverse complement strand
GTGTCGGGTTGGACCGGCGGTGTGAACCGTTTGTGCAGGGTGAATCGGCTGTGCGGGGTTGGCTCGATTGTGCCGGTTGGACCGGCGGTGTCGGGTTGGACCGGCGGTGTGAACCGTTTGTGCAGGCTGAGCCGTGTGTGCAAGGTGGACCGGCTGCGCGGGAGTGATTGATCCGCTGCGGTCCGGATGTGGATCGGCGCCGTCCCCCGGCTCGGGGGGCGGCGCCGTTCGTGGTGGGAGGTGGCGCCTCCCCCGTGTGGGTGGGCGGTGGCCTTGGCGGCGGTGGTCGCTCAGGTGACGAGGACGGGAATGGTGGTGGGGTTGTCGAAGGTGTCTTCGTGGCTGATGCGCAAGGCGCCGCGCAGGGTTGCCTCGCGGCCGAGTACGCCGGTCACCACGAGCGGCTCGGGGGCCGGGCTCAGGGCGCGTCGGCGGGCCGTGACGGCGTCGATACCCGGGGCCAACCACGGGTGCCAGGTGGCGAGGTAGCCGCCGAGGATCACCTCGCCGACGTCCACCAGGCCCGAGATGGCCTGGACCCCCGCGCCCAGCGCGCG
>NZ_WWJX01000129.1 GCF_009865215.1 Streptomyces sp. SID3343 | reverse complement strand
ACGCCGTCCACCGGCGACGGGTCGACGACCTGCGTCGCGGAACGCGTGGTGGTGGCCCGCCTCGGCGGCGCACCCTCGGTCACCGGCACGGCCGTCGGACGCGGCGGACGCGGCGTCGACGCCCGCGCGAGCCGGTGCTCCAGGTCGGTCACCCGGCCCTTGAGCCGGGCGATCTCCTCCTCGGCCTTCACCAGGTCCTTGGTCCACGGCTTCGACCTCGTGAGCGCCTTGTCCACCTCGCCGCGCACGATGCCCACCAGCAGATCACGGTTGGCCTTGCCGGTCTCGTACAGTTCCTCGGCGACCTGCTGCACGTACTGCGGCAACGCGGTCGCCTGCTCGGGAACCTGCTCCAAATCGATCCCGCTGCGCTCCACCAGGGCCCTGGCGACCTCGGTGACCCGCTGCCGGGTCATCTCGGTCAAGCCGCCGGCGATCTGAAGGTAACTGCGAACGACGTCTCGCATGAACCGGCGCCTGCCTTCCTGCTCCGGCCGCCCGTGCCCCACGCTTCGTGGGCGCACCGGACGGCGATGATCGGTCCACCCCGACGCTACCGCCTGGACCCGCGCGAGACGGGGCACCACGGCCCGACCGGCCGGGTGGGGTACGGTCGCGAACCGGATCCGACGAAGGGAAGCGCATCGCATGGCCACCGTCGAGGAGTGCCGCACGGCGCTCGAGGAGCTGTCCGCCAAGATGGGCCGAGCCGAGGGTGACACCCGCAAGGCCACCCAATTTGACCGCAGCCTGAGCTGCCGACTGACCGACCTTCAGGTCACCTTCAGCGGCCGACTGCGCGACGGCGCGTTGCACGACATCACCACGGAACCCCGGGACGACAAGGCCCAGATCCGCCTCACCACGACCGGGGACGACCTGGTCGCCCTGGTCGCAGGCACCCTCGACTTCGCCGCCGCCTGGGCCAAGGGCCGCATCAAACTGGAAGCCTCCTTCAAAGACCTCCTGGTCCTACGCAAACTTCTGTAGCCCCGACCCGAACGGCCCGGCAGAACGATCTCGGTGGCGAGGCGAGACGACACGAGGCGAAGGCGCCGAAAAGCGCCCTGCAACCCTCCCGACACCAAGATCATCCCTGCCCGGAACGCGACCCCCGCCTACCAGCCCAGGGCCGCCGCCACGCCCGACGTGTCCACCGCCGAACCCGTCGAACCCGTCGAATCCACCGACCAAGCCGCCGCGCACGCCGCGCGCAGGCCGTCGATCCGCTCGCCCGAACCCTCGACCGTCAGCGCCCCGTCGGCCACCCGCACCGTCCAGCCGCCGCACACCCACGCGTCGCCCTCCCGCCGAGCCGTGACCGGCTCCGCGAGCAACGCGCGCAAGTCCTCCGCGACGAACGTCGGCCGCTGCCCCGGCGCCGCCGCGAGCGCCGCGTCCGGCGTGGTGACCCCGGTGAGCACCAACAGGCTGTCCACGCCCCCGTTGCACGCGCCCTCGATGTCCGTGTCGAGCCGATCCCCCACCACCAACGGCCGCTTCGCGCCGGTACGCAGGATCGTCTCGCGGTGCAACGGCAGTTCCGGCTTCCCCGCGACCACCGGCTCGGTCCCGGTGGCCGCCCTCACCACACCCACCAGCGCGCCGTTGCCCGGCGCGATGCCGCGTTCGGTGGGAATCGTCAGATCTGCGTTCGAAGCCACCCACGGCACACCGCGCATCACCGCGTACGACGCCTCCGCGAGCTGCCGCCAGTCCACGTCCGCCGCGTAGCCCTGAACGACCGCCGCCGGTTCGTCGTCCGCCGACCGCACCGGCCGAAGTCCCCGCTCACGCAGCGCGACCTCCAGCCCCTCACCGCCCACCACGAGCACCGAGGCGCCCTCGGGCACCCGCTCCGCGACCACCCGCGCGGCCGCCTGGGCCGACGTCACCACGTCCTCCGGCTTTGCCGGCACGCCCAGTTCGACCAGGTGCTCGGCCACCGCCTCGGGCGTACGCGCCGCGTTGTTCGTCACGTACGCGAGCGCCATCCCCCGCCGCCGCGCCTCGGTGAGCACGTCGACGGCGTACGGAACCGCCCGCGCGCCCGTGTACACGACCCCGTCCAGGTCGAGCAGCGCGACGTCGTACGCCCGCACCAACTCCGACCCACCCGAATCGCCCACGGCATCAGCCGCATCCGCGGCGCCCGCAACCGTCGCCGTCTCCCCAGCCGAGGCATCCCTACTCACGCGTTGTCGCTCCCGTCGTCCATCAGGTTGTCTCCACCGTCCTTGCCCACTGTCCCGTACCGCGTCCCGTGCTCGGTCCCGTGCTCGGTCCCGTGCTCCGTCCCGGACTCACCGATCCGCGCCGCCTCACCGGTCCGCGCTCGCAACGTGGCGCGCGACTGGGTCAGCGCCGTGCGGTAATGCTTCGTCTCGGGCCGCATCGCGACCGCGAGCGCCAGATGCTCCACCGCCGTCTCGAAGTCCCCGACTCGCGCGGCCGACAGACCCCACCCGAACTGGGCGTAGTCGTCCGCCGGATCCGACTCGGCCACCGCGCGAAAGTGCCGCAGCGCCTCACCGTGTCTCCCCGAGTCGAACCACGCCCGGGCCAGCGCCTCACGCACACTGCGCGACTCCGGCGCCGCGTCGGCCGCACGCGCCAACAACTGCGCCGCCGCCGCCGGATTACCCGACGACAGCAACGCGACTCCCCGCCGGTACCAGTCGTACACATCACCCGTGGGCGCACCGTTCACGCCGTCGGCCCCCTGAGGCATCGCCATGACCGCCCTCCCGCAGCTCGACATCAGATGTCCTGATCTTGCCCGCGCTCGGGCCCGTAACATTCGGCCATGGACGACGCAGTGCCGAACGGGCTCGATCTGGCGCCTTTCCGCGGGCTTCGCTACGACCCGGATCGCGTCGGCGACGTCGCGCAGGTGACCTCGCCACCGTACGACGTGGTCGAACCGGGTGGGATCCCCGTCCTGGAGGACTCCGATCCGCACAACATCGTGCGGCTCGTGCTGCCTCGCGAGGCCCGACACGCCGGCACCACCTTGCGCACGTGGTTGGCGGAGGGCGTCCTGCGTCCCGATCCGCTGCCCGCGCTCTACATCTACGAACAGCGCGACCACAACTCGATCCAACGCGGCCTGATCGGCGCGCTGTCCCTGGACTCGGCGGTACTCCCGCACGAGGACGTCATGCCGGGCCCGGTCGCGGGCCGTACCGCGCTGATGTCCGAACTCGCGGCCAACCCCGAGCCGATCCTGCTGGTGTACAAGGGGGGCGGGCGCGCCTCCGACATCGTCGAACAGACCACCCACCAACACCCGTTGCTCGGCCTGCGCACCCCCGACGGCATCCGCCACCGGTTGTGGGCGGTGACCGACCCCGACGCCGTCGCCGCGATCCGGGCCGACCTGGCCCCGCGCAACGCGCTCATCGCCGACGGTCACCACCGCTGGGCCGCCTACACCCGCATACGCGAACACGCCCACGCGGACGGCCGCGGCGCCGGCCCGTGGGACCGCGGCCTGGTCCTGCTCGTGGACACCGTCCGGCATCCGCTGCGGGTCGGCGCGATCCACCGCGTGCTGCCCAACCTGCGGCTGTCCGACGCCCTCGACGCGCTCGCCAGATACGGCAACGCCGGCGCCGGCGCGTTCCTGGCCCGGCCCCTCGACGGCACCCTCCCGGCCGCGCAGTGGGCCCTCGACCAGGCCGCCGGCCCCGCCTTCCTGCTCGCCGGCGACCGCCGCTTCCACTTGCTCACGGGCCCCGACCCGGTGCTGCTCGACGACGCGATCCGACACGACCGCCCGGCCACCTGGCGCGGTCTGGACGCCACCGTCCTGCATGCGGCCCTGCTCGAACACGTCTGGCGCGTGCCGGACAACTTCGACAACATCGGCTACGTCCACGACGCGGCCGCCGCCGTCCGCCAGGCCAACCGCACGGGCGGCACCGCGGTACTGCTCAGACCCACCCAGGAACGCGTGGTCCGCAGCCTCGCCGAACAGGGCATCCGCATGCCCCGCAAGTCGACGTCCTTCGGTCCCAAACCCGCCACCGGGCTGGTGCTGCGCAGTCTCGACCTGGAATAACCCCGCCCGCCGAAACGACGAACGGGAAGGGCCCGGCACATTCGTGCCGGGCCCTTCCCGTTCGTCGATCTCGATGCGGCTCAGTACTCGATACTCGGTGCTCGGTGCTCGGTGCTCAGTCGCGCTTGTCGGCGACAGGCTCGTCACCCGCGCCCTTGTCGTCCGCGTTCTCGTCCTCGTCGGTGTCCTCGTCGTCCGCGTCCTCGGTGTCCGAGTCCTCGGTGTCATCCGAGTCGACGGCGTCCGCGTCGTCGTCCTCGTCGTCCTCGACCGCGTCGGCGGCCGAGTCCTCGATGTCGCTGTCGTCCTCGTCGTCCTCGGCGTCGGGGTCGAGCGCGTCCGTGAAGTCCAGACCGTCGATCTCGGCGACCCGCTCGGCCGCACCGGTCTCGCCGCCCGCGTCCGCTTCCGCGGCCCGACCGAACCAGTCGCGCGCCTCTTCGTCGCGACCGACCGCGGCAAGCGCGTCGGCGTAGGCGAAGCGCAGACGGGCGACCCACGGCGTGGTCGAGTTCGCGTTCAGCTCCGGCACCTGGAGGGTGACCACGGCGGCGTCGAGCTGGTCCAGGTCGCGACGCGCACCGGCGGCGACGATCCGCAGCTCGATCTGCGCGGCCTTGTCCAGTTCCTTGACCTCGTCGGCGCCCGCCATCTGCAGCGCACGCTCCGGACGGCCCATGCCCCGCTCGCAGTCCGCCATGACGGCCCAGTGCTCGGAGGAACCGGTCATCCGGCGAGCCGCACGCAGCTCGGACAGCGCCTCGGCGTACGCACCGGCCATGTAGGCCGCGATACCGGCCGCCTCGCGCACGGCGGCGACTCGCGAAGCGAGCCGCAGCGCGACCTTCGCGTACTTGTACGCCAGTTCGGGATCCTCGTCGACCGTACGGCCGATCATCACCAGGTTGCGGGCAACCTCGTCCGCGAGGGTCTTGGGCAGCCCGCGCAGCTCCTGGCGCGCTTCCGCGCCGAGCTCCTCGGCCTGTACGTCCTCGGGGATGAAGATCCGCTCGACCGGCACGTAACCGGGCTCGTCCCGACGGTCGTACCCGCCACCACCGCGGCCACCGCGGTCGTCCCGGTTGCCGAACGAAGGACGGCTGCCGCGGTCACGGTCCCCGTGTGAGGGACGCGAGCCGCCACGGTCGTCACGGTTCGACGTGGGCCGCGACGATCCGCCGCGGTCGCCGAACGAGGGGCGCGAACCGCCTCGGTCGTCACGAGCCGGACGGCCCGGCCGGTCCGACCGCTCGGGGCGGTCGGAACGGAACGGCGGACGCGAACCACCCGCACCACCGCGGTCGTCACGGTTGTACGCGGGACGGTCCGAACGCTCGGGACGGTCCGACCGGAACGGCGCCCGCCCGGTCGAACCACCGGCGCCACCGCGGTCGCCGCG
Organism: Streptomyces sp. SID3343; assembly: GCF_009865215.1. GTDB lineage: Bacteria > Actinomycetota > Actinomycetes > Streptomycetales > Streptomycetaceae > Embleya. The sequence continues at coordinate 1,984 of NZ_WWJX01000129.1, read as the reverse complement.
GTCGTTGAACGAGGAACGCGAACCACCTCGGTCGTCACGGGCGGGACGGTCGTCACGAGCCGGCCGGTCCGACCGGAACGGCGGACGCGAACCACCCGAAGCGCCGGCACCACCGCGGTCGTCACGGTTGAACGAAGGTCGCGAAGAGCCCCCGCGGTCGTCACGCCCACCGGACTGCGGACGCCCGGCACCACGGTCGTCACGACGCGTGGACGGACGGCGCTCCTGGAACGGCTGACGCGCGCCGGGCTGACCGTTGTAGGTCGGCCGGCTGCTCGCGCCGTCCCTGTGGTCACGGTCACCGAACTCGCGCTCGGCCCGGTCCGCCCGGTCGGAGCGGTACGGCGGACGCGAACCACCGGAGCCACCACGGTCGTCACGGTCGTCACGGTTGAACGAGGGGCGCGAGGAGCCACCGCGATCGTCACGGTTGAACGCGGGACGCGAAGAGCCCCCACGATCGTCACGGTTGAACGACGGGCGCGAAGAGCCGCCACGATCGTCACGGGCCGGCCGGTCGTCACGAGCGGGCCGATCCGAACGCTCCGGACGGTCCGAACGGTAAGGCAGACGCCCACCGGCACCACCGCGGTCACCGCGGTCGTCACGGTTGTACGCGGGACGGTCCGAACGCTCGGGACGGTCCGACCGGAACGGCGGACGACGGTCCCCGCCACGCTCCTCGCGGAACCCGGGACGATCGTCCCGGCCCCCGCGCTCGTCACCCCTGAACGGCGGACGCGAGCCGCCGCGGTCGTCGCGGTTGAACGGCGGACGGCCGCCCTCACGGTCGTCACGCGCCGGACGCGAGATCGCGTGGTCGCCGCGGGCTCCGTACGAAGTCCGCGATTGCCCGTGGTCACGCTCGGGACCGTCGGACCGGAACCCGGGACGGTCGTCGCGTGCCGGGCGGTCGTCGCGGTTGAACGCGGGCCGGTCCGAACGCTCGGGGCGGTCGGAACGGTACGGCGGACGCGAACCACCGGAACCACCACGGTCGTCACGGTTGAACGAAGGTCGCGAAGAGCCCCCGCGGTCGTCCCGTCCACCGGACTGCGGACGCCCGGCGCCGCGGTCGTCACGGTTGAACGAGGGACGCGAAGAGCCACCGCGATCGTCACGGTTGAAGGGAGGACGGCTGCCGCCGCGGTCGTCACGGTTGAAGGGCGGACGGCTGCCGCCGCGGTCGTCGCGGTTGCCGTCGCGCTTGAACGGCGGGCGCGAGGCGCCACCACCGCTGCGGTCGTCACGCGCAGGCCGGTCCGACCGGAACGGCGGACGCGAACCACCGGAACCACCACGGTCGTCGCGGTTACCGTCCCGCCTGCTGTCACGACCGAACGCGGGGCGCGAGGCGCCGCCGCGGTCGTCACGACCGCCCGACTGCGGACGCCCGGCACCGGAACCGCCACCGCGGTTGCCGTCACGATTGAAGGGAGGACGCGAACCGCTACGGTCGCCACCCCGGTCACGATCACCGGAGGCCGGACGGCCACCGCGATCGTCACGGTTGAACGGCCGGCGATCACCGCCGCCACCGCCCCCCGAGTTCTGCGATCCGGCAGGACGGCGATTCGGCCGTCCCTCGGAGGGGGGATTGGACATGGGGTTTGCTCCTCGTGATCGTCGTGCGGGTACGCAGTCGCCTATGGCGCGACCACCATTGTCCCGTATGACGAACGAAGCCGGCGCACCCGACAGTGGCGGCACGGACCCTTTGGTCAGGGGTCGCCACGGTGAAATAGAACAGGATAAAAAAATAAGGGGCCCCACCGGGGTGGGGCCCCTTACTCACGTTGATTCCGGCGGCGTCCTACTCTCCCACACCCCTTCGAGTGCAGTACCATCGGCGCTGGAGAGCTTAGCTTCCGGGTTCGGAATGAGACCGGGCGTTTCCTCTCCGCCAAGACCACCGGAAAACCATCGAACCTCGATATCAACCGAGACAACGGCGAACCAGAAATCACATGCGGTGATTCAATTA
>NZ_WWJX01001234.1 GCF_009865215.1 Streptomyces sp. SID3343 | reverse complement strand
TACCGCCGTGCCGGCCGCCGAGGCCGACGTCGAGGGCGCCGGCGGCGGACGCCTCGCAGCGGCCGGCGTTGGGGCTGGGGTGACTGGCTCCGTCCCGGCGCAGCACGGTCCAGGTCCTGATCGGGTCGCCGCCGACCACCGGGGCCGCCGCGACGGTGAGCAGGCCGGTGAGGCGGGCCGGGATCCAGTTGGCGACGTCGTCGAGTCGGGCCGAGGCCCAACCGAAGTTCTCGTACCGCGGGCTGTGGTGGCCGACCATGGCGTCGAGCGTGTTGATCGCCCGGTAGGCGAGCAGGCCTGGGATACCGGCCACCGCTCCCCACCAGAGCGGGGCGACGACGGCGTCGGAGGTGTTCTCGGCGACCGACTCGACGACGGCGCGGGCGATGCCCTTCTCGTCGAGGCGGGCCGGGTCCCGGCCGACGAGCCGGGGCAGGGCGGTCCTGGCGGCGGCGAGGTCGCCGGCCACGAGGGGGGCGGCGATCCCCCGGGCCTCGCGGCGCAGG
>NZ_WWJX01001233.1 GCF_009865215.1 Streptomyces sp. SID3343 | reverse complement strand
GGGCTCGGCGGGTGTGGGCTGCGCGATGCCGGCGGCGGCGCGGGCTCGGGCGGCGACCGTGGCCACGGTGACGAATTCGACGTCGGGGGCCGCGCACAGCGTCTCCACGACGCGGCGCAGCGCGCCGAAGCGGGCGTCGTCGATCGCGCTCGCGCCGGGGTGCGCGATCAGGACGGCGAGTCGGTCCGGCCGGTCGCGGGCGGCGTCGACGAGGTCGAGCCAGCGAGTGACGAGCGTGTCGGGGTCGGCGGGTGAGTCGGTATTGAGGACGTACTGCCAGTAGTCGACGGCGGGCCACACGAACGGGACGGTGACCACGCCGGCGGCGTACACGGTGGGCGCGTCGGCGCCGCGGCCCTCCCCCTCGGCGGGGATCGAGCTGTCCTCGGTGATGCCGGCCTCGGCGAACAGCGCGTGGTCACCGGGGGCGAGCAGGCCGCCGGGGGCGCGGAAGCCGGGGC
>NZ_WWJX01001232.1 GCF_009865215.1 Streptomyces sp. SID3343 | reverse complement strand
GGAGTTGCGCCGGGGCGTGGTGGCGCTGTGCGCGGCGCTGGTGGGGGAGTTGCGGGCGGGGCGAGGACCGCAGGACGCGTTGGCGGCGGCCGTGGGGACGCTGGACGAGCCGACGCGCGTGGCGCTCGTCGAGGTGGTGGGGGCGGCCCGGGTGGGCGGCGACGTGCCCGACGCGTTGGAGCGCGCGGCGGCCCGGCCGGGAGCGGCGGGGCTGCGCCGGGTCGCGGCGTGCTGGCGGATCGCGATCGGTCGGGGCGGCGGCTTCGCTCCGGCGCTGGAGCGGATCACGGCGGCGTTGCGGGCCGAGGAGGACGCGCACGAGGAGGTGCTCGCGGAACTCGCGGGCGTGCGCTCGACCGCGCATCTGCTCGCCGGCCTGCCGGTGTTCGGGCTGGTCCTGGGCAGCGGGTTGGGGGCCCGGCCGGTGGACGTCCTGCTGCGGACCCCGCCCGGCATCGGGTGTCTGGTCGTGGGGTTGGCCCTGGTTGTCGTCGGGTTGGCGTGGACCGATCGCCTGGCCGGCGGCT
>NZ_WWJX01001231.1 GCF_009865215.1 Streptomyces sp. SID3343 | reverse complement strand
CCCTGCTCGGCCCCAACGGGGCCGGCAAGACCACGGTCGTCAACATCCTCTCCACGCTCATCGCCGCCGATGCCGGTGACCTGTACGTCGGTGGCCACGACCTGGCCGTCGACCCGCAGGCGGTACGGGCCACGATCGGCGTGACGGGACAGTTCTCCGCCGTCGACAGCCTGATCACGGGCGAGGAGAACATGCTCCTCATGGCCGACCTGCACCACCTGTCCAGGCGCGAGGGCAAGCGGGTCGGCGCCGAACTGCTGGAGCGCTTCGACCTGACCGCGGCCGCGAAGAAGCCCGCCTCCGCCTACTCCGGCGGCATGAAGCGTCGCCTGGACCTCGCGATGACACTGGTCGGCAACCCGCGGATCATCTTCCTCGACGAACCGACCACAGGGCTCGACCCGCGCAGCCGCCACAACATGTGGGGGATCATCCGCGAACTCGTCGCGGGCGGCGTCACCGTCTTCCTCACCACGCAGTACCTGGAGGAAGCCGACGAACTCGCCGACCGGATCGCGGTGCTCAACGACGGCAGGATCGCCGCCGAGGGCACTGCGGACGAACTGAAGCGGCTCGTCCCCGGCGGTCACGTCCGCCTGCGCTTCACCGACCCGGACACCTACCGGATCGCCGTGAGCTTGCACGACGCCATCCTTGACGACGAAGCACTGTCGGTGCGCATTCCCACCGACGGCAGCCAGCGCGAACTCGGCGCGATCCTCGACCGATTGGAATCCCTCGGCGTCGAAGCGGACGAACTGACCGTGCACACCCCCGATCTCGACGACGTGTTCTTCGCCCTGACCGGTGGCACACCCGTGCCCACCCAGCCCACCCAGGGCGCGCAGCCCAAGGAGATCGTCCGATGAGCTCCCTCGCCCTCGCCGTCCGCGACTCCAACACCATGTTGCGCCGCAACCTTCTGCACGTCCGGCGCTACCCGTCCCTGACCCTGAACCTGCTGCTGACACCGATCATGCTGCTGCTGCTCTTCGTCTACATCTTCGGCGATGTGATGAGCGCGGGCATCGGCGGCGGCAACGCGGACCGTTCCGACTACATCGCCTACATCGTTCCGGGCATCCTGATGATGACCATCGGCGGCACCGTGATCGGGGCCGCGGTGTCCGTCGCCACCGACATGTCCGAAGGTGTCATCGCACGATTTCGGACGATGGCCATCCACCGCGGCTCGGTGATCATCGGGCACGTCGTCGGCAG
>NZ_WWJX01001230.1 GCF_009865215.1 Streptomyces sp. SID3343 | reverse complement strand
TCCTGCTCGCGGGGCGCACCCTGGACGCCGAGTCGGCGCGAGCGGTCGGCCTGGTGATGGACGTGGTGCCGGCGCCGTCGCTGATCGAGCACGCGCACCGGGTGCTCGACCGGATGGGCAGGTCGTCCGCGATAGCGCTGCGCCTGACCAAGCTCGTGGTCGACTCCCCGGGTGCCCATCCGGTGGCCGACGACCTCGCGCAGGCCGTGCTGTTCGAGGGGTCGGACAAAAGGGATCGGATGAACGCGTACCTGGCGAAGGGGAGCGAGACCTCATGACGATGACGGCAGCGGCGGCGACATCGGCGGTGACGGCGTGACGACGGTGGCGGGACGCGTCGGCGTCATCGGCGGCGGGCGGATGGGCGCGGGCATCGCCCAGTCCTTCGCCGCCGCCGGGTTCGAGGTCGTGGTGGCCGAGAGCAACGAGCAGGCCGCGGCCGCCGCACGCGAGCGGATCGCGGTCGGGCTGCGGCGCGCGGCCGAACGAGACGGCCTGGCCGAGCCGGTCGAGGCGGTCCTGACCCGGGTCGCCACGGTCCGCGCGATCGACGGCCTGCCGGCGGCGGCGGACCTGATCGTCGAGGC
>NZ_WWJX01001229.1 GCF_009865215.1 Streptomyces sp. SID3343 | reverse complement strand
ATGGCGGCGAGTGTGGCTGCGGTGAGGGGGACGATGTGTGCGTCGGTGGTGGGGGTGGTGGGGGTGCGGGTGGCGTTGGTGACGAGCCAGGTTTGGGTGGTGCCGGGGCCGCGGACGAGGGTGCCGTTGCGGGGTGTGGTGGGGAGTTGGTTGGTCCAGGTGGTGGGGGTGGTGACGGTGTGGGTGATGTCGTAGCCGGCGTCGGTGAGGTCGGTGACGGTGGGGACGGTGAGCTTGGCGCCGCCGGCGAGGAGGTAGACGGTGGGGTCGGGGCCGGTGCGGACGAGGGTGCCGTCGGCGGGTTCGGTGGGCAGGGTGTTCATGTGGGTGGTGGGGATTTTGACGGTGTGGGTGATGTCGTAGCCGGCTTGGGTGAGTTCGGTTTCGGTGGTGAAGGGGATTCGGGCGCCGCCGGCGGTGACGTAGACGGAGGCGTTGTCGCCGGTGCGGATGAGGGTTGCGTCGGGGATGGTTTGGGGGAGTGTGTTCAGGTAGGAGGTGGGGATTTTGATGGTGCGGGTGATGTCGTAGCCTGCGACGGCGAGTTCGTCGGCGTCGTTGAACGGGACGCGGGCGCCGTTGACGGTGACGTAGACGGTCGGCTCGGAACCGGTCCGAATCAGCGTGCCGTCCGGGAGGCGCTGCGACAGGCCGGACATGAACGACACGGGCACGACGGCGGTACGGGTGATGTCGTAGCCGGCGGCGGCGAGTTCGTCGGCGTCCTTGAACGGCACCCGGGCACCGTCGATCGTGACGTAGACGGTCGGGTCCGGCCCGACACGAATCAGCGTGCCGTTCGTGGCGCCGGTGTGCAGGGTGGACAGGTACGACAGCGGGACCACGACCGTGCGGCCGATGTCGTAGCCGGCCTGGGCCAGTTCGGCTTCGTCCAGGAACGGGATGCGGGCGCCGTTGATCGTGACGTACACGGTGCTCTCGGGGCCGCTGCGGATCAACGAACCCTCCGCGACGCCTTCCGGTAGCGAGGCGACGAACGAGGAGGGAACGACCACGACGCGGGACATGTCGTAGCGGGCTTCGGCGAGGTCTGCCTCGTCGCGGAAGACGACCCGGCCGCCGCCGGCGGTGACGTACACGGACGGGCTGGGGCCGCTACGGATCAGGGTGCCGGACACGGGCTGGTGCGACGCGCTGCCGATGTAACCGGAACCCACGTTGTAGTACATGCGGTTCGCGTAGCCGGCCTCGGTCAGCTCGGCCATCGACCCGAAGGGAAGCAACGCGCCACCCGCGGCCACCGCCATCGAACCGCCGGGCTCACGCACCAACGTCCCACCGGGCAGCTTCGAGGAATCGGAGAGGTCGAGCGGCGGCAGCGTCGGGCCGTCGTCGATCACGGCGACGTTGCGAACCGGTACGAACGTGCCGTGGCCGGAGAAGTACGGGTAGGGAATCTGCCGGTGGTGCATCCCGCTGCCACTGAACTCGTAACCCCAGTAGGACCCTTGTGACCCGTCCACCCACTTGTCGAACAGCACGATGTGTCCGTTGGCGCCCGCGGCCTTGTTCAGCAGCGCGTCTCCCGGCTTGAGTTCGCCCTTGCCGATGTTCACGGTCACCCCGGCCGGTCCGAAGCTGGTGGTGTCGAGACCGGGCTTGCCGAGCTTCCAGGCCATCGAGGCGAAGCCGGAGCAGTCCGTGCGGTAGCCCTCGTAGGTGGTGTTCCAGCTGTACTTGAGTCCTATGCCGACCCAACTCTGAGCCCGGGCGATCACCTCGCTGCGGCTCACCTTGGCGGCGGCCGCCAAGGCGGCTCGGTTGGACGCGGAGGGCGAGCCCTGACCGGGGCTGCCGCGATCGGCGTACGGCCCGTCCGTGCCGTCCGTGCCGTCCGTGCCAGCCGTGGTGGCCACGCCGTTCGGCGCGGCGGTCGCGGTCGCGGTGGGCCCGGC
>NZ_WWJX01001228.1 GCF_009865215.1 Streptomyces sp. SID3343 | reverse complement strand
GGCGGTGTGGTCTACCCGGGTCAGGGTGCCTCGGGGTCGGCGAACGACGCGGCCGCGGCGCGGGCCAACTCGTCCTCGACCTCGGCCGCGTCGCCGCTGACCCCGACGCCGCCCGCGGGTCGGCCGTCGACCGACAGCGGGTGCCCACCGCGGCCGAGGTACCAACCGCCCTGCTGCACAAAGCTCTGCGCGAACACGGGACGCTCCCGCATGACCTCCTCCATGCTCGCCGTCGGCCGGCCGAACGCGGCCGACGTACGGGCCTTGGCCGCCGCGAGGTCGGCGCTGAACCGCAACACGCCGTCCATCCGCTCGAACGCCACGAGCACACCGGCGGAGTCGACCACGGCGACACTCACCGCGCACCCCGCGGCGGTCGCCGCCTCGACCACGGCCCGCACGACGGCCCGGGCACCCTCGGCGCTCACGTCGCACGAGGCGACCACGCGCTTCGTCATCGCGGCCTCCGGGCTCAGCGCTTCGGCGGAATCGCGGCGGTGTCCAGGAAGAACGCGTCGATGCTGCGCACGGCCTGGAGGAAGTCGTCCAGGTTGACGGGCTTGGTGACATACGCGTTCGCGTGCCGGTCGTACGCCGACGTCACGTCGTCGGGCGAGGCCGACGTGGTGAGCACGACGACCGGGATGGTGAGCAGATCCGCGTCGTCCTTGAGCACGGCGAGCAGTTCGCGCCCGTTCATCCGCGGCATGTTCAGGTCGAGCACGATCAGGTCGGGGCGGGCTCGTTCGGGGTCGCGCAGGTACTCCAGCGCGGCGACGCCGTCACCGACCAGGTTGATGGTGCGTGCCATGCCGCGATCCACCATCGCTTCCTCGATGAGCATGGCGTCGGCGGCATCGTCCTCGACCAACAGGACGTCGTAGGTGCGGCGCGTGTTCATCAGGTGGCTCCGGTCGTCGAACGGCGGGATGGGACGGGACGGGGGTGTAGCGGTGAAGACCAGGCCGGGCCAGCGGCGCCGGGCGCCCTGCCGGGTGATGTACCAGGCGTCGCCCAGTTGCGGGTAGCCCGCGCCGGCTCCGGCGGCGAGCGCGGCCTCCTCGCCGGCAAGGCGCTCCACGGCGCGGGACAGGTGCGCGAGGATCCGCAGCCGGAAGAGGGCGTCGCCGTCGGGGCCGTGACCGCGGGGCGGGGGTGCTTCGGCGGGTCGGCCCGCCTCGGGCACCTTGCTTGCGGTGCTGGCGGTGCTTGCTTCGGTTGCCTCGTGCGGTTCGTTTGCCTTGCGCGTCTCGTTGGTCTCGTTGGTCGAGACGGTCGAGACGGTCGAGGGTGCCGGGGGCGGTGCCGCGGCGAAAACGTGATCGGCCAGCCGACGGGCGAGGGCGTCGATGCTCTCGTCCGCCAGGCGGGCTATCTCGCCCTCGCTCAACAGGGAGGCGAAGTCGTTCCTCGGCATTCGCTCAGCCTACGCATCGAGCTACCTGCCGACAACAACGGTTGTCGATGGCCGTGCATCGGCCCGTGATGGACGGTGGCGCCGGAGCCCGACCCGGCCGTCGGGCGACACGGGCGATGCACCGCCGACACTACGGACCGATCCGGCCGCCGCTCTGGCGTCGGCGGCGTGGGCGCAGCAGAACGGCGGCCAAAATCGCGGGCAGCAACAGGAGCAGGATCAGGATCAGGGTCGGCAGGTGGGAGGGCATCGAGCGGGCCAGTGCGCCGCGATCCGAGTGACGGGCGCCGGGACGACGGGTTCGGGGGGCCGGGCCCGGGGGAGCGACGGCGTTGGTCGGAGGTACGGCCGCGGGCGGGCC
>NZ_WWJX01001227.1 GCF_009865215.1 Streptomyces sp. SID3343 | reverse complement strand
AGCTACTGGCCTTTGGTGTCCTCGGCGAGGCGTCGTGCGGCTTCGGTCTCGATGGGGCCCTGGGGTGTGATCTCCTCTCCGGCAAGGCGGGCGGCCATCAGTCGGATCATGGCGACCTTGATCATGGCCTCGGCGTGCGCCGTCTTGCGCTCGTAGTCCCTTGCCAACCTTCTGCACCGCCCCAACCGGGAGAATGTCCGCTCCACCACCCACCTGCGCTGCAGGACGTGGAAACCCTTCAGGTCCGCGTTCCGAGCAACGACCTCCAGTCTGACCCGCTCGTTCTCCTCCGCCCACCCGATCAGCCCGTCGTCGACCGAATTGACGTACCCGCCGTCCACCCACACGAGCCCCACCAGGGGAAACATCTTCGACAAGCCCGAGAGGACGAGCTTGGCCCCGGCCCGATCCCGCACGCTCGCCGCATGCACGACCGCCCGCGACGACAGACCGCACGTGTCGACGAGGATGTGCCGTTTGCGGCCGCGGGTGCGCTTTCCCATGTCGAAACCGATGGCCTCGCCGCCCTCGTGGCTGTGCGCGGTCCGCGCGTCGAGCACGGCCACCGACGGCTGCGGATCACGCCCGTCCGCGACACGCACCCGATCCCGCAACGCGTCGTGGACCCGATCCCACGTCCCGTCCGCCGCCCACACCCGAAACCACCGATACGCCGCGTCCCACGGCGCCAGGTCGCGCGGCATCATCCGCCACGCGCACCCCGACACCAGGACGTACAGGATGCTGTCGACGATCAACC
>NZ_WWJX01001226.1 GCF_009865215.1 Streptomyces sp. SID3343 | reverse complement strand
TCGGCGGCGCCGGCAGCGGGATCGCGCTCACCGTGGCGACCGCCGCGATGGCCGGCACCCCCGACCCCGGCCGGACGTCCGGCGTCGCCCTCCTCGCGGTCGCCCTGTCCGGGACGTTCCTCTACGCGCTCGTCCCGCTCCTCGGTGGTGGCCGCGGGGCCACCGTGGGCCTGATGTCGGCGGTCGGCATCGGCGCGCTCCTGATGGTGCGTCACCTGCCTGCGGCCGGATCGGCCGCGCGCGCCGGCTCGGCGGTCGATCCGGCGCCGCACCGTGCCGCCGGTCTCATGCTGACCGGGGCGGTGGGTGTGCGCTCGGTGGCCATGAACGCCGTATGGGCCATCGCCGCCGGAGTCGGCACCGATCGGGTGGGTCTGTCCACCGGCACGGTCGGCACGTTGTGCGCCGCGTGTCTGTTGGCCGGCGTGGCGGGGGTTCTGGTCGCGACCGCGGCGGGGCGTGGTCGGCCGCGTACCGTGCCGCTCGTGGTGGCGGTGGGGGCGGGCGGTCTGGCCGGGCTCGCCCTGACCCTCGCGCCGGCGGGGGGCTTCACGCTGTACGCGGTGAGCCTGTTGGGCTGGAACGCGTCGTGTCAGGCGGTCACGACCTACGTCCTGGGCGTCGCGGCCGGGCTCGACGAGCGGGGCAGGTGGAGCGGCCTCGCGATGGCGGCCAACACGTTCGGGGCGGCGTGCGGGCCGCTGGTCGGGTTGTCATTGTTGGCCGCGGTGGGGGCGCCGGGGACGGGGGTGGCGATCGCG
>NZ_WWJX01001225.1 GCF_009865215.1 Streptomyces sp. SID3343 | reverse complement strand
TCGTCGAACCTGCCGGGGGCCGATGCTAGAGGAGTACGGACTCTTCCCGCTCGACTCAACGGCCGGAAACATCCTGATACAGGCCGGATCGTCGGTATTCCTCTTCGTCCCGATTCGACGCGACCCCGCACGTCCTGACTCTCGCCGCGTCGGTCGCCGGTCGCCGGTCGCCGGTCGTGCGCGGGGCCGATCCCCGACCCGCGCTGCCACGCGCTCCGGGTGCGGATGCGGGTGAGGCCGGGGCCCGCCGAACGGGCGGTTCGGACGCGGTCCTCGTCGGTGACGAAGGCACGGTCGACCGCCACCCCCGTTGCGGCTCGGCGGGCCCCGGTGCGGCGGATCCGCGTGGCCGGCCGGGCCGATCGTGTGTATCGGCGCGGCCCCGGGGTTGGCGTGAACGAGTCTTGGTCGAACCGGCGATGTGTACAAGGCATTCCGGTGTCCGGGACATGTACGGAACACTCGGCTGTCGCGATTTTCGCGGCGCATCCGAGCGACTCGACGAGGGGGGATCGGCCCATGGCCCGTCACGACACGGCTCCGCAGCCCGAACCGGCAACGACGACACGAGAGTTCGTGGCCCGATTACGGGCGTTGAAGGACTGGTCGGGGTTGTCCTACCGGGAACTTTCCGCCCGGGCCGAAGAGGGCGGCCACTACCTTCCGCACAGCACCCTGGCCGGCATGTTGGCGCGTGAGACGTTGCCCGGCGAGGAGCGGGTGGACGCGATGGTTCGGGCGTGCGGGCTGGGCGACTCGGTCGTGGACGGCTGGCTGGCCGTTCACCGACGATTGGCCGACGGCCCGGTGGGCGCGCGCGGCGCGGCCGACGCGGCGACCGACGGGTGGGAGCCGGACACGGAGGCGGAATCGGACGCGGAGTCGGGCGCGGCCGGCCGGGCACCACTTGCGGAGAACGAGGGCGGCGCGGTGCCGTTCGGTGAGGTCGTACTCGCGCCTCCTCCGGTCCGATCGGGCGACGAGGACGGGCCGCCGGCCGGACCGGTGGACGGCCTCCGCCGCCGGGCGATGTGGCGGCGGCCGGTGAACGTCGTGGCGGGTGTGGTGGTGCTGGCACTGTGCGCCGTGTTCGTGGTGGCCGAGCGTCTCGACGACGCGGGCCGGGAGCGGGAGTCGCAAGCGGTCCCGTCGCTTGAGCTCGCGCCCGGGTCGGCCGGGAGCTGGGCACTTATCCACCCCGTCCGGTCCACGGATCTGTGCGTGACCGACGGGCGTGAGCACACCGGCCGTTACAAGAGCGCCGTCGCCGCCCAACGGTCGTGCGCGCAGGTCACCGAGCCCCGGACCTTCCTGTCACCGGTCGAGGGCGGGTTCTTCCGTATCCAGTGGCACCACTCGGAACACGGCATCGGCTGCCTTACCGTCATGAGCGGCGGGCCGGCCGAGAACATGCTCGAACCCTGGGTCGACTGCGGCGGACGGCGGCCCACGCAGTTGTTCCGCATCGAGGCGGTCGAGGCGGTCGATGCGGGCGTCGCGGGTGCCGCAGGTGCCGCGGGCGTCACCGACACGTACCGGATCCGCCCGTTCGGTCGGAACCAGTGCCTGGGCATCCGTGCCGCCGAGACGGCACCCGATGTCGAGGTGGTCCGGGAGCGCTGCACCGGCGGAGCCGACCAGGAGTTCCTGATCGACCTGATCAAACCGGGGTGACCGCGGCCGCACCCGCAGACGGGGAGGGCCGCCGCCGACAAGGCGGACCCTGCCCGCTCGTCGTGGTCGCCGAGACGGGCGGGTGGGTGGTCGGGCGGGCGGTTGCGTTTGTGTTGGTGAACGTGGACATGAGGGATTCCGTTTGTTCGGACGGGAGTTCGGTGTGCTTGAAGGCGTTGGCTATAGGATCGGCGCGCACATTCCGGTGACGGTTCGCGACCGAGGGGGATCCATGGGTGAGCAGGACGAGAACCGTACGGGTTTATCGGCCGAGTGGGCTCCGCGCGGGGTGGATGTGAGCATCCCCAGCATTGCCCGGGTGTACGACGCCGCGCTCGGCGGCAAGGACAACTTCGCCGTGGATCGGGTGGTGGCCGACGAGTTGATCGCCGCCGTTCCCGGCGCGCGGGACGGGGCGTTGGCGAACCGGGCGATTCTCTCGCGCGGGGTCCGCTTCATGGTGGAACAGGGCATCGACCAGTTCCTCGACCTGGGGTCGGGTCTGCCGTCGGCGGAGAACACTCATCAGGTCGCCCAGCGGCACAATCCGCAGGCGTCGGTGGTGTACGTCGACATCGATCCCATCGTGCTCGCACACGGGCGGGCGATGCTGGCCGAGAACTCCCGCACGCGCGTGGTCACCGCCGATGCCCGGGACGCCAAGGCGGTGCTCGCACTCCCCGAGGTCCAGGAGCTCATCGATCTGGATCGTCCGGTGGGGCTGCTGATGGTGGCGATCGTGCATCACCTGGAGGACGACGAGGATCCGGCCGGCGTCGTTCGGACGTATCTGGACGCGCTCCCGTCCGGCAGTTACCTGTTCCTGACGCATTTCTGGGCAAACGGCACCCGCGAGGCGCAGGTGATCGAGCAGGTGCTGCACGGCGCGCACAACACCGGGCGGTTCCGCTCCCGGGAGGAGATCACGACGTTCTTCGATGGCCTCGACCTGGTCGAACCCGGCCTGGTCAACCTGCCGTTGTGGCGCCCGGACGACAGGGTGCCCGATCCGCTGCCGGTCTCGGGAACGCTGCTGCTCGGTGGCATCGCCCGCAAGCCGTAGGCGGCGACCGGGGGAAGGGGCGGGGGCGGCGACAGCGCGTGGACGGGCGACCGGGGGGAGTCGTCGTCGACGAGGAGCGAGGGGATCGAGGAGCGAGGAGTCGAGGGGGAGGTCGCAGCACCATTCGCCGTCCGGGAGGAGCCAAGTGGCGTCGAGTTAGGTTAGCCTAAC
>NZ_WWJX01000128.1 GCF_009865215.1 Streptomyces sp. SID3343 | reverse complement strand
GCCGCGGCCGGCACCTGCCATCCGGGCGGGGCGGCGACGCGTCCCGTCGCGAGGCCGAGGCCGGGCGCGTCCAGGCGCGCGGGGTGCTCGTCCTCCAGGGCGACGCACCACCGGGGATTCGACCTCACGTAAGGCGCCGCCCCGCCCGCAGCGTGCCCGCCGGGGGGCTGCGCAGTCGGAGGAAACGAGTGAGGAGACGAGCCGTTGTTCGTCGATGCGCCGGTGGGGCCTCGGGAACCGGCGAGAGAAAGAGGAAGACGTCTCCCCGTACAGGTACGGGTAGAGGTGTCGGCATCGCCGGACCCGGGCGGACAAGAGATGTGACCGGCCTGTTCACCCTTCGGCGGCGACCGGGTCGATCGCACCCCCGGGCGCACCGCCGGCCGCACCCCTTGTCCGCGGTCGCCTCACACGATCCGGGTCCAGGTCGTGGTCGAGGCGCGCGGGCCGTGATCGGCGAGCAGGTCCAGCGTGGTCGCGCTCACCCGCATCACCTCACGGCGCAGGGCGCCCCTGGAACGCAGCGCCGAGTCGGCGCGTCGACACGACGTGCGCGCCTGGCGTGTACAGGCGGCTGCCGTGGGCGAATGGCGAGGGTGGTGCCGTGAGCGGCGAGGGTGGTGTCGGGTCGCTCTCCCGGGGCCCGGCGGGTACGCCGGGTTGGGGTGCGTGCACGGGGCGGCAGGTTTCGTCGACCGTGCCCGGCAGGGCGAGCTCGGCCAGGGCGCGGTCGTAGCGTTCCGGGTCGCGGCGGGGGTGAGCGGGCCGGGAGATTCCCCGGGACACGGCCGGCACGCGGTTCTCGGCGTACCGCGTCGTGCACGGTCGTCAACGAGGGCGCCCACCCGGCCTCTCGGCCGGGCCAGGCCTCGGGGCGTTGGTCGTGCATCCATGAGTGCAGCGCTTTCACGTTCGGGCCCAGGTCCGACAAGCGGGACCACAGTTGGTCGGTGAGCGTGAAAGCGACACGACCCGAGGCGGGTTCGGGGGGGGGCTCGGGTTGTCGGGCCGCGGCCGGCCAACGCCGGACGGTACGTAGCGATACTCCTGCCGTGGCGGCGGCGATCCGGGCGTGGACCGTCTCCAACGACCCGGCCTGTTCCAGGACGAGAAGACGGCCCACCACCATCCGGCGTGCCTGGGCCCGGCCCTGGGACACGGACACGAGTGACGACGCTTGCGCGGCAGCGGCAGCGAGGGCGGGGGCGAGCGGCGTGCGGGACCCGGACCCGAAAACACCGGCTGCGGAGACGACTTCGCGCTCATACCCGCAAGCACACCCCGCCCCCGCGCCGAACGAGACAGGCATGCGCATCCCCACGACAGCCGGACCACGGCTGTGCCGGCGCCCTTGGGCAGACCACGACAGCAGATCGGTCACCCTGTGGCAGCGAACGATCCCGC
>NZ_WWJX01001224.1 GCF_009865215.1 Streptomyces sp. SID3343 | reverse complement strand
GGTGCTCGGGCGGGGTCGGATCGGCCGCGAGGTCGGCCGGCGCTGGGCGGCGCTCGGCCTGGAGGTCGTCGACCACGTCGCCGGCGCCGACATCGTCTCGATCCATCTGCCGCTCACCCCCCAAACGCGCGGCAGCATCGACGCCGCCGCGCTCGCGACCGTGCGCCCCGGGGCCGTCCTGGTGAACACCGGACGCGGCCCCGTCCTGGACGTCGACGCGCTGATCGCCGCGCTCGACTCGGGGCGGCTCGCCGGCGCGGCCCTGGACGTCTTCGATCACGACCCGCTGCCCGACGACTCGCCCCTGCGTACTCGCGGCGACCTCCTGCTCACCCCGCACGTCGCGTTCTACTCGGAGGAAGCTCTCGCCGAACTGCGCCGCCGCGCGGCGCAGAGCGTGGTCGACCACTTCGCCCCGACGGGAGGCACGCCGTGACCCCGACCACGGATCGGCCCTTGCCCGGTCCGCCGACGCACCGCCGAGCCGCGCACGACGCGGTGGCCCGGGCGGACGGGACCGACCGGGTCTTCCGGGCGGACGGGACCGATCGGGTCGACCCGATCGGAGGCGGCCGGTGAACCCGCCCTCCGCTTCGCCGCCCCCGGAACAGGCCCCCGTACACGTGCCGGACGCGCTCGCGCCGCTGATCGCGCACCACCCGGACGTGCTGCCGATCCTGCGCGCGGCCCGGCTCGGCCTCGCCGAACTCGGCGGGCTGCCCCCGGTGCACGTCGAACTGGTCACGCTCGCGGCACTGACCGCGCTCGGTGCGCCGGCCGACTCGTTCGGTGTACATGTGCGCCGGGCCCGCGAGTTGGGCGTGAGCGAGGCCGACGTATGGGGCGTGCTGGAAACCCTCGCGGTCATCGTCGGGATCCCGCGACTGATCCACGCGGTCCCGGCGGTGGCGGCCGGGCTCGAACTC
>NZ_WWJX01001223.1 GCF_009865215.1 Streptomyces sp. SID3343 | reverse complement strand
GTGGGGGCTTCCTCGGCGGTGGCCTGGTACGGCTGCGAGCGCAGTGTCAGGCGGGCGAGTTCGCGCAGCGCCGCCCATCGGCCGGCGCGGGCCGCGGTGCGGACGGCGTGGCCGCCGCGACGGGTACGGACGTCGGCGCGGCCCCACGGCATGGAGGCCGGCGAGTCGCCGCTCGCTACCGCGATCAGGGCGCCGACGAGGTCGGTACCGCTCGCCGCGGCGTTGGCCGGTTCGGCGAGGTAGGGGCGTACGTCGATCCAGACCGGGCCGGCCTTCGGGGTGAGGATCGCGTCGAGGGACAGGCCGCCGTGCCAACCGAGGTGGCCGCCGAGCATCGCGACGTGTTCGCGGATCTCGGGAACGACGACGCTGCGCTTGACGGCTGCGCCGCTGACCCTCGCATACGCGTGTATCGCCACCAGTCGGCCGCGTTCGAAGACTGCCTGGGCCGAGACGGCCTGCCCTTCGGCGGGTTCCTGGACGAGTACGCCCGCGCCGTCCAGGAACAGACCCGCACGCTCCAACTCGTCGGCCAACAGCAGGAGTTGTTCGCGTCGGTCGATGCGGTGGGTGCCCAGCAGGGTCTTGACGTACAGGGGTGGGTCGGCGACCTGGCGCAGGCTCTCCGCGTCGTGGACGACCACGGTGCCGGCGGGTTGCGGCATCGCGAGTTCGGTGAGGGTGCCGGCGGCGGCGCCGCGGTCGGCGATCCGGCGCAGGGCCGCGAACGGGGGCACGGCAAGTCCGGTGGCGTGGTTGGTGATTCGGGTGGGCTCGCGGGCCAGTACGGCGACTTGGTCGTGGGTCGGGAGCAGGACGTCGTAGCTTTCTCGGCCGACGACCGTTTCGGCTTGGGTCAGCCAGGCCCAGGGGTCGGCGGCGAAGGGCGGGACCTCGTGGACCTCGGCGACACAGCGCGGGTAGCCCGAGGCCGGGCGGCGGCGCGGTGGGGCCAGGACGGCGACGTGATGCCCGTTGCGGCCTGCGGCCATGGCACATTGTCGCGGGGTCGCTCCGAGGCTGTCTGTCAGCAGCACGCGCACGGGGTCATCCTGGCACGGGGTTCGGGGCCGCATGGCCCTGGGGGGTTGTCGGGTGTGGGTTGGTTGCGGTTGTGGGTGGGTCGGGTTGGGATGTGTTCCCACCCGCACCACCCGTT
>NZ_WWJX01001222.1 GCF_009865215.1 Streptomyces sp. SID3343 | reverse complement strand
GGGCGCCGGCCTGCTCGGCGTCCAGCGCGGGCAACGCGATGTGCCGCAACGCGCCGCGACGCCACAGCGGGCCCAACGGATCGGGCCAGTCGACGCCGTCGGGCAGCGTGGCCAGCAGGAAGATCGCGTCCTCGGCCAACAACAGCGCGAGCAGCGCGGAGGAGGCCGCGTCGAGCAGATGGATGTCGTCGACCGCGACCACCGGGCGACCGCCACCGGCAACCCGACGCTCGGCCAGATGCTCGCGCACCTGGCGAAAGAACATCCTCGGCTCCTCGGGACGCGCGCCGGCGGGCAGCAACGGGGTCAGCGCCGACAGGGCCACGGACGCCGAAGCCCGGGTGGCCCGCACCCGTACGACGTGTCGCCCCCGACCGGCGGCCCGCGCTCGCGCCGAGCGCGCGTCCGCCGGAGCACCGGCGAGCCGCGCGAGGAACTCCTCGACGAGGCGGCTCTTGCCGATGCCGCCGGCCCCCGTGATCACGGCTCCGGTGCAGGTTGACGCGCGTAACGCGCGGTCGAGATCGGCCAGTTCCGCGTCCCGGCCGACGAACGGCGGATGTGCGTCGCCCGGTGCGCTGTCCGTGAACGGCAGGCGCATCTCGCCCGTGTCCGTGAACGACGGACGCGCGTTGCCCATGCCCGTGCCCATGAACGACGGACGCGCGTTGCCCGTGCCCGTGAACGACGGCTGCGCGTTGTCCGGTGCGATGTCCATCGTGACCCCCGTCGTGTCGGCCCCCCCGGGCCACGAGTCCGCGAGGCGGATCCGCTCTCGGCAGCATGCCGGCCCGGGCGCGCCGCCGCACGAATTCGGGCGTGCTCGGCTCGGGTTCTCCCGAGGGTCGAACGGTCGATGGAGTAGGACCTTTCGCGAAATGGAGTAGCGGACCACTCTGTGCCGGCCAGCCGGGGCCGGGCGACAGTGGGCATGTCGAGGACCGGTCGGAGCGTACGTCGCCCGACGTTCACGGCACTGCACTCCCATATCGCTTGTCGGGCCGCGTAGTTCGAATGGTTCGGCTCGACGTCATCGAACAGGACGACAACGTGAACACGAGACGACTCACCCGCCGATTGGCGCCCCTCGCACTGATCACGGTGCTCGGCGCCGGCACCCTCACCGTCGGCACCGCCGCCGCGGAGCGCTGCCAGGACTGCGAGCCGGGCGG
>NZ_WWJX01001221.1 GCF_009865215.1 Streptomyces sp. SID3343 | reverse complement strand
CACCGCGACGTCCACCGGGCCGTCCTGCCCTCACAGGCGCACACCCCCGAGACCGCCCCCGACATCTCCCACTGGGACCTCGCCCTGGACTTCGGCGACGACGCCGCCGGCACGAACGGACAGTCATGACCTGGACCCGCGCCCAACGCGCCCAAGAAATCCGGGACCTGGAAGCCGCGGTGATCCGCTTCGACGCAGCCGCGAGCGACCGGTCCGCCGATCCCGAGCACCGGGCCCTCTACGCCCGCATGGAGGCCGCGCACCGCGAGCCTGAGCACCCACCCCGCCGAGGATGTTTTCGGCGACGGGACGGCCCGCCGGTGAGCCGGTACACGGTCCAGTACACCGACCGCGTCCGGGACGAGATCGCCCACATGAGCCCCAAGACGAAGAACAAGTTCGAGGAAGGCATGAGCAGTGTGGCCGGCGACCCCTACCGCAGCGGGTCCCGGCCCTACCCGAGCGGCGGCAGCGACGATTTCCGCATCACCCAGGTCGGCGGCGTTGCCGTCATCACGTACCAGATCATCGCGTCGGCCCTACTCGTGACCGTGGTGCAACTCGTCGCCCCCGGCTGAGGACCCCACCACCCCCGACCACAAAAAGAGGGACCACCGCGCAGCGCGGTGACCCCTCTTTTGTGCGTTGCCGGGTTCACCCGGGCCGGCCGTCCTTGCTGACGGTCAGGCCGAGGGCTGCGGCAATGGACGTCACATCGGCGGTCAGATCGGCGACCAGGCGCGCGGTGTGCCCGGGATGCTCCCTCGACGCCGCGCGGACCGTCGCACGGGTGACGGACCCCGAGACCCGCGACAGGCGTTCCTGCGCCGCACCCAGTCGCTCCACGGCCGTCTTCTTCCCTCCGCCCGTCGATTCCCGCAGTGCTGCGGACTCCGGCGCGGCCGGTTCGTAACCGGCGTCCCTGCGTGCCTGCTTGAGGGCAGCGGCCGTCACCTTCCCGGCATCCTGGACCCTCGCAACGAGTTCACGGGCTGCGTCGACTCCGTGGGCCCGCATGACCGGCTCCAGGACCCGGGCGTGGGACTCCACCAACGGCGTGTCCAAAAATTTAGACATGGCGATCATCACCGGGGCCGCGTCGATGATCTGGTAGATCCGCGCCCGGGTGATCCCGTGCCGTTCCTCGCAGTACGACTCCAGATCGGCGTGAGTGAGCTTGTACAGGCCCCTGTCACGGATCTCGCGCAGCGCCGTCCCCGCTTCGACGACGTACCTGGCCTTCGCGGCGGCCAGGGTCGATCGGGCCGTCTCGTGCGCCGCGTCGATCGCGGCCTCGTATACCGCGAGCTGCTCGGCGAGGGTTCCGGTCACCGCGGTCGGGTCGACCACACGGGCCTGCCGGGCGGCGGGCACGGCGGCGGCCGCCGCCTGCGAAGCCGTGGCCACCTGATCGCCGGCCTTCCCTGCGCCGCTTGCCAGACTCGACGTCGAGGCGGGCCGCTTGCGCGCGGGCTTGGCGGCGGCGGTCACGAGGCGGCCTTGATCAGGCGCACGGCCAAGGACGCGTACATGCCCCGAATCTCCTTGCCGGCCGGGGACTTCATCGCCGCGAGCGGCAGACCGCTCTCGTCGGCGTCCATGACGACCGACCGCCCCGGGACGACCGGATCCCACAACAGCTCCCCGAACATGTCCGGGAGTCCTTCGAGTTGGAAGGTGTGGCCGCTCTTGCGGCTGTCGTAGTTGGCGACGATCACCCCGATCATCTCCAGGCCCGGATTCGCCAGGTCGCCCCGTTTGGCCGTGACGAAGTCCCGGAACCTCACCGCGCCCTCGATCGAGTCGTACTCGGGTTCCGTGACCGCGAGCGCCATGTGCGCCGCCGCCAGACCGAGCTGCGTCAAGTGGAACAGGCTGGGAGGAAGGTCGATCAGCGTGTAGTCGACAGCATCATCGACGCCCTGAAGCGCTCGGCCCAGCCTGCGATGCGCGCCCACGAGGCCCGCCTCGCTCATCCGCTCCTCCAAGTCCCACGCGGACGGACACACCGCGATCCGGGACGCGTACTCCGCGTCCCACCCGATCGGGTGCACCGCAGCCGCAGCGGCCCCCTCCTGATTCGCGTGGATCGCCTCGGAGATCGTCCAGGCTTCCCGCGCGCGCGGGATCCCCGACACGGCCGGGGCGCTCAATCGCCGCGACGCGTTGCCCTGCGCGTCCAGGTCCACGACAAGCACCCGCTTGCCCATCACCGCAAGCGCCTCCGCGAGACGCACGGTCGACGTGGTCTTGCCCACGCCGCCCTGTTGTTCCCGATCGCGATCCGCGTCGCCATGCCACTGCCTGTCTCTCGTCCACCGGCCCCGTGGCCGCCACGGGCACCGTAGCGGGGAGACCACGGGGGGCATGCCCGACATGCCCCGAAGAGAGCACCGAGCCGGGTGCGTTTCCTCCCGCCAAGATCGATAATCGAACATATGTACCAGCAATGGCGATGACGACAGCCCGGTATGGGAGCAGCCGGGCCGCTTCACGCGAGCCATGCCTCAGGCCGCCCCGCCCCGCCCGCGAGGCAAGGACGGCATCGCGCCTCCCGGATGGCCCCGAGGAGTGCGCCCGCCCGGTGTCCCGGGGTGGGAGGACACCGCCACGGCGTGGTTGTTCGACCTGTGCCCGACCGACTACCGAGCCCACGACGTCCTACGCAGACATCCGCCGATCCTGGCCCGGATGGCCCGCCAACACGTCATGGCCGCCCTCGCCGCGGCCCGGGACGGCTACGGCACCGCCCGCCTGGACCTGCGCGACACCGTCCCGGTGCACGCGATGGACGCGGTGCTGCGGATGTACGAGCACGAGGGATCCCGCGCGGCGGCAACCAAGCGCGCCGTGCGCCTGGTCGCCGAGGCCCTGATGGGCGACCGGTGGGAACCCCGGCTGTAACCCCCGGCCGCGTGGTGGCGGATGGTCCGATTTCCCGCCGCGTTCCGGCCACCCGTCGAACGCCACCACCGGCTCCACATGAGCGCGCGGCACCTCGATAGCCCAACGCCCCTTGACCATCGGATCGATGCTTCGGACGCTCGGTGGTGTCACTGGGGATGACCCGGCTTGCCCGACGCTCGGTGGGAGGTTGCGTAGACGGGGACGTTTGTCCCCGGTGAATGAGTGAGATGGCCCAGGTATTGCTGTGTGAACCGCACGAGTTCGTCCGGCGGGTCCAGGTGCAGCTTCTGTTCGAAGACGTTCGCGATCCAGGCGTTCTTGTCCTTGGTCTTGATTCCGAGGTGCCAGCATTCGAGTTCTCCCACCGGGACCAGGAACGCCCCGAGCTCGCCGAGATAGGCGAGGAGGCGAGTGAGGGCATTGTGCTCGTCGCCGCTCACGGCCCGGGTGCCCGATTCCTTGAGAGCGCTCCAATAGGAGGACCTCTTCGCCAGCTTGGCGATGGCGACGGTCTGGTCGACCGTGAGCGTGTCGCTGTCACGCGAGTTCTTCAAGATCTCGTTCATCCGTCTTCTGACCTCGGAGACGGGCAGACTGTGGTGGCCGGCAGCGCCGGCGGCCCGATGCAACGTCTCCAGGTCCGGCGCGACACGATCCCACTCTCCGCCCACGGCGGTGACCAACTGCCGGACACGCTGCTTGGTGTCGAGCATGTCGATGTCGGTGATCACGGCCGAGGGGATGCCCACGCTGCGGAGTTTGGTCAGCGCCATGGCCAACCTGGATTTTCCGCCGACGTGGAGAAAGGTGAGGTTCGGGTCGGGTGTCGAGGGCGTGCTCGAGACGACTTCCTCGAGGGTGGCCGAGTAAAATCTGCAGTCGCCCTCCGCCTCACACAGGACGACCCCATCGTGGAAGAAGCCCGATGCGATGTTCGCGTAGCGGGTGAACGGGTCGGTCAGGAGTTCTCGGACGGCTGCGGGAGCAAGTGTTTGGGCCTTCCGGTGTCCGGCGCCTTTCGACAGGCGGATGATTCGGGTGTTGCCGGGCTTGGACTCCAACACTCCGTGCAGGAAGTCGACGCTGTGGGTTGCGACGATCACCTGGCAGCGCGAGTTGGTCTCCTCGGCGAGGATTTTCCCCAGTAGGCGCGCCTGGGGCGGGTGCAGGAAGGCTTCGGGTTCGTCGATGACCACCACCGCCGGGGGCTGCACCAGGGCATGAAGGAGGATGCTCACGAAGCTTCGGACGCCGTCGCCTTGTTCCCCGAGGATCGATTGCCTCCGGTACCACTGGTGGTACTCGTCGGTCGCGGGCGGCGGCGTCTCCTCCGGTTCCTCCTCCGTGCTCAGTTGCAGGCGAATCTGCATGCTGTGTCGATTGATGACGATCTTCTCGCCGAAGGCTCTCTCGACCCACGCGGAGAGCCTGTCGTGCAGTTTCCGGTCCAGCCACACGAGTTGAGTCGGGTGACTGGGTTGAGTGCCGTGTTCCCACTGCGCCGCGTTCGTGTTGTCGGCCAGTCGCGCATCCGTCCACAGCCCGGTGATCAGGAATCGAGCGATGAGGCTGCTGTCCCCGCGGGCCCACAGATGGGCGACTTGATCGGTGGGAGTTGGATTTTCATGTCCCGGCAACAGTCGCAAGCTGGGGACACCGTTAACCAGGACGCTCCGCAATCCTCGTTGTGCCAACCAGTCGAAGAACGCGCCGGAGTCCCCCTCTCTCGTCTCTTCGACCTTGGTGATCCATCGTGTGCGGCCAGCCTCGTTGTGGGGTGATTCAACGTTCATCACGAGGTCCCGGAGAAAGACACTCTTGCCGGAGTTGTTGCTGCCCGTGACGACGGTCAGGCCGGCGCGAGGCAGATCGATTTCCTGGCCGTCCTTCAGGACGACCGAGGCAATACCGAACCCGAACTGCGACGACTCGCTCATGCGACTCCTGTCGTTCCATCGACCAACGCCGCCCCGCAGTGCCGGGCTCGCTACGGCCGCCGGATACCGGACGAGATCCCGGAGCGCATCGTCCTGGACCGGCACGCTTGCATGCGTCACCGAACCTCCCGATCGCGTACCGACGATGCCCGCGAGGAATCCGCCCACGATGACAGCCTTCGCAACGAAGCGGAGCGGAGTTCACCGGAAAGAGACGTCCGGTGAGATACCGCTGCTCCTGTGCGGGTCGGTTGCGTCGTGCGTGGGCGGTGCTGCCGGCCACGATGGCGTCCACCGCGGCGGCCACGTCGCGCAACACGGCGAGGGTGGGGGCCGGGTGACGGCCAGCTGCACTGGGTCTACGACACCGCCTGACCCGCCCGCCCACCCACACGACGAAGGGCCGGCCCGATACGGGCCGGCCCTTCACGCGTCGTGCCGAGCACCCTCCGATGGGGCGTCGCCTGCCCCGTCGCTTCCCCCGTCGCACTTGGAAGCGACGCCCCTCGAACCGGGTACTCCGCAGGTCACCGGCCT
>NZ_WWJX01001220.1 GCF_009865215.1 Streptomyces sp. SID3343 | reverse complement strand
GTTGAGCGTGCAGTTGCGCGCTCGCGGCTTCGACACGGTCTCCATCGACGGCCCGCGCCCGCTGATCCCGGGCAGCCGCCTGGTCGGCACCGCCCGCACGCTGCGCTACCTCCCGTTCCGCAAGGACCTGTTCGCCACCCACGGCGGCGGCTTCAACGCGCAAAAGCGCGCCGTCGACTCGCTCGGACCGGGCGAGGTCCTGGTGATGGAGGCGCGCGGCGTCGAAGCCGCGGGCACGCTCGGCGACATCCTCGCCCTGCGGGCCAAAACGCTGGGCGCGGCCGGCATCGTCACCGACGGCGCGGTACGCGACAGCGCCGCCGTGGCCGCGCTCGGCATGCCGGTCCTGGCCGGCGCCGCCCATCCCGCGGTCCTGGGCCGTCGGCACGTGCCGTGGGAGAGCGACGTCACGATCGCGTGCGGCGGGGCCACCGTCCAGGTCGGCGACGTCGTGGTCGCCGACGACGACGGCGCCGTGGTGATCCCGCCGGCCTTGGTCGCCGAGGTCCTGTACGACGCCGAGGAGCAGGAGTCGCGCGAGGCGTTCATCGCCGAACAGGTCGCGGCCGGGCGGCGGTTGGCCGGCCTGTACCCGCTCGACCCGTCGTGGGAGCCCGCCTACCGGGCCTGGGCGGCGCAGCGACCGGGCATCCCGGCCGACCGTCCTTCGCCCGCCACCCGTGAGGAGTACCGATGAAGTTCCGCTCGGATCCGTCCCTGATCCACGGCTCGATCGCGCCGCTGGTCACCCCGTTCACCGCCGAAGGCGCGGTCGACGTCGACGCGTTGCGGCGGCTGGTGCGGTGGCAGTTGGCGGCCGGATCGCACGGCATCTCGCTGGGCGGCTCGACCGGTGAGCCGTCGTCGCAGAGCGTCGCGGAGCGCGCCGAGGCGATCCGGGTGGTGGCCGGCGCGATCGACGACCGGGTGCCGTTCATGCCGGGCACCGGGTCGGCCAAGTTGGCGGAGACCCTCGAACTGACCGGCGTGGCCCGGGACGCGGGCGCCGACGCGGCCTTGATCATCACCCCGTACTACGCGCGTCCCACCCAGGAGGCGCTGTTCGTCTGGTACTCCACCGTCGCGCGCGAGTATCCGGACCTGCCGATCGTGATCTACAACGTGCCCAGCCGCACCGCCGTGGAGATCGACCCGCACACGGTGGGCAGGCTCTTTCGCGCGCACGAGAACATCGTGGGCATCAAGGAGACCACCAAGGACTTCGAGCACTTCTCCCGGGTGATCGAGGCCGCCGGTCCCGAACTGCTGGTCTGGTCGGGCATCGAGCTGTTGTGCCTGCCGGTGCTGACGCTCGGCGGCGTGGGTTTCGTCTCGGCGTTGGCCAACATCGCGCCGAGCGCGGTAGCGCAGATGTACGAGGCTTATCAGGTGGGCGACTTCGATCGGGCGC
>NZ_WWJX01001219.1 GCF_009865215.1 Streptomyces sp. SID3343 | reverse complement strand
AGGCGGCTGGTGCCGGCGCTCGCGAGCAGCAACGGCAGCAGGCGCGCGGTGACCCGGGCGTCGGCGAGCGCCGCGTGCGCGTCGGCGAAGGTCAGGCCGAAGTGCGCGCAGCACGTTCCGAGCTTGTGGTCGCTCAGCGGTAGGCCGGACGCCTTCGCGAGCTTCATCGTGCACAGCGCCGGCAGCGTGGGCGGGGTCATTCCCGCCGCGACGAACTCGGCCTCCAGGAAGCGCTGCTCGAACGACGCGTTGTGCGCGACCACCACCGCGCCCGCGAGCAACGCCGCCACCTCGGTCGCCACCTGGGCGAAGCGCGGCGCGTCCGCGACGTCGGCGGCGGTGATCCGGTGCACGTGACCGGCTCCGACCGAGCGCCCGGGATCGAGCAGCGTCGTCCACTCGCGCAGCACCTCGCCGGTGCCGAGCATGCGGACCACGCCGATCTCCACGATCCGATCGCCTCGGGCGGGCGAGAAGCCCGTGGTCTCCAGGTCCACGACCGCGAACTCGGTACAAGCGACCTCGGCCGGCAGGCCGAGACCGCGGGTGGGATCGGCATACGCGAACAAGACGGTTCCTTCTCCCCCGGGCCGCCTGAGCACGACCGACGGGGCGAGAGTCTATGACCCTCGCCCCGTCGTTTTCGCCGGATTGCCCGGAACCACCCGTCAGTGCTCGGTCGAGCCCGCCGCGACCCACGACAGCAGCCGGCGTGTGGCGTCGGTTCCGCCCGCGGGCAGGTCGGCCGTGTAGACCCAGGGCAGGCTCACCCACGGGTCCATGATGTGGTCCTCGGGAATCGCGGTGAGCCGCAACAGCGAGCGCCACAGCGGGTCGAGCAGCGGCCCGAACGACTCGGCGTCGGCGCGGCTGCCCACCACGATCACGTGCACGCCCACCCGCGGGCCCTCCTCGACGATGTGTCGCAGCATCGCGGCGCTGCGATCGTCGAACCCGAACGGGAAGTCGTGCACCAGGAGCAACTGGCGGGCCAGGTCCAGCTCCGGCGGCAGCGCGTCCACGGCGTCGTTGGCGACGGCCATCCGCACCAACTCGATCCGGTCCAGGACCCGGGTCAGCAGCGCCGACACGTCGGCCGCGCCGGTGGCCACCGGCCCCACGAGCAGCCCCGCCGCCGCGAGCGGCTGCAGCGGAGCGGCGGCCGTGCCCTTGCCCGCGGGGTCGATCACGTGCACCTTGAACTCGCCGATCGGGAAGGCCGCGAGCATCCGCGCGGCCAACGACACCGCGAGCTCGACCGCTCGGGTGCTGCCGGTCGCCGGGTCGTCGGCGCCTTCGAGACCGGTCGCCGACGTGTCGATCCACAGGCCGCGATCCATCGGCAGCCGCAGCACCATCGGCACCCGCAGCTCGGGCCGCTCGGGCAGGTACAGGTCGCCTAGGCGCATCGCGGGCGCACCGTCCTGCGGGGGCTGCCAGCCGGCCCACGCCGTGCTGTCCCAGCGGGCCATCACCGGCGGCAGGTTCGGCTCCAACTGCTCGACCTCGGCGACCAGCTGCGCGGTGTCGCGGTCGAGCACGGCCTTGGCCTGCTCGGCCAGCGAACGGTGCCGGTCCCTGGCGGTGTCCTGCGCGGCGAGCCCGGCCGGCGAGAAGCGCGCGGCGGGATCGGACAGGACGCCTTCGAGCTCCTTGTCCAACCGGCCGTCGGCGTACTCGATCGCGGAGCGATAGGCCGCGGCGGAACGGGCCGCGTCCTCGAACACGCCCCACACCTGCTCGTACAGCTTCTCCACCTCGCGCCGGGCGGCCCGGGCGGCGGCCTCGCGCTCGACGTCGGGCGGCGCGGCGGCCCACGCCATG
>NZ_WWJX01001218.1 GCF_009865215.1 Streptomyces sp. SID3343 | reverse complement strand
CCACGACACCGGCGGACCGCCTGCTCGTGGCGGGCGAGACCCGGCGCGCCCGCGCGGCGTATCTGCGCGACCTCGACACCGACCCGTTCGACCCGCACGCCTGGATCGGCCTCGGCCTGGCCGCCCCCCGGGGGTCGGCCGAACGACGGGCCCTGCTGGAGCGCCCGGAACTGCTCCCGGCCGTACAGCGCGTCCTGGTCACCACCACCGGCCGCCCGGCCCCGGCCCGCCGCCTCGCCACCTGGACGGGGCAGGCGTCGGCGGGATGGACCCGGGAGTGGTCGGCCGCCGGCGGGCGCGAGCGAGCCGAATCCGGTTCGTCGTCGACTCCTACACCGTGCCCATCCGGCGGGTGACCGCGATCTCGACGACCACCCGATTCGGGTTCACTCGCGGCTGCCGGTAGCGGTCGGTGTAGCGGCGGACCGCCTCGGCGATCGCCTCCGGGTCGTCGTTCACCGTGGCGACGCCTTCGAGGGTCGACCACCGGGCGCCGTCGACCTGCGAGATCGCGACCGAAGACCCGGGGCCCGCCGCTCGCACGTTGCGCACCTTGCGGCTGCCGCCGTCCGCGATGACCCGCGCGATCCCGGTCGGGCCGTCGAACGTGGCACCGACGGGAACCACGTGCAAGCTGTCGTCGGGTCGCCGGGTGACCAGCGTGCACAGGTGCCGCTCGTGCCAGAAGGCGAGGAGTTCGGGGGTCGTGCTCACGGGGAGGCGCACTGTCATCGGGGTCGCTTTTCCTGGTCGGGCGGGGTCTTGGGCGCGGTGCCCTGGTCGGGCGGGGCCGAGGACCTCGGCCATGAGGGACCCTAGCGAGTCGCCGGGATCGACCACACGTCAGCCCGGTCGGGGCGCGACCCGCCCCGACCCGTCCCGCCTTGCCGCACGTCGTCGGC
Source organism: Streptomyces sp. SID3343 (assembly GCF_009865215.1). Taxonomy (GTDB): domain Bacteria; phylum Actinomycetota; class Actinomycetes; order Streptomycetales; family Streptomycetaceae; genus Embleya. Next base: position 1,377 of record NZ_WWJX01001218.1, on the reverse strand, counting down.
CCGCCCCGGTCAGCTCGACCGGACCCAGTCCAACGTGCGCTCGACCGCCCGCTTCCAGTCCGCGTAGCCGCTCTCGCGCTGCTCTTGGTCCCACTCGGGTTCCCACCGTCGGTCCTGGTTCCAGTTGGCGCGCAACTCGTCCGTGTCGCGCCAAAAACCGACGGCCAGGCCCGCGGCGTACGCCGCGCCGAGCGCCGTGGTCTCCGGGACGGTGGGCCGGATCACCGGCACGCCCAGCACGTCGGCCTGGATCTGCATGCACAGGCTGTTGTCGGTGACGCCGCCGTCGACCTTGAGCACGCTGAGCTCGACGCCCGAGTCGGCGGCCATCGCGTCGACCACGTCACGGCTTTGGTAGCAGATCGCCTCCAAGGTGGCCCGGGCGATGTGGCCGGTGTCGTGGTAGCGGGCCAGGCCGACGATGGCGCCGCGCGCGTCGCTGCGCCAGTACGGCGCGAACAGTCCGGAGAAGGCGGGGACGAAGTAGACCCCGGCGGTGTCCTCGACCCGGCGGGCGAGTGTCTCGCTGTCGCCCGCGGTCTTGATGATCTTCAGCTGGTCGCGCAGCCACTGCACGGCCGAGCCGGTCACCGCGATGGATCCCTCCAGCGCGTAGACCGGGTCCTGCCCGGCGAAGTGGTAGGCGACGGTGGTCAGCAGGCCGTGTTCGGAGCGGACGATCCGGTTGCCGGTGTTGAGCAGCATGAAGTTGCCGGTGCCGTAGGTGTTCTTGGCCTCGCCCTCGGCGAAACAGACCTGGCCGACGGTGGCGGCGTGCTGATCGCCCAGGGTGCCGGTGAGCGGGATGCCCACGAGCGGACTGACGTCGGGGGCCGCGCCGTAGCCGTCCGGGTAACTGGAGGGGCGGATGGTGGGGAGCATGGCGCGCGGGATGTCGAAGAAGGACAGCAGTTCGTCGTCCCAGTCCAACGTGCGCAGGTCCATCAGCATGGTGCGCGACGCGTTGGTGACGTCGGTGACGTGCACGCCGTCGCGGACGCCGCCGGTGAGGTTCCACAGCAGCCACGAGTCGATCGTGCCGAAGATCGCGTCGCCGAGTTCCGCGTCGCGGCGCACGCCGTCGACGTTCTCCAGGATCCACTGGACCTTGCCCGCCGCGAAGTACGTGGACGGCGGCAGGCCCGCCTTGGCCCGGATGATCTCGCCCCGCCCGTCGCTCTCCAAGGCGTGCGCGATCCCGTCGGTGCGGGTGTCCTGCCAGACGATGGCGTTGTAGTAGGGCCGCCCGGTCCGCCGGTTCCACACGATGGTGGTCTCGCGCTGATTGGTGATCCCCAGCGCCGCGAGGTCGGCGGCGATGAGCCCGGTGTGGTTGAGGCCGCTGGCGATCACCGAGCGGGTGCGCTCCCAGATCTC
>NZ_WWJX01001217.1 GCF_009865215.1 Streptomyces sp. SID3343 | reverse complement strand
GCCGGGGCGGACGCGCGGACAGTGCCCGAGCGGGGGCGATCCTGGCCATCGCCCGCGCGGGCCACCACGCCGCCACGGTCGGCGCGCCCACCGCGACGCACGCCATCAGCAGGATCGACATCCACGGCAGGTCGAACGCGTCGATGCGATGCTCGGCGGCCTGTTCGACGGTCGGGGCCAGTGGCAACCAGGCGAGGACGCCCACGAGCGTGCCGAACAAGGCGGCGGCCACGCCGGTGAACGCGCCGTGCGAGATCAACACCAGGCGCACGTGGCGGGTGCCGGCGCCGATCGCCGACAGCATCCCGATCTGGCGCAGCCTGCGCTGCGCGATGGCCGCGAAGCCGGCCGCCGCGACCAGGGAGACCAGCAACAGCACCACGGTGGCGATCGCGAACACGGCGGCGGTGGTCCCCCGTCGGCCGAGATCGCCGCGATCCTGGCGCAACTGTGGCCCGTCGGCGCTCGCGCGGTAGGCGGCGAACGCCTCGGCGGAGGCGTCGGCGAGCAGGTCGACGGACGCGGCGGGGAGCCCGGCGACCGTGGCGCCGGGAGCGGCCAGGGCGAACCGGTCGCCGAGCCGTTGCGGATTTTCCACCAGGCCGACCACGGACAACGATCGACCGTCCAACACGACGGTCGAGCCCGGCCGGGTACGGAAGACGTCGGCCGCGGACCGGGTGAGCGCGATCTCGGCGTCGCCGGTCGGGTAGCGCCCGGACATCAGGCGCAGCATGGGTGCGCCGTAGCGGCCGCGCGGGTCCTGGGCGCGGACGTCGAGGCGACGGATCGACCCGGGAATCGACACGTCGCGGTGGCCGATCGTCTCGACCGGACCCAATCGGGTACCGGCCGCGTCCAACCGTAACCGCAGGTCCGCGGGATCGGAGCCGTCGAAGGTCAGTTTTTGCTGCGCCGAGCCCACGGTGCTGGCCGCCCGCTCGGGGTAGGCGTGTGCCGCGTTCAGGCCCAGGACCGCGCCGGCGGTGGTGAACGCGACGAGGGTGATCAGCAGGATCTGCTGCCGCCATTCGCGGCGGAACAGGCGCCAGGCCCAGCGGGTCACCGCGGCGTGGGCCGGAAATCCGCCGCCCGGTGCCCGGTCCGGGGTGGGAGCGGGCGCCGGCGCCGGGAGGGTGGTGGTCATCGCCCGGCCTCCCCGCCGGAGGCGAGCAGCGACTCGGGGCCGGGCAGCGGTTCGGTGGAGTCGATGATCGCGCCGTCGCGCACGAACACCACGCGGTCGGCCCACGAGGCGAGTTGCGCGTCGTGGGTGACGACGACCGCGGCGGCGCCGGCCCGACACGCGGTGCGGATCAGGCGCATGACGCTCTCCCCGGTGTGCGAGTCGAGGGCGCCGGTGGGTTCGTCGGCCAGCAGCAGGCGCCGATTCCCGACCAGCGCCCGGGCGATCGCGACGCGTTGGCGCATTCCGCCGGAGAGTTCGTCCGGGAACGTGTCCGCGCGGTCGGCGAGACCGAGTTCGGTCAGCGCGTCCAGGCCGATGCGGCGGGCGTGTTTGGCCTTCATGCCGTCCAGTTCCAGCGGCATGGTGATGTTCTCGACGGCGGTCAGGCCGGCCAGCAGGTTGAAGTCCTGGAAGACGTAGCCGATGTGGCGGCGGCGCAGCCGGGCGCGGTCGTTGCGGCTGAGCCCGGACAGCGGCGTGCCCTCGATGATCACCTCACCGGTGGTGGCTTCCTCGAGGCTGCCGGCGATGGTGAGCAGGGTCGACTTGCCGGAGCCGCTGGGGCCCATGACGGCGACCATCTCGCCGGCGGCGACGCTCAGCGTCACGGTGTCGAGCGCGCACACGGCGGCGGGTCCGGCGCCGTACGTCTTGGACACGGCGCGGAGTTCGAGCAGCGCGGTCATCGGGCGGCTCCCGGGGTGTGCGCGGCGGGGGCGCGGTCGGTGTCGGGGACGGGGCGGGCGGGCGTGCCGGGCGCG
>NZ_WWJX01001216.1 GCF_009865215.1 Streptomyces sp. SID3343 | reverse complement strand
GACGTCGCGCCCGGCGCCGGCGCGACGACCACCGGCGCCGGAGGCGGTGTCGGTACCGATGGGCGCGGCGGCGGGAAGGAACCCCAACCCGGCATGGGTCGGTTCCTGCTCGTGGCGTTCAGCCAGCTCGTGTCGATCACCGGCTCCGCCCTGACCGAGTTCGCGCTGCCGATCTGGATCTACCTCCAGACCGGCTCGATGGGCCGCTTCGCGCTGTACGCGGTGATCGGCATGCTCCCGGGCATCCTGATCGGCCCGCTCGCGGGCGCGATCGTGGACCGGATGGACCGGCGCACGGTGATGCTCGCCGGCGACATCGCCGCCGGCGGCACACAGGGCGTCCTGCTGCTGTTGCTGACCACGGGCAATCTGCACGCGTGGCACATCTACGTACTGCTCGCGTCGTTGTCGATGGCGCTCACCTTCCAACGCCTGGCCTACGCCTCGGCGGTACCGCAGTTGGTTCCCAAGCAGTACCTCGGCCACGCCAACGGAATCGTGCAGATGGCGGGCGGCGTCGCGCAGTTCGTGGTCCCGCTGGTCGCGGTGGGCCTGATGGCCGGTATCGGTCTGCGCGGCATCCTGATCCTGGACGTGATCAGCTACGCCGTCGCGATCACGATCATCGCGTGCGTGAAGTTCCCCCGCACGCTGCCGTGGCGCCGGCGCGAGTCGCTCACCGCCGAGATCCGCAACGGCTTCACGTACTCGTGGCGCAATCGCGGCTTCCGGGCCATGCTGCTGTGGTTCGCGGTGCTGAACCTGTTCCTGTCCCCGCTGTTCCTACTCACCACGCCGCTCGTGCTGTCGTTCGCCACTCTCGGCGGTGCCGCCCGGGTGTCGATGGCGGCCGGCGCGGGCGTGATCGTCGGCGGCATCGCGATGGGCTTTTGGGGTGGGCCGCGGCGGCAACGGCTGCGGGGCATGCTGCTCCTCGCGGCCGGGCTCGCCGGCGCGTCCGCGTTCACCGGCGTGCACGCGAGCCTGTGGGTGGTGGGGATCGGCGCGTTCGGGATGTCGTGCGCGCTGTCCCTGGTCAACGGCGTGTACACGACGATCGTCCAGGTCAAGGTGCCGCAGCGGTTCCACGGCCGGGTGTTCGCGTTGAACACGCTCGTCGCGTGGTCCACGCTGCCGATCGGGCACGGGATCATCGCACCGCTCGGGGCCAGGCTGTTCGAACCGCTGATGGCCGACGACGGACCGCTCGCCGGATCCGTCGGGGTGCTCATCGGACACGGTGAGGGGCGCGGAATCGGCCTGCTCTACCTGGTGTTCGGCGCCGCGATGGTCGCGCTCGTGCTGATCGGTCTGCGGCTGCCCGTGCTCGCGAACTTCGACGAGGACGTACCGGACGCGCCCGCCGACGACCTGATCGGGATTCAGGAGCGCGAACGCAGGCTCGGCGGCTCGAAGTCCGCTACCACCGAACCCGCCCACGCGAAGGTGCTCCGATGACCGCCGGCTCGCGCCCGACGACGACGCCCACCCCGCGCCGGGTGCCCGAGAGTCTGTCGGCGGTACTCGCGCATCGCGCGGGTACCGAGCCCGCGCGCGGCGCGATCCACTGCGGGCGCGAGGAGTTGACGTTCGGCACGTGGCACGAGCGCGCCGACGCCGTCGCCGCCGGACTGCTCGCCCACGGCCTGGACCTGGGCGAGCGAGTCGCGCTGCTCTACGGCAACGGCGACTGGATCGACTACGCGATCGCGTATCTCGGAGTACAGCGCGCCGGCGCGGTCGCGGTGCCGATGTCGGACCGGCTCGCGCCGGCCGAACTGCGCCATCTGCTCCGCCACAGCGGCGCCGCCGCGGTGCTGCACCGGGCCGGCCTGACCCCTCCCGACGCCGGGACCGGCGCGTGGACGGCCACGATCGAAGACGTCGAGGCGTACTTTCCGGGCACGTTCCTGCCCGACATCGAGCCGGGCGGACTCGCCCAGATCCTCTACACCTCCGGGACCACCGGCATCCCCAAGGGCGTCGCCGCGACACACGCCAACCTCGCGCACGGCTGCACGTTCGACGCCCGGCGGCGCCCGCTCGGGCACTCGGAGCACTTTCTGCACGCGTTCCCGATCGGCACCAACGCCGG
>NZ_WWJX01001215.1 GCF_009865215.1 Streptomyces sp. SID3343 | reverse complement strand
GTCCGGCCGCGGCGCGCTCGCGAGGCTCGGTGGCGCCGCCGCGGGCGCCGGCCTTGAGTGCCCTGCGCGCTTTGCGCGCCAACACCGCGTCGGGCCAGAACCCGAGCAGTGCCGGCACCACCGTCAACGCGACCAGTACGGCGACCGCGACGGCTCCCGCGGCGGCCATGCCCATCTTCGTCAACGTCGGAATCCCGACCACCGCCAGGCCCGACAGCGCGATCACCACGGTGAGCCCGGCGAACACGACCGCCGACCCGGCGGTACCCACGGCCAACCCGGCCGCCTCCTGCGGTGCCCGGCCGTGTCCGCGTTCCTCCCGATAGCGGGACACCACGAACAGGGCGTAGTCGATGCCCACCGCCAGGCCCAGCATCATCCCGAGGGTGAGCGTGTCCGAGGACAGGCCCAACGGGCCCGCCAGCAGCAGGATTCCGAACAGGCTCACCGCGACACCCACGATCGCGGTCAGCAGCGGCAGGCCCGCGGCCGCCATCGACCCGAACGTGAACAACAGCACGACCGCCGCCGCCGCGAGGCCGACGATCTCCGCGACCCCGCCGGGACCGCCGTCGCCGTCCATCGCCGACCCGCCGGTCTCCACCGTCAAGCCCGCCGCCCGCGCGTGTTCCGCAACCTTGTCCACCGCGGCACGGTCGGCGTCGGTGACGTCGCCGGACTCCACCTTGTAGGTGACGGTCGCGTACGCCGTCGAACCGTCCTTGCCGATCGCGTTCGACTCGAACGGGTCCGCGACACCGGCCACGTGTGGGCCACCGCCCAGCGAGTCCACCGCATCCTCGACGGCCTTGCGCAGGTCGCCCCCGGTCACCTTCTGCCCGCCGGGGGCGACGAAGACGACCCGCGCGGTGGCACCGTCCGCAGCCGTTCCGGGAAAACGCTCCTCCATGAGATCGAACGCCTTTTGCGACTCGATCCCCGGCATCGAGAACTCCTCGTCCGAGGGCCCCTCCGCCGTCATGGCGCCCACCGCGACCACGATCAGCACCCCCAGCCACACCAACAGGACCCGACCGCGCCGCCGAAAAGCGCCGCTACCGATCCGATACAAAAAAGTCGCCACGTCAGGGTCTCCGTATCCACAGGCGATGACCACTCAAGGCTCGCTGTGGAAGACCCGCCCCGTCGTCATGCCACTACGGACACCGCGCCGTACCAAAACCACACGACCATGTACTGAAATCGCAGTAGGCGCCCATGCCCTGGCCCCTCGCTCGGGTCTCTTCTCGCCTCCCGAGGCGCGCCGTGGGGCACGCTGTTCGTAGTCGGACCGTGACGCATATGAGAGGAAGTCCGTGGACAAGCACGGCAAGCACGACGAGCGAACCGACGACGGACGGGTCTGCCGGACGATGGTCGGTGACGAGTGGATCGAGACGCCCGCCACGATCGCCGGCATCCGGGAGGCCCTTCCGGCCGAGCGGCGTGCGGAGTTCACCAAGACCGTCGAGGACACGCCCGCGCGGAAACGTGGTGAGTGCGGGAGTGCTCACCATCCCGGTGGTTCGGGTGCACGGGATGTGAACGTGACGTCGGCATGGCCGCAGAAGAGAGGTTGCCCATGGACGAGCACATCGAAGGGCCGGACGGACCGCAGGACGACGGGCGGACGATCCGAACCGTGGTCGATGGCACCTGGATCGAGTTGCCGGCCACGATCGGGGGCATTCGTGCGGCCCTGCCCGCGGAACTGCGCGACGAATTCGGCAAGGTGATCGAGGAAACGCCGGCCGGGGAGATGCTCGCAACGATGGTTCGGTGGTCGCGGGCCACGCGGCCGGACATCGAGGAGGCCGACCGGCGCGCGCACGATCGCGTCAAAGCCCTGACGGACGAGGCGGAAGCCCGCATCATCCTGGGGGAGGATCAGAATGTCGTACAGCGTGACCTTCACGAGCGACTGCGAGACGATTCGTAGGCAACTCACCGACAACCAGCGGCGCGACCTGGACAACGGCATCGCGCGGATCGCCAACGACCCGTACGGGTGCGGCTCGTCGCCCACGTACGACAAGGACCGGCGAGAAGCCACGTGCGGCTCCGTATTCGTCGGATATCAGGTGAGTGCAAACGTGCTGCGAGTGACGGTCGTTCGCGTCTACGCGCCGTGAACGCCGCGAAACCCCCGATCGCCGCACGCGGATCGGGGGCTTCGGTCGGTGTGGGCTCCCCTCGTCACCGTGCCGACGGGTGGCGGGAGATCGGGTCGGCGATGCCCTAGGCCAGGCCGGAGAAGTCCAGGTTGCCGACGGTCAGGCCCGCGTTGAAGCCGCCGTCCAGGTTGATGTTCACGCCGTTGAGGAAGCCCGAGGCGTCCGAGCCCAGGAAGGCCAGGGCCAGGGCCACGTCGCGGCCGGTGGCGAGGCGGCCGTTGCCCTGCGAGATGTTCCAGTCGATGACCTTGTCGGAGATCGTCTTGCGGAAGTCGGGCAGGAGCGGGGTGTCGATCGGCGACGGGCACACGCTGTTGATCCGCAGGTTCCCGGCCGCCGCGGTGCGGGCGTAGTGCATGGTGTAGACCTGCACCAATTCCTTGCTGTAGCTGTACGGGTCGCTGCCCAACTCGTTCGACGCGAGCCACTCCTGCGCCGCGTCCCAGCCGTCGAGCGCGATCACCGTCTTGAGCGCCTCCAGGTGCGCCGGCCACGAAACGCCCGCGATCGACGCGGTGTTCACGATCGCGGCTCCCGCCGGCAGCGTCCCCGCGGCCACCAGCGCCTCGGTCAACCGGCGCAGGGACAGGTAGTTGACCGCGAACACGGTCGGGCCCGGGAGGGTGCCGGCCACGCCCGCGTTGTTGAACAGCGCGTGCACGGGGCCCTCGATCGCCGCCACGGCCGCGTCCACGGACGCCGGGTCGGACAGGTCGGTGCGGATGAACTTCTGTGCCGAGCCGGTCGGCTCCTTGAGGTCGAGCACGGTGATGTGCTCGGCGCCCTGCTCGGCCAGCAACTCGACGAGGGCCGCGCCCACCCCGGAGAAGCCGCCCGTGACGACCACGCGCTTGCCCTCGTAACCGAACGGGTTGGTCATGGTGAAGTCCCCTCCTGGCCAATGAATGAACCGACCCTAGAATCAACACTTGATATGGTCAAGGATCCGGCCTACGGTCCGAAGGTGATCCAGTTCGCCAGCCGCGACGGCGTCGCCGTCCTCACCCTCGACCGTCCCGACAAACTCAATGTGTTCTCCGGCGGGATGGGGGCCGAACTCGGGGCCGCGTACGCCCGTTGCGACGCCGACGACGCGATTCGCGCGGTCGTGCTCACCGGCGCGGGCACCGCGTTCTGCGCCGGGGCCGACATGAGCCCGGCCGCCGACAGCTTCGCCGGGCCGAGTCGGACGGTATCCCCGCGCGCCTTCACCGCATCCCCCGTGCAGCCGCCCGCGTGGGAGGTCCGCAAGCCCGTCATCGCCGCCGTCAACGGGCACGCGATCGGCATCGGCTTCACCCTCGCGATGCAGTGCGACATCCGGATCGTGGCCGAGGACGCCAAGCTCGCGATCCCACAGACCAGACGGGGCATGGTTCCTGACGCCCAGTCACACTGGACCGTGCCCGCCGCGACCTCACGCGCGGTGGCCGCCGACATCCTGCTGACGGGGCGAACGTTTCGCGGCGCCGAAGCGGTCACGCTGGGCTTGGCGTCACGCGCGTTGCCGGCCGACGAAGTGCTGCCCGCCGCCCTGGAGATCGCCCGCGACATCGCCGCCAACGTGCACCCGGTCTCGGCCGCGCTCACCAAGCGCCTGTTGTGGTCGGGTGCCGGGCCCGACGAGGTCGAGCGCCTGGAGACCGCCTACCACCGCATCCTGATGGGCACCGACGACGCGAGGGAGGGTCCACGCGCGTGGATGCAGCGCCGATCCCCGCAGTGGACCGGCACGGTCACCGGTACGTGGGACCGTGTACTCGAAGCGGAATCCTCTGTACAGGAGAAGAATTGACACCCCCTCAGCTCGATGTCATGGCAGCCGGCCAGACCCTGCGCGGCATGCAACGCGCCGCAGCCGCGACCGAGCGGGCCGGCTTCGACGGGCTATGGCTCACCGAAGGCGGCCGCACCGCGTACACGGCCGCGACGGCCGCCGCACTCGCCACCGAGAGCCTGACGGTGGGCACCGGTATCGCGGTCGCGTTCGCCCGCAGCCCGATGGTCACCGCGTCCGCCGCATGGGAGTTGGCCGAGGCGACCGACGGGCGATTCGTACTCGGCCTGGGCACCCAGGTGCGACCGCACATCGAACGGCGCTACTCGGCCGAGTTCGACCGGCCGGGCCCCCGGCTGCGCGAATACGTCGGCGCGCTGCGGGCGATCTGGGCGGCCTTTCGCGGCGAGGAGCGCCTGCGCTTCAAGGGCGACTTCTACCAGTTCACCCTCATGACGCCGGAGTGGACCCCGGGCGGCTCGATCGCCGACCCGCCGATCTACCTGGCCGGGGTCAACCCGTGGATGCTGCGGATGATCGGCGAGGTGGCCGACGGTCTGCACGTACACCCGCTGCACAGTGTCCGCTATGTCGAGGAAGTCGTCCGCCCGCAGCTCGCCGAGGGCGGCGCCGACGCCGACTTCGCCCTGGTCTGCCCGGTGATGACGGCGACCGGCGACACCGACGAGCAGATCGAGGCCGAACGCGACAAGCTGCGCCTGCGGCTCGCCTTCTACGGTTCGACGCCGGGTTACGCCAAGGTCTTCGAGACGCACGGTTGGGACGACCTCCAGCCCCGGTTGAACCGCCTCTTCGCGGCCAAGGACCGGGCCGGCATGGCGGCGGCGATCTCCGACGAGGTCTTGGATGCGCTGACCGTCAGTGCCCCGTGGGACGGCCTGGCCCAGGCGCTGATGAACCGTTACCGCGGCGTGGCCACCCGAGTCGTGGCCTACTCGGCGGTGAGCACGTGGCGCGAGGACACGGACGCGGTCGAGCGCTGGACCGAGGTGGCGACCGACTTCCACGCACTCGGCTGAGGCCGCGCGCGGACCCGCACGGCGCGGCCGCACCCGCGCCCGCGCCACCCAGGCCCGCGCCCGTACGACCGCCCGCGCGGCGCGGTCGCGCACCACGCCGTGACGGCTGCCGACCCCGCCCCTCACGGGCCGGGTGCGCCGGATTCCCTGACGACGTCAGTCAACTGACGCATCGTCAGGGAATTTTTGTATGATATCGGGACGAAAAGCGCTTCGCCGCTACGGTCACTCTTCCGCGTCCCCGTGCGGCGTGCTAAACACTGTCAATCAGTTCGGCTGATGAACACCGATCCGGTTGGTTTCGCCCACGAGGCGCACCGATCCCATCGAGGCCGAGCTTCTTTTTGCCCCTAAAAATTCCGTACAAAGCCGGGCCTGTCACCCAGGTGACACGTGTCCGGTGCGCGCTCCTGCACAGAACGGAAAGAACCTCATGGCCGAGACTCTCGAGAAGTCCGCCGCAGCACAGCCACCCGAATCGGGCTCGGGCGACACCGGTCGCCTCGAGGGCGCTTCCATGGGAAGGATCATCGCCGTCCTCGCGACGATCGTCCTGTTCTCCGAGGTCGTTCCGCTCCAGTACGCGATGATCTCCACCGCCACGCCGAACATCGCCAAGTCGTTCCCGTCGGTGGGCGAGAACATCGCGTGGATGACGATCATCATCAGCCTCGTCGGCGGCGCGATCAGCCCGCTGTTCGGCAAGATGGCCGACCTGTGGGGCAAGAAGAAGATGCTGCTCGGGTGCAGCGTCTCCTTCCTGATCGGCTCGCTGATCTGCGCGTTGACCGACAGCTGGGCGTTCTTCCTGGTCGGCCGCGGCCTCCAGGCCGTCGCCTTCGCGATGACCGCGATCGTCTTCAGCCTCATCCGCGACCTGATGCCCCGTAAGTTCGTCCCCGTCGCGATCGGCGTCTCGGCGACCGGCCTGGGCATGTCGGCCGCGCTCGCCCCGATCCTGGGCGGCGTGCTCACGGACCACTACAGCTGGCGCTCGCTGTTCTGGTTCCTGTTCATCTTCATGCTCGTGCTCATTCCGGCGCTGATCGTGCTGGTCCCCGAGAGCAAGCTGCGGGTCAAGCAGAAGCTCGACGCGGTGGGCTCGCTCCTGCTCGGTGGCGCGGTGGCGCTGCTCCTCGTGTACATCAGCAACGGCGAGACCTGGGGCTGGACAAAGGCGACCTGCATCGCCTACGCGATCGGCGGCGTGCTGATGCTCGTCGCGTTCGCCTTCTGGGAGAAGACGGTCGACGAACCGTTCATGGACCTGAAGATCCTGACCCACCCGCGCGTGCTCGTGGTGATCGCGATCGCCTTCCTCGCCAACATCATCGTCGGCGTGCAGACGTACGCGACCACCTACATTGCGCAGACGCCCAAGGGCGACGACCTCAGGCCGATACTCGAAGGCCCGGTGGGCCAGGGCGTGGCACAGGCGCAGGGGCTGCCCAACGAGGCCGGCCCGCAGATGCTCGCGCAGATGAAGCAGTTCATCAGCTTCAACGACCCGTTGGAGTACTCGCTCGGCTTCTCGCTGCTCGCGATGGCCCTGCACTTCATGATCTGGCAGTCGCTGCTGAGCATGGTCGCGGGTCCGATCACCGGTGGCATGGCCAAGCGCTACGGCCTGCGCATCCTGCTCGCTGCCGGCATGGGGATCATGACCGTCTCGATGCTGATGTACGTGTTCATGCACGGGAGTTGGGTCGGCCTGCTGATCGCCGGCATGGTCTACGGCGTCGCCTTCGGCATGTACTACGCGGCCGCGCCCAACCTGATGATCGAGGCGGTTCCGCAGGAGCAGCAGGGCGTCAGCGCGGGCATGCTGGTCGTCGGCCAGGCGTTCGGCGCGGCCGTGGGGACCGCGATCGCCAGCGCGATCCTGTCCGCGAACAAGTTCACCATGACCGTCGCGGTCCCGGGGATGCCCAAGAAGGAGTCGGAGATCCCGCAGGTCTACACGGACAACGCGTACACCACCGGGTTCTGGATGCTGGTTGGCGTGGGCGCGCTTGCGACGGTGCTGGCGATTTTCATGAAGCACGGGCGTAAGCCGGCGACGGGTGGCCTGCTGCACTGATGGCAGGCTGCTGCCCGGTGGTTGTTCGGCTTGGGTGGCTCGCGTATCGGAGGGGGATACGCGAGCCGCTCGGGGTGTCCTCAAGCGCCGGACGGGCTGGGTGTCCTCAAACGCCGGACGGGCTGGGTGTCCTCAAACGCCGGACGGGCTGGAGTGGGGTGTCCTCAAGCGCCGGACGGGCTGGAGTGGGGTGTCCTCAAACGCCGGACGGGCTGG
>NZ_WWJX01000127.1 GCF_009865215.1 Streptomyces sp. SID3343 | reverse complement strand
GAGCGGGAGGAGTGGCGGCCGATCCTGCGGTTCTCCAGCCTGCGCGACCCCGTCGAGATCGCCCGCTTCGTCGAGATGCATGTGGTCGATCCGCAGTCGCGGAACTGGCTGCGCGGCCTGCGCGCGGCCGAGCGCTACCGCCGCAACCATCCCCCGACCTGCGCGTCCCCCTCGACGGCGTCGACGTCGACCACCGCAGCGTGAAGTTCCCGCTGGGCGGCTGGATTTCCGAACAACGCAGGGAACACGCGGCGGGGCGGTTGAACACCAAGCAGGTCCAGAAATTGAACGAGTTGGGGATGGTGTGGTCCCTGCTCGATCATGCCTGGGAGGACGGGTTGGCCATAGCGCGTGAATACTCGCGCGAACACCCCACCCTCGCCGCCCCCGGCGACGCCGTGATCGAGGGTTTTCCGATCGGCAAGTGGCTGGAGACCAAGCGAACCCAGGACCGCAAGAGCGGCCTCGACACCGAACGGATCGAGGCCCTCGACGCGCTCGTCGAAGGCGAACCGTGGAACCCACCCCACTGGCCCGTGTCCTGGCAACGACGCCTGACCTATGTCGGCGAGTCCCTGAGGACGCGCGGCACCGGGGCCCGGCTGGACGACGTCGCCCTGGACGTCGTCCACCGCGGCGAGGCCATCGGGCGGTGGGTCGCCCGGCAACGGGCCGGCTGGGACACGTTGGGCCAGGAGCAGCGCGAGCGTCTGGTCGAGTTGGGGCTGCCCCCGCCCGGGGCGGCGGCCGACACCTTGGCGCCGCTGGCGGCCGAGGCGTCCGAGCCGGACGGGCCCAGGCCCAAACGGACGCGGGAGCAGGCGTTCGAGATCGCACTCAGCGCGGCGGCCGCCTATCGGAAGCGGGTCGGGCACCTCGAAGTCCCCCGCGGATACGTCGAGATCGTGACGGCGTTCGACAGGTGGCGCGAGGACGTACGCCTAGGAAGTGTCTTCAAAGTGGGCGTCTGAGCCAGAGCAGGATGGACACGATGGTGATCGCGGCGGTGAACGAGGAGGTGGTCTT
>NZ_WWJX01001214.1 GCF_009865215.1 Streptomyces sp. SID3343 | reverse complement strand
GGCCGGAGGCCGCCGGCGGCGCAGCCGCCACCGCGCGAAGCGCGGCAACAGGAGGGTGGCCGCGCGAAGCGCGGTCACTGGCCGGAGGCCGCCGGCGGCGCAGCCGCCGGCGCGCGAAGCGCGGTCACGAGCGGAGCCCGGAACACCCGGGCCGAGGTCGGACCGGCTCAGGAGGCCGGCGTATCGAACGAATGCAGGTGTGCCGACCTCTCCTGCAGGTCGGACCACGCGGTGTGGAAGCCGAGCACGGCGGTGGCCGAGGTCGGATATTTCTCCCGGAGCCGCCCGAGCGCGTCGCCCTCGCCGCTGCCCGCCAACGCGTTCACCAGGGTCGCGACCCCGGGGTTGTGCCCGATGAGCAGCAGCGTGTCGACGTCGTCGGGGGTTTCTTGGACGAGGTACAGGAGCGCTTGGGCGCTCGCCTCGTACACGCGCTCGTCGTAGACGGTGTGCGGTTTGTGGTCGTAGACCTTGCCGACGAGTCGCCAGGTCTCCCGGGTGCGTACGGCCGGCGAACACACCACCAGATCGGGGGTGACGCCGTGGTCGAGCAGTCGGTGCCCGGTTTCGACGGCGTCCTTGCGTCCGCGTTCGGCGAGGGGTCGCTCGTGGTCCGGCCCGTCGGGCCATTCGGCCTTCGCGTGCCTCATCACCACGAGATTGCGCTGTCGGTGGGATGCCATGTGTTCAGCCTCTCAGACATCGGCCGTTGTGCACTGCGGGTCGGGCGGGCGTCTCGCCACATCGGCAACGAGGGCCCCGCGGATCGAGACGACCGCCCCGACCGGATCGAGACGACTGCCCCGATCCGACGGATCCCGACACGCACGGCGGGTCGGGACCGAGTATCCGGCCCCGACCCGCCCTTTTAGGGGATGTGATCGTTTATTGGCGGTGCGATGACGTGATTGTCACGTCGACCGGTCGGTTGGAACGCTCAGCCCACCGGCGGCCGAGGGATCCGGCGCGATCGGGACACGCTCTCGTCGTAGCCACCACCCGGGTAGGCCGGCTCGTACGCCGGGTCCTGGTAGCCGCCGGCCGCCGCGTACGCCGGGACCGGCTCACGGACCGGCTCCTGGGCGGTGACCGCCTCGTCGCCGTGGTCCATCTGCGGCAGCCACCCGAGCCAGCGGGGCAGGTACCAGTTGCGGTCGCCGAGCAGGGTCATCACGGCCGGCAGGAGCAGCCCGCGGATGATCGTCGCGTCGATCAGCACCGCGACCGCGAGGCCGACACCGAACTGCTTCATGGACTGCATCGACAGGGTGCCGAAGACCGCGAACACCGCGACCATGATCGTCGCCGCGCTGGTGACCACACCGGCGGTGGTGCGGATGCCGTGCGATACGGCCGCCTTGGTGTCCATGCCCTTGTCGTACGCCTCGCGGATTCGCGAGACCACGAACACGTGGTAGTCCATCGAGAGGCCGAACAGGATCACGAACAGGAACATCGGGATCCAGGAGACGATCGCCCCCGGCGCCTCGGTGCCCACCAGCGAGTCGCCGTAGCCGTGCTGGAAGACCAGCGTCATCACGCCGTAGGCGGCGCCGACCGACAGCAGGTTGAGCACGATCGCGGTGATCGCGATGTTGATCGAGCGGAACGACACGAGCATGAGCAGGAACGCGAAGCCCAGGACGAAGGCGAAGATCGGCAGTCGGGCGTCACCGAGCTTGTCGTTGAAGTCCTTCGAGCCGGCGGTGTTGCCGGTCACCGGCGCGTCGACGCCGTCGAGTTTGCCGAGGGTGTCGGGGATGATCTTGTTGCGCAGCGTGTCCAGGGCCGCTTCGCTGGTCGAGTCGTTGCCGCCGCCGGCGAGCGGTACGGCGATCTTGAAGACGTTGGTGGTCCCCTGCCGCTCGACCTCGATCGGCTCGTGCATCTTGCCGCTCGCGACGGCGGCCGCGTGCAGTTTGTCGAAGGCGGCCTGCAACTTCGGGTCGTCGGGGTTCTTGGCCTTGACCACGATCTGGGCCGGCGCCGGGCCGCCCGGGAACGCCTTTTCGATGTGCTGGTAGGTCTGCACGATCGACAGGTCGGTCGGCAGTTCCTTGTCGATCGGCAGCTCGGAGGTCTTCATCCCGAGCGCGGGGATGGTCAGGGCGATCATCAGGCCGCCGGCGAGCACCGCCGTGGCCTTGGGGCGGCTCAGTACGACACCCAGGATCGCGCCCCAGATCTTGCTGCCCTCGGTGGGCCGGCGCATCTTGGCCAGGCCGGGGATCTTGCCCAGGTCCACGCGGTCGCCGAGCATCGACAGGATCGCGGGCAGGACGGTCAGCGAACCGAGTACCGCGGTCAGGACGACGAGGATGGTCGCGGACGCCATCGACTCGAACTCGCTCAGCCCGGACAGGAGCATGCCGGCCATGGCGACGATGACGGTGATGCCGGAGATCAGTACGGACCGGCCGGACGTGGCCGCGGCGATCCGCAGCGCGGTCTCGGCGTCGCGTCCCTTGGCCCGTTCCTCACGTTCGCGGCGCAGGTAGAACATGCAGTAGTCGACGCCCACCGCGAGGCCGATGAGCAGCATGACGGACTGGGCGTTGTCGCCTACCGGCATCAGGTGGCTGCTCAGGGCCAGCAACCCACCGGCGGCGACGAAGGCCGTCAGCGCGAGGGCCACCGGAAGCAGCGCGGCCACGACGGCGCCGAACGCGACGAGCAGGATGCCGAGCGCGAGCGGGACGGCGGTCCACTCGGCCCGCTGGAAGTCCTTGGCGATCGTGTCGCCGAACCACTTGTCGCCACTGGCGTCACCGAACTGCTCGATGGCCACGTCGGGGTGCGCCTTGCGCGCCTCGGCCACCGCGTCCAGGACCGGATCGACGTTGTCGACGGCCTTGTCGTCCTCGCCGGTCATGTCGAACTGGATCAGCGCCGAGTGCTGGTCGTCCGACAGGCCCCCCTTGCCTTCGTACGGCGAACGCATGTTGAGGGTCGCGGGGCCCTTGTCGCCCTTGATCTGCGTCGCGTTGACCCGCTTGATCACGTCGTCGACGGCGGCGATGAACTTCGGGTCCCGCGCGGTGAGTTTGTCGCTGCGCACCAGGACCATCTCACCGGCGGGCTCCTTGATGCCGGCTTCGTCGATGATCTGTGCGGCCCGGCCGGACTCGCCGACGCCACGCTCGGCGTCGGTGATCTCCCGCGACCCGGTCATGTTGCCGATCACGACGGCGAGGACCACGAACAGCAGCCACCCGAAAACCGCCGTCTTTCGATGCTGTGCACTCCAACCGCCGATCGAGGCGGCGAGATTGCGCCTGGATGCCATGGGTCCCCGCTCCTATGTTTCTCCGGATGGCGAAGCTGTTTCTTCGACACACACGAAGGTATTGGCGCGGTGTTGGCGGTCACATCCTGCGGACCGGTGTCTCCGAAGGGGGGTAGACACCCCTGCGTAGTAGGGCTGTCCCCACCCCCAGGAACGACCCCGCGACACCCGAATCAGGGCCGCCGGACAGTAGATGTAAGGGGAACCTACAAAGCCCCCCGCCCCGACCAGCCCAAACCCTCGATCCCCACCCCCGGAACCGAAGCCGAGGTCGAGCGGGGCCCGGCCCCACACACCCCCAACGCCCCACCACCCCAAAGCCGTTCCCCGCCAGCCCCGGCAAGGACGGGGCCGCACACGAGGGCGAACCCGAAAACCAGGGCGGGGCCGACAGAAGCACCGACGCGGAAGCGCGGAAGCGCGGAAGCACGGAAGCACGGAAGCACGGAAGCACGGAAGCACGGAAGCACGGAAGCACGGAAGCGCGGAAGCGCGGAAGCGCGGAAGCGCGGAGGTCGGGCAAGGCGCCTGGTCACACAGCCCCTGTCGCCCCGACCGGCCGATCAGTCCGGCAGCAGGTGCGACACGAGGATGCGTGTCCATTCGAGGGTGAGGGGCAGGTCGGTGAAGACGGCGCGGTAGTAGAGGGGGGCGAGTACGGCGTCCGTGGTGTGTTCGAGGGTGGGGGGCTGTCCGCCCCGGGCCTGCTCCCGGTCGAGGATGGCTTCGAGTTGTTGTTGGCGTTCGCCGCGGCATGCGGCGGCGCCTTGTTCTCCGCCCGTGCCGATGGTGGCGCGTACCAGGGCGAGGGTGTCCGGGTCGCCGAGATCCTTGGCGAGGTCGGAGGCGTAGCGTTCCAGATCCCCGCGGAGGCTTCCGGTGTCCGGCACCACGATGTCCCCGGAAAAGCGACTGGTCGTGACGTCGGCGAGCAGGTCGCCGACGGAGCCCCAGCGGCGGTAGACCGTGGTGGCGTGCACGCCTGCGCGGGCGGCCACGACCGGGATCGTCAGCGGCTCGTTGTCCTCACCGACGATCAGTTCCTTGACGGCCTGGTGTACGGCCGCACGCACCCGGGCCGACCGGCCGCCGGGCCGGGCGCCGGCGTGGGGTGGGGACGAAGGCGATGTCGAAGCAGGCATACGCCCATTATTGCATCGATCACTGCTTTTTTAGCGCAGTGTTCGCTGCGTTTGTGGTACCTTCGGACCGCTAACGCAACGATCACTGCGAGGCTTACATGCCTGTTCCGTCATCCGCCGCCGCGCCGCCTGCCGGCGCTCCGCACCGCGCGCCGTGGAAGGGTGCCTTTCCCGGCGTGGCCGCGATCCTCGTCCTCTTCCTGGCCGCTTCGAGCGCCCCGTCTCCGCTCTACGTGGTCTACCAGCGCCAGTGGCACTTCACGGCCTGGGTGCTGACCGTCGTCTTCGCCCTCTACGTCTTCGGCCTGCTGGGCTCGTTGCTCGTCGTCGGAGCGCTGTCGGACCATCTCGGCCGCCGGCCGGTGCTGGCCGCGGCGATCGCCCTGGAAGTGGTCGCGCTCGCCCTGTTCCTGGTCGCCGGGAACGTACTCGTACTGTCCGTCGCCCGCGTACTGCAAGGCATTGCGACCGGGGCGGCGACCACCACGCTGAGCGCCACTCTCGTCGATCTCGAACCGTCGCGCGGGCGGGCGGGCGTCGTCACCTCGGTGGCCCCCCTGACCGGACTCGCGCTCGGCGCTCTCGGCAGCGGCGTGCTGGTGGAGTTCGGCCCCTCTCCGACCCGACTGGTCTACGCACTGTTGCTCGGCGCCATGGTGCCGGCGGCGGTGTTCGTCGCCCTCATGCCGGAGACCTCGCTGCGCCGGCCGGGAGCCGTCGCCTCCCTACGCCCGCGCATCGCGATGCCCGCGCACCTGCGCGCGGACATCGTCCCGGTGGTGCCGGCGATGATCGCCACGTGGGCCCTGGCCGGGATGTACCTCTCGCTCGGCCCGTCCGTCGCCGCCGAGTTGCTGGGGCTGCACAGCCATCTGGCCGGCGGCGTCGTCGTGACGCTCCTGGCGGGCACCGGAGCGCTCGCGATCTCCCTGCTCCGCTCTCGTCCGGCGTCCTCGCTGCTTGCCCCCTCGTCCGCGATGCTCGGGCTCGGGACCCTGACGTCGCTTGCCGGGGTGGCGGAAGATCTCGTCTGGCTTTCCGCCGTCGGTACCGTCTTCGCCGGTCTCGGCTTCGGCGCTTCGGTACTGGCGACGTTCGGCACCTTCGCCCGGATCGCCGGGCCACACGAGCGCAGCGCCGTCTTCGCCCTGGCGAACATCATCAGCTATCTGGGTAACAGCGTGCCCGCCGTACTCGGCGGAATCGCCGTCACCGCCCTGGGGTTGAGGACCGCCACCGTGATCTACGCCCTGGCGATCGCGGTGGTCGGCTTCTCCGCCTTCGCCCTGAGCCTGAACCAGGGACGGACGAAGCGCCAGGCCGTCATGGCCCCGTGCAGTTGACGCGGCGGCCGGCGGCACCGGATCCGGCGACCACCGTTCGCAGCACACCGATCACACCCACCGATCTGCGCCTTTCGAAACGCGGGACCGAGCGAGATGGAGACACCGTGACAACAGGAAACGGGACCGAGACGAGCCTTGAGGTTCGGCGTTCGGGCCATACGACCATCCGGTACACGGCGACCGGTCCGGTCGACGGCCCGACCGTGGTCCTGGTCCACGGCTGGGGGTGCGACCGCGGCGACTTCGACGCGGTGACCGAGCACCTCCCCGAGCACTATCGCGTCCTGGCGGTCGACCTCGCCGAACACGGCGAGTCCCGGTCGAC
>NZ_WWJX01001213.1 GCF_009865215.1 Streptomyces sp. SID3343 | reverse complement strand
GGCGGGCCGGATGGTGGTGGGCGCGTCGTGCGGGGTCTGCGGCCGGTACGACGGGCGCTGTGGCGGCAGCGGCGGGCCGGTGGGGTTGCCCGCCGGCGGAGCGCCGTAGACCGGGTTGTACGCCATGGGCTGGTTGTACGCGTCGGGCATCGGCCCGTACGGGTCGCCGGCGTAGGGCGCCCGGGGGCCGGTGTAGGGAGCGGCCGAGACGTACGAGAGCAGCGCGGCGACGCCGACGATCCACCCGCACATGATCCCGAACAGCGCGCCCCGCTGCATCAGCGACATCGCCTGCTCGAATCCGCTCCCCCCACGGGCGCCTTCGTACTCCTTGTCACTGAAGGCGATCGCGTACATCGTCAGGCCGAACAACGCGCCGCCGACCACGAGCGAGAACCAGCCGAGCAGGAGCGCGTTGAATGCGGCCGCGCGTTCGCCCAGTCCGCGTGCGCCGAAGGCGAGCAACAGCGCGACGGTGACGAGCAGAACCGCGAAGGCGACGAACCCGGCCACCACGAAACGGGTTTGCACCCCGGAGCCGACCGTGTCCTCGAAGCCCGACTTGTCGATCACCCACAACGGGAAGCCGGCGATCCGCAGCAGGCTCCAGTACCACTTGAACAGGGTGTCCGCGTCACCGTCGACGGACTTCTCGTACACCCACTGGTTGCCGAATCCCGCCACGATCAGCAGGGCCACGAGCGTGCCACTGATCACGATGCGCTTGGTCGCCCCCGGTCTCATGTCGAAAGGTTAGGCGCCGGGAGCCGCTCGCGGGAGGTAAAAGCCGGACCCCGCCTCCCCCTGGCGGGGAAACGGGGTCCGGGTGTCGACGGTGGGTCAGCTGCGGCGGCCGACCAGCTTCCACGCGGCGGGCAGCAGCGCGGTGGCGAGGGCGATCTTGACCAGGTCGCCGAACAGGTAGTTCTGCATGCCGATCTCGTAGGCCTTGGACAGGCTGATCCCGAGGTCGTGCGCGAGGTAGGTCAGGCCCGCGGCGTAGATCACCGCGTTGCCGACGAGCATGGTGCCGGCGGTGCGCAGCGGGCTGCGGTCGGTGCCGCGCTGGGCGAGGTAGCCGGCGAGCATCGCCGCGACGACCATGCCGAGCACGTAGCCCAGCGTCGGGAAGCCGGTGCCGGAGTTGCCCTCGGCGAACCACGGCATGCCGGCCGCGCCCAGGCCCAGGTAGAGGACCATCGCGGCGAGCCCGCGCCACGCGCCGAGGGCGCTGCCGGCGAGCAGGACGGCGAAGGTCTGGCCGGTGACCGGGACCGGGGAGCCGGGTACGGGTACGGCGACCTGGGCGGCGAGGCCGACGAAGGCGGACGCGCCGACGACGAGGGCGGCGTCACGAACGGCCGCGCCGCGAAAGACGCGGGCCGGTACGAGGTCGGCGAGGACGGGGCGGCGCGCATCGAGAAGGGCAGTGCTCACAACGGACTCCACACGTTTCGTGTTGCGGGACTCTGTGAACTTAACCAACCGAACCTGGGACGATCACGGGGGTGCCCGACAAGGTCCGGTTCCGATCTTTGTCGGACACCACCGAAAGCATCCCCATGTCGGGCCGTCGGGTCGACATCATGAGATCGACGTCACCCCGTACCGAGCCTTCGGCCCGGGTCATCCCTGCTCGGGATCACAGCTGGAGGGACTTGACCTCCAGATACTCCTCCAGCCCGAAACGGCCGAGTTCGCGCCCGTTGCCGGACTGCTTGTAACCACCGAACGGGGCGAGCGGGTTGAACGCGCCGCCGTTGATCTCGACCTGGCCCGTGCGCAGCCGGCGGGCGAACGCCACGGCGATCTCGCTGGTCGCTCCCCACACCGCGCCGGACAGGCCGTAGGGGGTGTCGTTGGCGATCCGCTCGGCCTCCTCCTCGGTGTCGTACGGCAGGATCGACAGGACCGGGCCGAAGATCTCCTCGCGCGCGATGGTCATGTCGGGCGTCACGTCGGAGAAGACGGTCGGTCGCACGTGGTAGCCGGTCTCGACGCCCTCGGGCAGGTCCCCGCCGCCGGCCGCGAGGGTCGCGCCCTCCTCGATGCCCTTGGCGATGTAGCCGCGTACCCGCTCGAACTGGGTCGCGTTGACCATCGGGCCGAGCTTGCCGGCCATCGCGGTCGCGGCCTCGGCGGCCACCTCGACCGCGCGCGGCAGGTCGTCGCGGTGCACGAGCATGCGGGTGAGCGCGCTACAGGTCTGCCCGCTGTTGAGGTACGCGCCGCCCACCCCCGCGCGCACGGCCTTGTCCAGGTCGGCGCCGGGCAGGATCACGTTGGCCGACTTGCCGCCGAGTTCGAGCGCGACCCGCTTGACGGTGGCCGACGCGAGCTCGGACACCCGGGTACCGGCGCGCGTGGAGCCGGTGAAGGAGACCATGTCCACGTCGGGGTGCGCCGCGATCGCCTCGCCGACGACCGGGCCCGTGCCGGAGACCAGGTTCACCACGCCGGCCGGGAAGCCCGCGTCGTGCAGGATCTCGAAGAACAGGTGCGCGGCCTGCGGTGCGACCTCGCTGGCCTTGAGGACGACGGTGCAGCCGGCGACCACGGCCGGGCCGAGCTTGTTGGTGACCTGGTGCAGCGGGTAGTTCCACGGCGTGATCGCGCCGACGACGCCGACCGGCTCGCGAACGACGAGCGAGGAGCCGACGTTCTCCTCCCACGTGAAGTCCTCGGCGAGCTTGACGTAGGACCCGAGCACGGTGAGCGGCAGCCCGACCTGCACCCGCTCGGCCAGCCACGAGGGCGCGCCCATGTCGGCCGTGATGACCTGTGCCATCTCCGCGGACCGCTCGGCGAGCAGGTCCCTGGCCTTCGCGAGCAGTGCCGCGCGCTCGGCCGGCGGCGTCGCGGCCCAGCCGGGGAACGCGCGCTTGGCGGCGGCCACCGCCCGGTCCACGTCCGCGGGTGTGCACTGCGGCACGGTCGCGACGACCTGCTCGGTGTTGGGGTCGACGACCTCTATGGTCTCGGTGGACGAGGGGGCCGTCCAGGCGCCGTCGATGTAGATCGTGTCGTATGCCTTCGTCATGCCGCCGGACTCCTCGCCGCTAGCCACTGGAATCCACCGAAGAGTACGACGACACGTGTCACGTCTACAGGGGCGTCGGTCCCGGTTCGGTCGGCCGTCCGACGGGTCACACTCGGGGAAGCTCCGGCCCGTTCGAGGTCCACACCAGGTCGTCGCTGTGTCCGGTGACCGGGAACTCGCGGGCGAGGCCGACCTCGTGCAGGCGGGCGAGCGGGGTGAAGGACACCCCGTACTCGCCCTCGCCCTTGTCGAAGTTCCAGTCCTTGTACACCTCGACCCGATACACCAGGCGCACATCGGGCAGAGCCGGCGAGCCGGGTACCGGTTCCTGGCCCGGGAGGATCTCCATCCGCCCGGTGATCCGATACTGCAGGCCGCGCATCGCCAGCCACCAGTCGGCGTCGTCCGCGCGCCGGATCAACACGCCGTGCCACTTCGTGGTGGTCGCGAACTCGGCCTCGGCGCCCGCGCTGTCGTGCCAGCGGATCGCCGCGAGCGCCCACCACTCCTGGAAGTGGTCGAGCGCCGCGCGGCGAAACGGCGGCGTGTTCAGCGGCTGGGCCGAGTCGATCACGAACGGCTCGCCTCGGCCCACGAGATAGTGCCGCAGCGAGGCCGCCCCGGTCCGCAGTCCCACGAGTCGCCACACCGGCACCACGGCCCGCAGACCGGCGGCGAGCGCCCGATCGCGCAGCCGCGGCATGCGCGATCCGTACGGGGCGTTGCCGTTGGGCGTACGTGGGTCCACGCGTCCGGTGCGGGACGTGTGGATCACGCTGCTCTGCCGTTCCGGGGCCGTCATCCGTCCAGATTAGATAGCTTTGACCGACTTGCACATGATTCGGCGTCAGGTTCCGGAGAGGTTCATCCGGTCAGACCCGCCGAGGAAAACCACCGCACACACCCACCATCGGCCGAGGATTCATGTGCACCGACGGTCGAATATCGGTTACGCGTCGTCAGTCGAAGATCGGCCCCTGGTCGCGCGTGCGCTTGATCTCGAAGAAGCCCGGCGTACCCGCGACCAGCACGACGCCGTCCCACAGTCGCCCGGCCGCCTCGCCCTTGGGCGCCGGCGACACCACCGGGCCGAAGAACGACACACCGTTGACGCTGATCACCGGGGTGCCGACGTCCATGCCGACGCGGTCCATGCCGTCGTGGTGCGACGCGATCAGCGCCTCGTCGTACTCGGTCGAGTCGGCGGCGTCCGCGAGGTCGGTGGGCAGCCCGGCCTCGGTGAGCGCGGCCTCGATCACCTCGCGCGTGTAGTCCTCGCCGCCCGGGTGACGCCGGTTGCCGAGCGCGGTGTAGAGCGGGAGCAGCACGTCGTTGCCGAAGCGCTGCTCGGCCGCGATGCACACCCGCACCGGGCCCCAACCGCGCTCCAGCATGTCCTTGTACTGCTCGGGCAGATCGTCGCGACCGCTGTTGAGCACCGACAGACTCATCACGTGCCACTGCACGTCGATCGGCCGGACCTGCTCGACTTCGAGCATCCAGCGCGACGTCATCCATGCCCAGGGGCACAGCGGGTCGAACCAGAAGTGCGCGACGTCGCGGTCGGATCCGTTGTCGTTGGTCACTGGGGATGTCCTCTCGATCCTGGGGTGCGTGCACAGGCCCGGTCGCCGAGCGACCGGCTTCCCGTCATTGACCCGCAACCCTCGCGCACGCCGCGTCATTCCTGCCGACCGCACCCCGCCACAACCTGCCCCGACAACTCCGCCGACATGCCTGCCCCTGTCGTGAAAGGATCGGCCGGGACCGCAGCCAACCAGGGAGTGATCCAGTGCCCGGCAGGAACCTGACCCGCGAGGAGGCCCGCGCGCGGGCCCGGATCCTCAGCGTCGAGGACTACGACGTCAGGCTCGACGTCACCACCGACAGCAGCGAGACGTTCCACTCGGAGACGGTGCTTCGTTTCACGAGCCGTGAGGCCGGCGCGTCCACGTTCGTGGACCTGCTCGCGCCCCGGGTGCACGAGGTCGTACTCAACGGCCGCCCGCTCGATCCCGACAAGGTCTTCGACGGCACCCGCGTCGCGATCGAGGACCTGGTCGAGGGCGCCAACGAACTGCGGGTGGTCGCGTCGTGCGCCTACAGCCGCACCGGGGAGGGGCTGCATCGGTTCGTCGACCCGGTCGACGAACAGGTCTACCTCTACACGCAGTACGAACCGGCCGACTCGCGCCGGGTGTTCGCCAACTTCGAACAACCCGATCTCAAGGCGTCGTTCCGCTTCTCGGTCACCGCGCCCGAGCACTGGCAGGTCGTGTCCAACTCGACCACGCCCGCCTCGGTGCCGGTTCGCGAGGGCGTCGCTCGGTGGGACTTCGCGCCGACGCCGCGCATCTCGACCTACCTCACGGCGGTCGTGGCCGGCCCCTACCACGCGGTCTTCGACAGCTATACGAGCGCCGACGGCCTGGTCGTCCCGCTCGGCGGCTTCTGCCGGGCGTCGCTGGCGAGCGCGTTCGACCACGCCGAGATCTTCGAGGTCACCAAGCAGGGCCTGGACCTGTTCCACGACCGGTTCGGGTTCGCGTACCCGTTCGGGAAGTACGACCAGCTCTTCGTCCCCGAGTACAACCTCGGCGCGATGGAGAACCCGGGCGCGGTCACCTTCACCGAGGAATTCGTCTTCCGGTCCAAGGTCACCGACTCGGCCCGCGAGGGTCGCGCCAACGTGGTCCTGCACGAGATGGCGCACATGTGGTTCGGCGATCTGGTCACCCCGCGCTGGTGGGACGACCTGTGGTTGAAGGAGTCCTTCGCGGACTTCATGGGCGCCTACGCGCAGGGCGCCGCGACCCGCTGGACGGGCGCGTGGACCTCGTTCGCCGCCCGCCGCAAGGACTGGGCGTACCGTCAGGACCAACTGCCGACCACCCACCCGATCGTGGCCGTGGTCGACGACCTGGAGGACGCCAAGCTCAACTTCGACGGCATCACCTACGCCAAGGGCGCCTCGGTGCTCAAACAACTCGTCGCCTACGTCGGCGAGGACGCGTTCTTCGCGGGTGCCCGGTCCTATTTCCACAAGCACGCGTGGGGCAACACGACCCTCGGCGACTTCCTCAACGCGTTGGAGGAGACGTCGGGCCGCGATCTCACGTCGTGGTCGGCGGACTGGCTGGAGACCTCCGGCGTCAACACCCTGCGGCCCTCGATCGAGACCGACGCCGACGGCGTCGTCACGTCGTTCGCGGTGCTCCAGGAAGCGTTGCCGGCGTTCCCGACGCTGCGTCCGCACAGGATCGCGATCGGTCTGTACGACGGCCCCGAGCGGGTCGCCCGGGTCGAGGTCGACGTGGTCGGCGAGCGCACCGAGGTGCCCGAACTGGTCGGCCGAACACGTACCCCGCTGATCCTGCTCAACGACGACGACCTCACCTACGCGAAGGTCCGCTTCGACGAGCGCTCGTGGCAGGCCGTGCTCGAATCGCTCGGCGACCTGGACTCCTCGCTCGCTCGCGCGCTGTGCTGGGGCGCGGCGTGGGACATGACGCGCGACGGCGAACTGCCGGCGAGCGAATACCTCGCGCTGGTACTGCGACACGCCGGTCGCGAGAGCGACGTGGGCGTGGTGCAAAAACTCCAGACCCAGGTCAAGACCGGCCTGGACCGCTACACCGACCCGGCGTTTCGGGCCGAGGGCCTGCGGCTGCTCGCGGCCGGTTCGCTCGCCGAGCTACGCGCGGCGACCCCGGGCGGCGACCACCAGCTCGCGTGGGCCCGCAGCCTCGCCTCGGCGTCCTCCTCGATCACCGAACTCGCCTTCCTGCGAGACCTGTTGACCGGTGAGGAGCAGGTCCCCGGGCTGACCGTGGACGCCGAACTGCGCTGGACGTTGCTGCTGGCGCTGTGCGCGGGCGGCGCCGCCGACGAGCCGGACATCCTCGCCGAACTGGACCGCGACGGCACCGCCGCGGGCCACCGACACGCGGCCGAGTGCCGCGCGGCCCGCCCCACCCCCGAGGCCAAGGCCGAGGCCTGGCGACTGGCGGTGGAGTCCGACGAACTGCCCAACGCCACCCTCGGCGCGGTGCTCGCGGGCTTCTCCACCCCCGGCCAGGAGGAACTGACCGACCCGTACACCGACCGCTACTTCGCGGCGCTCACCCGGGTGTGGCAGGACCGTTCGATCGAGATCGCCCGCCGCGTCGTGGTCGCCCTGTACCCCTCGGGCCGGATCGACCCGGACACCCTGCGTCGCACCGACGACTGGATCGCCGCGGCCGAACCGGTCCCGGCGCTCAAGCGCCTGGTCGTGGAATGCCGCGACGACGTCGCCCGAGCCCTCAAGGCCCGCAAGCGCGACCACCGCGACTGACCCGAATCTTTCGCCCCCCGTCACCTCGGCGGGGCGGAACCGGCAACTCGCCGGCGGCGATCTCGGAGTCGGAAGGGAAGAAAACAGCGTGTCGTCCGCCCCCGACTCCGAGATCGTTTCCGCGAGACCCTTCCTCGGCCGCCCACCCACGGCGGCGTGACACTCACAAGGAGCGCAGCGTGCCCGGTACCAACCTCACGCGTGACGAGGCCCGCGAGCGGGCCCGGATACTCACCGTCGACTCGTACGACATCGCCCTCGACCTGACCGGCACCGGGGCGACGTTTCCGTCCACGACGGTGTTGAAGTTCGGGTGCGAGGAACCCGGCGCGACCACGTTCGTCGATCTCGTGGCGCCCGAGGTGCACGAGATCACGCTGAACGGCAAGGCGCTCGACGTCGCGTCGGTGTACGCCGACAGCCGGATCGCGCTGACCGACCTCGCGGCGACCAACGAGCTGCGGGTCGTGGCGTCGTGCGCGTACATGAACACCGGCGAGGGGCTGCACCGCTTCGTCGACCCGGTGGACGGCAAGACCTACCTCTACACGCAGTTCGAGGTACCCGACGCGCGCCGGGTCTTCGCCACGTTCGAACAGCCGGACCTCAAGGGCACGTTCGCGTTCACCGTCACCGCCCCGAGCGACTGGGAGGTGGTCAGCTGTTCGCCCACCCCCGAGCCCGAGCCGGCCGGCGACGGAGCGTCGGTGTGGGCCTTCGAGCCGACGCCGCGGATCTCGACCTACATCACCGCGATCGTCGCGGGGCACTACCACGCGGTGCGCGACAGCTACACGGCCGCGGACGGCACGGTCGTCCCGCTCGGCGTGTTCTGCCGTTCCTCGCTCGCGCCGTACCTGGACGCGGACAACATCTTCGACGTCACCAAGCAGGGCTTCGACTACTTCCTGGAGCAGTTCGACTTCCCGTACCCGTTCGGGAAGTACGACCAGCTCTTCGTACCCGAGTACAACGCGGGCGCGATGGAGAACGCGGGCTGCGTGACGATCCTGGAGGACTACGTCTTCCGGTCCAAGGTCACCGACACGTCCTACGAGACGCGCGCCGAGACCATCCTGCACGAGCTCGCCCACATGTGGTTCGGTGACCTGGTCACCATGCAGTGGTGGGACGACCTGTGGCTGAACGAGTCGTTCGCGACCTACGCGTCGGTGCGCTGCCAAGCCGAGGTGACCCGCTGGTCGCACGCGTGGGCCACGTTCGGCAACCGGATGAAGACGTGGGCGTATCGGCAGGACCAACTGCCGTCCACGCACCCGATCTTCGCGGACATCCGGGACCTGGAGGACGTCGAGGTCAACTTCGACGGCATCACCTACGCCAAGGGCGCCTCGGTCCTCAAGCAGCTCGTCGCCTACGTCGGCAGCGACAACTTCTTCGCGGGCGTGCGGAGCTACTTCAAGAAGCACGCGTGGGGCAACAGCCGGCTCGCCGACCTGCTCGGCGCACTGGAGGAGACCTCGGGCCGCGACCTGAAGGCGTGGTCGCGCGAGTGGCTGGAGACCGCGGGCGTCAACACGCTGCGGCCCGCGATCGAGACCTCCTCCGACGGCGTGATCACGTCGTTCGCGGTGCTCCAGGAGGCTCCCGACGCGTGGCCCACGCTGCGTTCGCACCGGATCGCGATCGGCTTCTACGACCGCACCGACGAGGGCCTGGTCCGCACCCACCGGATCGAGTTGGACGTCACCGGTGCGCGGACCGAGGTCGAGGCGCTGGTCGGCCGGGCCCGCCCGGACGTCGTGCTGCTCAACGACGACGACCTGACCTACACCAAGATCCGCCTCGACGAGGACTCGCTCGCGTTCGTGATCGAGTCGATCGGCGAGTTCGTCGACCCGCTGCCGCGCGCGCTGTGCTGGGCCGCGACCTGGGACATGACGCGCGACGCGGAGATGGCCACCCGCGACTACCTCAAGCTCGTGCTCAGCGGCGCGGGCAGCGAGAAGGACATCAACATCGTCCAGTCGCTCCAGCGCCAGCTCACCACCGCCCTGGAGCTGTACGCGGACCCCGCGCACCGCGAGCGGTCGATCGCCGAACTGGCGGTCGCGGCCGAGCGATTCCTGCGCGCGGCCGAGCCGGGCGGCGACCACCAGCTCGCGTGGGCCCGCTGCCTCGCGTCGGTGGCGGCCCGGCCGGACCACCTCGCGATCCTGCGTGGCCTGCTCGACGGCACCGAGAAGATCCAGGGCCTGGCCGTCGACGCCGACCTGCGCTGGGCACTGCTGCTGCGGCTGAGCGCGACCGGCGTGGCCGGTGACGCGGACGTGGCCGCCGAGTTGGAGCGCGACGGCACCGCCGCCGGGCAGCGGCACGCGGCGGCCTGCCGCGCGGCGCGCCCGAGCACCGCGGCCAAGGACGAGGCGTGGGCGTCGGTGGTCAACTCCGACAGCCTGCCCAACGCCACCCAGGCGGCGGTGATCGGCGGCTTCGGCCAGCCGGCGCAGCGCGAGTTGCTCGCCGCCTACACCGACCGCTACTTCGCGGCGATCGCCGACGTGTGGGCCGAGCGCACCAACGAGATCGCCCAGCAGATCGTGATCGGCCTGTACCCGACCCTCCAGGTCGACCAGGACACCCTCGACCGCACCGACGCGTGGCTCGCGTCGGCGGGACCGGCGGCGGGTCTGCGTCGCCTGGTGGTCGAGAGCCGAGACGGTGTCGCCCGCTCCCTGCGGGCCCAGGCGCGCGACGCGCGGTAGCGCGGCCGGCCGACGATCCGCGGTCGGCGCATGCCGGACGGGCCGAGCCCGGCCCGTCCGGCGGCCCCCGAAAGGGTCAACCCGGTGCGCGAGGGGACGCGCCGGGGCGGTAGCGTGACGTCCGTGGTGAACAGGAACGCACTTCGCGCCGGGGCCGTAGCGGCCGTCGTTACTCTCATGACGGTGATCTCGACACCGGCATTCGCGCTGATCCGCGACGACGGCGACGAGCCGGGCAAGGGCATCGGCATCGGTGAGACCCTCGGCATCTTCGTGGGCATCCCGATCCTGGCGTTCGTGATCATCGCGGGTCTGGTGATGCTCCCGGACATCATGCACAAGAAGAAGAACTGAGTTGCTTTGTTAGAAGCCGGCTCGCGAAGCTCGTCGAACACTCGACGGGGGCCCGATCGGTGGGCGCTGACGCGCCGGGATCGTGGCCGGGGCCCGCTCATTGGTGAAGCCCGGTCCGTGGGCGCGAAGCGCCGTCGTCTGCGGCCG
>NZ_WWJX01001212.1 GCF_009865215.1 Streptomyces sp. SID3343 | reverse complement strand
TGGCCGGACCGCCGCTACCCCCGCCGCCACCCGACGAGGAGGTCCGCCGGCGCCGCGGGGTCGCGCACAGCCTGCGCCGGGACCGGGCCGCGATCAGCCACCACTACGACGTCGGCAACGACTTCTACGCCCTCGTGCTCGGCCCCTCGATGGTCTACTCGTGCGCCTACTGGGACCGGCCCGACGCGACCCTGGAAGACGCCCAGCGGGCCAAGCTCGACCTGATCTGCCGCAAACTCGCGCTCGCCCCCGGGATGCGCCTGCTCGACGTCGGCTGCGGCTGGGGCTCGATGGCGCTGCACGCCGCCGAGCACTACGGCGTCGACGTCGTCGGCATCACCATCTCCGGCGAACAGGCCGAACTGGCCCGCAAGCGCGTGGCCGACGCGGGCCTCGACGGGCACATCGAGATCAGGGTCCAGGACTACCGCGAACTCACCGACGAGCCCTACGACGCGATCTCCTCGATCGGCATGGCCGAACACGTGGGCCGCGCCCAGTACCGGGTGTACGCCGACCTGCTCTACGCGCTCCTGCGCCCCGGCGGCAGGTTGCTCAACCACCAGATCGCCCGGCGCCCCACCGACGACGAAGAGTCCTACCACGTCGACGAGTTCATCGACCGCTACGTCTTCCCCGACGGTGAGCTGACGCCGTTGGGGCCGACGGTCGCCATCCTGGAGGAGGCCGGCTTCGAGGTGCGTGACGTACAGGCGCTGCGCGAGCACTACGCGCTGACGCTGCGCGCGTGGGTCGCCAACCTCGAGGCCGACTGGCCGCGTGCGCTCCGCCTGGCCGGACCCGGGCGGGCCCGAATCTGGCGGATGTACATGGCCGCGTCGGCGCTCGCCTTCGAGCAGAACCGGATCGGCGTCAATCAGGTCCTCGCGGTCAGGCCCGAAGCCTCGGGCCGCTCCGGAATGCCGGCGACCCGACAGATCTGACGTCGCCTCAGGGGCCCGGCGACGGAGGCGGCACACGACACAACGCCGCCAACGCCGCCGGGTAGGCGCTCGCGCACGGTGCGTCGACTGCCGGCCCCGGACAACCCCGGATGCAGATCACGCCCGACCCACCCGGAGGGTGTGCGATGGGTGCCGGCTCGGAGTCGGCCTCGGGTTTCGCCATGGAGCCCTGTCGAGAGGACTGTTCCGAGTGCCCACCTACGGTTTGCGGGCGATCGCGCCGACGACCAGGCGTTGTTCGACGGTCAGGCTCGCCTCGTCGACAGGCTCCTCGGGACGCCACATCGCGATGTGGACCAGGCCGGGATCGACCGTCTCCAGGCCCTCGAAGTAGGCCGCGATCTCGTCGCGTTCGCGGAAGCGACCGGAGCTGTGCGACCCCTGCATGACCCGCTCCAGCTTCTCCGACTCCGGCCCCGAGTGCAGGAAGTGGGTGAGGAAGAGCCAACTCCCGGAAGGCAGCGCGTCGAGATAGGTGCGCAGCAGACCGGCCGGGTCCTCGTCGTCGTTGATGTGGTGGATGACGCCGAGCAGCATCAGGCCGATCGGCTCGTCGAAATCGATCAGGCGCAGCAGGTCCGGGTGCTCCAGGACCGACTTCGGCTCGCGCAGGTCGGCGGTGATCACCGTGGTGCGGTTGTTCTCGGCCAGCAGTGCGCGGCCGTGCGCGAGCACGATCGGGTCGTTGTCGACGTAGACGACGTTCGTCTCCGGAGCGATCCCCTGCGCGACCTGGTGAGTGTTCTGCGCGGTCGGCAGGCCCGAACCGAGGTCGACGAACTGCCGTACGCCCTGCTCGACGAGGAAGCGAACCCCACGATGCAGGATCGCACGGTGCGCGGCGGAGTCGGTTTCGAGCCCCGGCACCACCTCGACGAGCTTGCGGGCCACTTCGCGATCGGCGGCGTAGTTGTCCTTGCCACCGATCAGGAAGTCGTAGATGCGCGCGACGCTCGGCACGTTCACATCGATGCCGGCCGGAGCCCGCTCGGTCTGCTGGGACTGGTTCGCGTCGGGCTCGGACATCGTGTCAACACCTCGAGGTCGCCGGTGGGAGGGCCACACGGGCACATTGCCCGGGTCAGCTGCGATGGTAGGCCGAAGCCAACCCTCTGAACGGCCAATTGTCGTTCGTCGGAAGGGAGTTCATGTCTTCGCATCCCTGATATGTCAGGTGTTTTGCCGCCCTGCCGGGTATGCGTCCGACCTGACCGAGGGGCGCGCGACCGCGAAAAACCCGCAGACACGGACCGAGGCGCGTTCTACGCTGACGTTCCCCGCGAGTGGCCGTCTACCGCTCGCTGCACTCGGCGCGACCAACGCGCCCGCGACCAAGGGAGTTGCCGCCATGACGCGTACCCTGCCCACGCGCACCCTCGTCCGTGACCTGACCGGACGCCTCGACGACGTGGTCACCGTGTACGGATGGATCGACACCCTTCGACTCCAGCGGCGGATGCAGTTCGCGGTCGTGCGCGACCACACCGGCAGCGTCCAGGTCACCCACGCGCGCGGCGGCGCCGACGATGCGATCGAGGCGGCGTTCGAACGGGTGACCGTCGAGTCGGCGGTCAAGGTCATCGGCAGGGTGGTGGCCAACCCCGTGGTGAAGCTCGCGGGGATCGAGATTCGCCCCGAGCGGGTGGAGATCGTCTCGCTCGCCGAGGCCGGCCTGCCGATCGACCGCAACACCGGCCCGGACCGCCGTCAGGACTGGCGCTTCCTCGATGTGCGCCGCCCCGAACGGCGCCTGGTCTTCGACGTCCAGACCACGGTCGAACAGGCCATGCGCCGCGTCGCCGCGGCCGAGGGCTGCACCGAGATGCACACACCCAAGCTGATGGGTACCGCGTCGGAGTCGGGCGCCGAGGTGTTCACCGTCGACTACTTCGGACGCTCGGCGTACCTGGCCCAGTCGCCGCAGTTCTACAAGCAGACCGCCATCGCGGCCGGCATCGACCGGGTGTTCGAGATCGGCCCGGTCTTTCGCGCGGAGCCTTCGTACACGTCGCGGCACGCCACCGAGTTCACCGGTGTGGACGCCGAACTCGCGTGGATCGACGGTGTCGGGGACGTGATGGCCTTCGAGGAGCGGATGCTCGTGGCCGTACTCGCCGACGTCCGCGACCGGCACGGCGCCGAGATCGAGCGCCTGCTGGGTGTCGAGGTCACGGTGCCCGCGACCCCGTTCCCGCGGATCGCGATGGCCGACGCGCTCACCCGGCTTCGGGCCGCGGGATGGGACCCGGCCGGAGCGGCCGTCGACCTCGACCCCGAGGGCGAACGCCGTCTCGCCGCGCTGATCGCCGAAGAGACAGGCCACGCATTCGTGTTCGTCACTCGATTCCCGGCTTCGGTTCGGCCCTTCTACCACCTGCGGCCGGACGACGACCCGACCGTCACGGAGAGCTTCGACCTGCTGTGGAAGGGAGTCGAGATCACCACGGGCGCGCAGCGTGAGCACCGGTACGACCGGTTGCTCGGGCAGCTCCGGGAGAAGGGCATGGACGCGGCACCGCTCGCGTCGTATCTGGACTGCTTCCGCTTCGGGATGCCCACGCACGGCGGCTTCGGACTGGGCCTGAGCCGAGTGCTGATGCTGCTGCTCGGCTTGCCGTCGATTCGCGACGCCACGTTCCTCTTCCGCGGACCCAACAGACTGGAACCGTGAACCCGCCGGCCCGCCTGGCGCGAAGGGGGATCGAGCGGGCTGTGCGCGATCGGGCGGGGCACATGCGATCGGGCGGGGCCACCATGCGATCGAGAGCGTGCGGTGGCGGAGGTTGAGCGCCGGGTACGGACGGAAGCCGCCGAATCGGTGGTCCGTCCGTACCCGGGGGCCTGCTCTAGTCCAGGTAGTCGCGCAGGACCTGGGAGCGGGACGGGTGGCGCAGCTTCGACATGGTCTTCGACTCGATCTGGCGGATGCGCTCACGGGTGACCCCGTACACCTTGCCGATCTCGTCGAGGGTCTTGGGCTGGCCGTCGGTGAGGCCGAAGCGCATCGAGATGACGCCTGCCTCGCGCTCCGCCAGCGTGTCGAGCACGGAGTGCAACTGCTCCTGGAGGAGCGTGAAGCTCACCGCGTCGGCCGGGCGAATCGCCTCGGTGTCCTCGATGAGGTCGCCGAACTCGCTGTCGCCCTCCTCGCCGAGGGGGGTGTGCAGCGAGATGGGCTCGCGGCCGTACTTCTGGACCTCGACCACCTTTTCGGGGGTCATGTCGAGTTCCTTGGCCAGCTCCTCCGGGGTGGGCTCGCGGCCCAGGTCCTGGAGCATCTGACGCTGCACGCGGGCGAGCTTGTTGATGACCTCGACCATGTGGACCGGGATACGGATCGTCCGCGCCTGGTCGGCCATGGCACGAGTGATCGCCTGCCGAATCCACCATGTCGCATAGGTGGAGAACTTGAAGCCCTTCGTGTAGTCGAACTTCTCGACCGCACGAATGAGACCGACATTGCCCTCCTGGATCAGGTCCAGGAACAGCATGCCGCGGCCTGTGTAGCGCTTCGCGAGCGATACCACGAGGCGCAGGTTCGCCTCGAGGAGGTGGTTCTTGGCGCGCTTGCCGTCCTCGGCGACGAGTTCCAGCTCACGCCGGAACTCGGGCGTCATGCCCGGCTCGGAGTCCAGCTTCTCCAGCGCGAACAGGCCGGCCTCGATGCGCTTGGCGATCGACACCTCCTGCTCGGCGTTGAGCAGCGAGACCTTGCCGATCAGCCGCAGATAGTCCTTGACCGGGTCCGCGGTGGCACCCGGCGTGGTGACCTGCTGCTGAGGCGCGTCGTCCTCGTCGGTCGTCAGTACGAATCCACTCGGGCCGACCTCGGGGGCCGCCGCCTCTGCGGGCTCGTCGAACAGATCTTCTTCGACCAGCGCCTCGCCGTCTTTGCCGGCTGCGGTTTCGGTGGTGGTCGTCTCGGTGGTGGTCTTCTTGACAGCGGTCTTCTTCTTGGCTGCTGCCTTCTTCGGCTTCGGAGCAGATTCCACGACGGACTCTCCGGATTCCGTTGCCGTGGTCGCGACTTGCGCGGGGGACGCCTCTGTGTTCTTGACACGGGTTGAGCGCGTGGATAGCGTCTTCTTGACAGATCGCCGAGTGGTGGCTACTTCCCTCCGCTGGGTCTCTTTGACCGGGTTGACGGTCAGCGTCACGCCGGCTTCGTCGAGAACCTCGTTGAGGCTGCGGAGAATGCTCTTCCACTGCGTCGCAGGGATGGCATCGGTTTCGAAGGCTCGGCGTATGTCCTCGCCGGTAATGGATCCTTCGGCCCGGCCGCGCTCGATAAGCGCCACCAAAGATTCGGATTCGGCGATTCTGTTCGGAAGCGTGCTGGACGAGCTCGGGGTCACAAATAACCTCTCGGTTTACGCGGGCATGCTGCGGCGCCGCAACTACACCGAATCGATGACGCACCCGCGGGACCGGATGCGTCGGCGCTGCCGGCGCCACTCAAGGCATCGCTCCGATCGGCAGAAGTGTTACGCCCCGTCGAGGGTGACCTGGGTCACTTCCATCATACGGGTGGTGTGCGGGTGTGCATCAGGGCTTCGGATCGGCCGTGGGAGTAGGGACAGTGGGCCGGTAGGACAAGGGTTGAGGCCGGTTCGGGTCCCGGATGGTGGTGGGTTCGGCGACCGGCTCCCGATTGCCGGGTCGGATCCTCGTTCGGCGTAACTTCCATCGTGCGTGACCCGAGCCCGAGACGTCGGCCGACGGAGCCTCCCGAGTGGATCGTGCTCTGGTCGTTACCTTGGGAGCCGGCCGGAAACCGTCCCGCGGGCGCCGGACCCCGTGGCGACCGGGTGACGAGTACGGCCGTAAGAGGGCCGGAATTAGCCCTTGCGGGCGATCCGGGATGCGTTCGGGTGAATCGTGTCCGAAAACCGTGCCGAGGTGGCTTCGGTATGCGGGTGGTGACGAGACCGTGTTGATCTTTGTTGTGCGGCCGAGGTGGATCTCCTCGAATAGCCGAACCCGGCGACCGGAGTATCCGAAGGATGTATCGAACGGATGCATTCGACGGTTGCGGGGTCAATCGGATCGGGTTGTCGGGTCGCTTGGCCGTTTGTTCTTTGTTTGGTTTGGTTGGATTGGCTTTTAGGTTCTTTGGTTCTTTGGTTCTCGTTCTGGTTTCTGGTTTCGTGTTCGGTTGGTTGATTCTTTGGTGTGTGTCCGGTGGTTGGTGGTTCGGCGGTTCGGGGGTGGCGGCCTTTGTTGGAATGCGGAAGCGGCTTCGATCGGCGAAAGGGGTTGCGGACGACGCGCGAAAGGCGGGCACGACGTCGAGTCCCGGGGGCGACGGGCCGGGCAGCGGATGTGGTCGGGGCGCTCTCGTAGGCACCGGGGGTCCGCACATTCGGGGGTGACGGGGTGGTCGTGCTGCCGGCCCTGGACCGGGTGGGTCCAGGGCCGGCGGCGGCGGTGGTGCGGTGGGGGCGCTGGGGGCGTGGTGGGTGATCGGCGGTGGGTCAGGGGGTCCAGGCTCCGGCGGCGTTTGCGGATTCGACGAAGTCGGTGAAGTCGCGGGGGGAGCGGCCGAGGGCCCGTTCGAGGCCATCGGAGAGCTTGGCCTCCAGGCCGCGGTGGATGGCGCTCAGGGCTGCGATCCAGCTCTGGGCGTCGGCTTCGGGGAGGCCGGCGGCGACGAGTTCGGCGTGGTAGGCGGCGGGGTCGACCGCGACGTAGCGGCTCGGGCGGCCGGTGGCTGCCGTGATCTCGGCCAGGGCCTCGGCGACGGTCAGGGCTCGGGGGCCGGAGAGTTCGTAGGTCCGGCCGGCGTGACCGTCGTCGAGGAGGGCCGCGGCGGCTACGGCCGCGATGTCCTCGACGTCGACGAAGGTCGCCGCGCTGGCGCCGACGGGGAGCCGGAGTTCGCCGGTGAGGATCTCGTCGCGGAACTGGCCCTCGCTGAAGTTCTGGGCGAACCAACCGGGTTGAAGGATCGTCCACGTGACCCCGGACGTACGGACGGCGCGCTCGGCGTCTTGACGGGCTTCGTTCGCGGGGTCGGCCTCACCGAAGTAGCCGGGGGTGTCCACGCCCCGCGCGGACAGCAGGACGATGCGTTGCACGTTGGCCGCCACTGCCTGGGCGACGAAGTCCGGGGTGGCGGGGACGCCGTCGAGCGGGACGATGTAGACGCCGGTGACCCCTTCGAGGGCGGGGGCCCAGGTGGATCGGTCCTGCCAGTCGAAGTAGCGGCCGTCGACGTGCCCTTGGGGGGACCGGGAGGCGACGTAGACGGGGACGTCACGGTTGCGGAGGGCGGTCACTACTCGCGAGCCGGTCTTGCCGGTGGCGCCGAGGACAAGGATCCGCCCCTGCGGGGGTTGCGCGTTGCGCGCGGGGGTTTGGGGGTGGGGGTGGGGGTGCGGTGATTGCTGTGTCATGGGTCAAGCGTTGCCTGGGGCGGGTTGTGCGGCCATGGGTGAGACGCCGGGGTGAATGGGTGGGCGTCCGGGGCGTCCGGGGCGTCCGGGGCGTTCGCTCGGGCGGCCGGTTCCTGCGCGCGCGGTTGGCGTTCGGGCGGGGTGTTGTCCTCAAGCGCCGGACGGGCTGGGAGGAGTTGGTGGGCTCGGGGTTCGCCTGTTGGTGTTCGGGGGGTGTTGTCCTCAAGCGCCGGACGGGCTGGGAGGGGTTGGTGGGCT
>NZ_WWJX01001211.1 GCF_009865215.1 Streptomyces sp. SID3343 | reverse complement strand
CCAACGCCACGCCCTGGCCGTCCCGGCCGGCGAACGCCGCCGGCTCACCACCACGCTGACCCCCACCCGCCGAGGCGACCGGCACGCGTACCGGGTGACCGTGCGCTCGGTCGGCCCCTTGGGCATGGCCGCCCGCCAAGGCTCGCACGACATCCCGTGGCGGGTGCGCGTCCTGCCCGGCTTCCCGAGCCGCCGACTGCTCCCCGCCAAGCTCGAACGGCTCCGCGAGCTGGACGGCCGCTCGGCCCTGCTCACGCGCGGCGCCGGCACCGAGTTCGACAGCCTGCGCGAATACGTCCCCGGCGACGACGTGAAGTCCGTCGACTGGCGCGCCTCCGCCCGCAACCAGGGCGTCGTGGTGCGCACGTGGCGCCCGGAGCGCGACCGGCACGTGCTCGTAGTCCTGGACACCGGCCGAACCTCCGCGGGCCGCATCGGCGACATCCCCCGCCTGGACGCCGCGATGGACGCGACCTTGCTCCTGGCCGCGGTGGCGAACCGCGCGGGCGACCGCGTCGACCTCCTCGCGTACGACCGCAGGGTCCGCGCCGAGGTCCGCCGAGCCCCCAGGAACGCCATCCTCCCCGCCTTCGTCCAGGCGATGGCCACGCTCGAACCCGAACTCGTCGAACCCGACGCCCCGGGCATGACAGCCGAAATCCTCCGCCGCTCGCCGAGGCGCTCGCTGATCGTGCTGATCACGGGCCTGGAGAAGGAAGCGGTACAGGAGGGCATTCTGCCGATCCTGCCGCAGTTGACGACCCGCCACGCGGTGGTCGTGGCGGCCGTCGCCGACCCGGCGATCACCGCGATGGCGGCCCGTCGCGGCGACCCGGCGTCGGTCTACGAGGCCGCAGCCGCGGAAAAGGAACTCGCGGAGCGCCGAGCCACCGCGGCGGACCTGCGCCGAAAGGGCGTCACGGTCGTCGACGCCGCACCGACCACACTCGCCTCGGCGTTGACGGACACATACCTCGCCCTGAAACTCGCCGGCCGACTGTAACCGTCGACTCGTTCTCGGTAAGTCGCCTGCGCACTTCACCGAACCGGTCCAAGGGCGTCACCGGCAGGGAAATGCGACACCCACGAACACGGCCCCCCCGATGCGACCCGCAAAGCAATCCGTAAGCGTTCTCGGAAAAACGAACAAGAGCCCCGCCGAGACGGCGGGGCTCTTGTCGTCGGACTGTCGTTCTCAGACCGCTGTTCTCAGACCGTTGCGCTCAGGCCGCTCTTTCTCCGGCCGTCGTTCTCAGGTCCTTGTCGTCGGTCGGGATCAGGCTTGCGTACGACCGCGACGCTTGTTCAGGTACAGCGCCCCGCCACCGGCGGCCAGCAGCGCGACGGCCACGCCGGCGATGACGACGGTGTTGGAGTCGTCGCCACCGGTGTTGGCGAGGTCCTTGGAGTCACTCACGGGCACGACCGGGAGCCACGGGACCACGATCGGCTTGTCGTCCGTACCGGGCACCACGATCGGCTTGGCCGGAGTGGTGGGCTTCGACGTGGGCTCGGGAGCCGACGCGGACGGCGAAGCCGTGGCGGAAGCCGACGTCGACGGCACCGACGTGGTCGGCGGCGTGGTGGTGGACGGCGCGGTGGTCGACGGCACCGTCGGGGGCGCGCTCGTGGGCGGCACGGTCGGCGGGGCCGAGGTCGGCGGCACGGTCGGCGGAGCCGTCGTGGCCGGGGTGGTCGGCGGGGCCGTCGTGGGCGGCACGGTCGGCGGAGCCGAGGTCGGCGGGACCGTCGGCGGAGCCGTCGTGGCCGGGGTGGTCGGCGGAACCGTGGTCGGCGGGGTGGTCGGCGTGGTCGGCGTCTCGACGCAGTCGAGCTTGCCGGTGTAGGTCTGGGTGTAGCCGACCGGACCGGTCACCTTGATGCTGTAGTCGCTGTCCTCGACGACCTTCACGAACTGCGTCTTGGACGAGTTGGCCGGCACCTGCACCTTGGTGCTGTTGACGGTGAAGTCCGCCTGCGCGTCACCGGCGTTCGTCAGGGTGATCGTCACACCGCCCTGGACACACTCTTCCTTGGCAGCGGAAGACGGAACGGGAACGGCTTGGTGGCTCCAGTTGACCGAGGCCGACGCGCTCACCGAGAACGGCTGCGAGCCGGCCGTGATCAGGGTCTGCGAGTGCTTGCGGTCCTTGGCCACGAAGACCCGGCCGATGTTGACGCCGGCCTTGGTGGTGGCCGAGATCTCGGCCTTGCCGGGCTGCTGGCTCTTGGGCACCTTGACGAACAGGTCGGTGCCGTTGGCCGCGGTGGTGATCGCGTTGCCGTCCTTGCCGACCAGCGACACGCCCGCCGGCACGGTGCCGTTGAGCTTGACCGCCACCGGCTCGGTCGACGTGGTCTTGACGGTGACCGGCCCGACGCCGGGAGTGTCACCGTCCTTGCCGCTCTTCGTCGACGGCGACAATTCGAGCGATGCGCCCGGCTCGTTCGGCTGGCCCGCGTTGGCGCCACCCGTCAGGTACTTGTAAAGCGCCACAACGTCATCGTCGTTCCAGCTCGACGCGTCGACGCCGTTGCTGTAGTGCCAGATCGCCGCCTGCGTGGCCGCGACGGCCTCCTTGGCGGAAAGCTTCTCGTTCTTCTTCAAGCCGGCGGCCTTGCCCAAGGCCGTGAGGTCGTTCACCTTCGGGTACGAGTTGTTCAGCACCCAGTTGATCTTCGCGACCTTCGCGGTGTCCTTGAGCCAGGAGTCGGCCCAGGTCCCCTCGCGATAGTCCACATTGCCGTTGACGCCGGTCTCGAGGTCGATGCAGTACACCAGCACCTCGGGAGCACCGGGCTTGGTGCCGAGCACCATCAGCTCGGTCGTCTGGGACCCCTGGCCCTTCAGAACGACCGAACTCTCCGTGCCCGCGACGTGCCCCTGGAAGCGGAGAGCCGCCGGGTCGGCATAGGCGGCAGGCGACAGGCCGATGACGGCTACCGCAGCCAGGCCGGTGACGACACCGATCGACCCCGCGCGGGTTATGACCCGCTGTGTCCGAAACATAGGAAAACGTATCTCCTCAAGAAAAGAAGGCGGCCCCGTTGCCCGGGCTTGTCACCGGGCACCCCACCCCTGGGCCGCTGAAGGCAAGAATCGTGACAATGCCTTCGCCAGTCAATTCGTGAAGGCAACAACTTTGTCCCGATTCCCAACCCTTGAGACATCTCTTATTGAGTCGACTAATTGCTTATTAGTATTTGTCCCGATTAATGACGAGTATCCGGCCGCTCGGCGCCGTTTCACCCACACAAGACCGGTTGGACTGTGGGCGAACTCACGCCCTCCCGGGAAACGCAAAAGGCCCGCCCCCGTAAAGGGGACGGGCCTTCCACACGTAAATTCCGGCGGCGTCCTACTCTCCCACACCCCTTCGAGTGCAGTACCATCGGCGCTGGAGAGCTTAGCTTCCGGGTTCGGAATGAGACCGGGCGTTTCCTCTCCGCCAAGACCACCGGA
Source organism: Streptomyces sp. SID3343 (assembly GCF_009865215.1). Taxonomy (GTDB): domain Bacteria; phylum Actinomycetota; class Actinomycetes; order Streptomycetales; family Streptomycetaceae; genus Embleya. Next base: position 3,454 of record NZ_WWJX01001211.1, on the reverse strand, counting down.
AAACCATCGAACCTCGATATCAACCGAGACAACGGCGAACCAGAAATCACATGCGGTGATTCAATTACCAAACAGGGTTCCCCGAAACCGATTGCGGTTCGGGAACCACACAGTGGACGCGTAGCAACTGAGGACAAGTCCTCGGCCTATTAGTACCGGTCAGCTCCACCCCTTACAGGGCTTCCACACCCGGCCTATCAACCCGATCGTCTCTCGGGGGCCTTACCCGACCTAAATCGGTGGGAGTCCTCATCTCGAAGCAAGCTTCCCGCTTAGATGCTTTCAGCGGTTATCCCTCCCGAACGTAGCCAACCAGCCATGCCCTTGGCAGAACAACTGGCACACCAGAGGTTCGTCCGTCCCGGTCCTCTCGTACTAGGGACAGCCCTTCTCAAGACTCCTACGCGCACAGCGGATAGGGACCGAACTGTCTCACGACGTTCTAAACCCAGCTCGCGTACCGCTTTAATGGGCGAACAGCCCAACCCTTGGGACCTACTCCAGCCCCAGGATGCGACGAGCCGACATCGAGGTGCCAAACCATCCCGTCGATATGGACTCTTGGGGAAGATCAGCCTGTTATCCCCGGGGTACCTTTTATCCGTTGAGCGACGGCGCTTCCACAAGCCACCGCCGGATCACTAGTCCCTGCTTTCGCACCTGCTCGACCTGTCGGTCTCACAGTCAAGCTCCCTTGTGCACTTACACTCGACACCTGATTGCCAACCAGGATGAGGGAACCTTTGGGCGCCTCCGTTACCCTTTAGGAGGCAACCGCCCCAGTTAAACTACCCACCAGACACTGTCCCTGATCCGGATCACGGACCCAGGTTAGACATCCAGCACGACCAGAGTGGTATTTCAACGACGACTCCACCTTGACTGGCGTCAAAGCTTCACAGTCTCCCACCTATCCTACACAAGCCGAACCGAACACCAATATCAAGCTATAGTAAAGGTCCCGGGGTCTTTCCGTCCTGCTGCGCGAAACGAGCATCTTTACTCGTAGTGCAATTTCACCGGGCCTGTGGTTGAGACAGTCGAGAAGTCGTTACGCCATTCGTGCAGGTCGGAACTTACCCGACAAGGAATTTCGCTACCTTAGGATGGTTATAGTTACCACCGCCGTTTACTGGCGCTTAAGTTCTCAGCCTCGCCCCGAAGAGCTAACCGGTCCCCTTAACGTTCCAGCACCGGGCAGGCGTCAGTCCGTATACATCGTCTTACGACTTCGCACGGACCTGTGTTTTTAGTAAACAGTCGCTTCTCGCTGGTCTCTGCGGCCACCACCAGCTCGGAGAGCACGTCTCCTCACCAACAATGGCCCCCCTTCTCCCGAAGTTACGGGGGCATTTTGCCGAGTTCCTTAACCACAGTTCACCCGAACGCCTTAGTATTCTCTACCTGACCACCTGAGTCGGTTTGGGGTACGGGCCGCCCTGACACTCGCTAGAGGCTTTTCTCGGCAGCATAGGATCATCCACTTCCCCACAATCGGGTCGGCATCAGGTCTCAGGCTCGTGTTGTGCGGATTTGCCTACACAACGCCCTACACCCTTACCCCGGGACTACCACCGCCCGGGCTGGACTACCTTCCTGCGTCACCCCATCGCTCACCTACTACCCGATTGGTTCGGCGGCTCCACCAAAACCGTTCACCCGAAGGATCCCGGCGGCTTCACGGCCTTAACATCACGAGGTTCGGCGCTGGCGCGTCAAAGCGGGTACGGGAATATCAACCCGTTGTCCATCGACTACGCCTGTCGGCCTCGCCTTAGGTCCCGACTTACCCTGGGCGGATTAGCCTGCCCCAGGAACCCTTGGTCATCCGGCGCACACGTTTCTCACGTGTGATTCGCTACTCATGCCTGCATTCTCACTCGTGCAGCGTCCACCACTGGTTTCCACCGCGGCTTCACTCGCTGCACGACGCTCCCCTACCCATCCGTACGCCTGAACCACGAAGGCTTGGCTTAATGCACGAATGACACGACTTCGGCGGTGCGCTTGAGCCCCGCTACATTATCGGCGCGGAATCACTTGACCAGTGAGCTATTACGCACTCTTTCAAGGGTGGCTGCTTCTAAGCCAACCTCCTGGTTGTCTGTGCGACTCCACATCCTTTCCCACTTAGCGCACGCTTGGGGGCCTTAGTCGGTGCTCTGGGCTGTTTCCCTCTCGACCACGGAGCTTATCCCCCGCAGTCTCACTGCCGCGCTCTCACTTACCGGCATTCGGAGTTTGGCTTATCTCAGTAACCTGGTGAGGCCCATCAACAATCCAGTGCTCTACCTCCGGCAAGAAACACACGACGCTGCACCTAAATGCATTTCGGGGAGAACCAGCTATCACGGAGTTTGATTGGCCTTTCACCCCTAACCACAGGTCATCCCCCAGGTTTTCAACCCTGGTGGGTTCGGGCCTCCACACGGTCTTACCCGCGCTTCACCCTGCCCATGGCTAGATCACTCCGCTTCGGGTCTTGGGCGCGCGACTCAATCGCCCTGTTCGGACTCGCTTTCGCTACGGCTTCCCCACACGGGTTAACCTCGCCACACACCGCAAACTCGCAGGCTCATTCTTCAAAAGGCACGCAGTCACGGCCACCCGCGCAAGCACGAATGACGACGCTCCCACGGCTTGTAGGCACACGGTTTCAGGTACTATTTCACTCCCCTCCCGGGGTACTTTTCACCTTTCCCTCACGGTACTAGTCCGCTATCGGTCACCAGGGAATATTTAGGCTTAGCGGGTGGTCCCGCCGGATTCACACGGGATTTCTCGGGCCCCGTGCTACTTGGGAAATGCGCAAGCAAGCCGTACATGTTTCGTCTACGGGGGTCTTACCCTCTACGCCGGACCTTTCGCATGTCCTTCGACTACACATACGGTTTCTGACTCGCCGACCGGCCGGCAGACCGATCAAGCACACTCCCACGACCCCAACCACGCAACCCCTGCCGGGTATCACACGTGACTGGTTTAGCCTCATCCGATTTCGCTCGCCACTACTCTCGGAATCACGGTTGTTTTCTCTTCCTGCGGGTACTGAGATGTTTCACTTCCCCGCGTTCCCTCCACACACCCTATATATTCAGGTGCGGGTGACAGCCCATGACGACTGCCGGGTTTCCCCATTCGGACACCCCCGGATCACAGCTCGGTTGACAGCTCCCCGGGGCCTATCGCGGCCTCCCACGTCCTTCATCGGTTCCTGGTACCTAGGCATCCACCGTGCGCCCTTAACAACTTGGCCACAGATGCTCGCGTCCACTGTGCAGTTCTCAAACAACAACCGATTCCCACGAACATCCGAACAGGCCTACCGGAACAAACCGTCCGGTGGTTCACCATTCGTCCGAGGATCGGAACCTTCCCGAGACAACAGACCAGCCCCAACACGCCTTGGCGTGTGGGGCCGGGCCCGTTCCCTCAGGACCCAACAACGTGCCCG
>NZ_WWJX01001210.1 GCF_009865215.1 Streptomyces sp. SID3343 | reverse complement strand
CGCGCACGCTTTGCCCGCCGCGATCACCGCTCCGGCCGGTTGGCGGCACACGTCCGCCTGGTCACGGTCGATCGCACCGCCGGGAGCCGGCCGGCCGAGCGTGGCCGCCCTCGGGGGCGTCCTGGCCGTACTCACGCCCGACCGTCGCGTCGCCTTCCTCGACCCGCGCGACGGGCGGACCGGTTGGCTCGGCGAGCCGCTGCCGAGCGGAGACATCGCACTGCACGCGACGGGCGACCCGGCCGCGCCGGTGCTCGTCGCCGAGGCCGAGGACCGGCTCGTGGTGTGGTCCACCCACGGCACTGCCGAACCCTCGGGCCCGCCCACCACCGTCGTGCTCACGCCCGGCGCCCGCGTCAGCTACGCCGGCACCCTCCCCCTGGTGACCGGGCCCGACGGATCGACCGCCGCGCTGCGCGGCGATGCCCTCGTTCCCGTTCGGGTCCCTTCCGGTGCCGTCGCGATGGCCGCCGACCAGGCGTACGTCCTCGCGGGGCGCGCCGTCGGCCCTTGGGAACTGCTCGGCTTCGAGGGTGGGACCCGGACGGTGACTCCGGTGCCACCGCACCCCGGCGCGCGCATGCTGCGCCTGGCCGGAGGTGGGCACGGGTCGGTCGTCGTCGTGTGGTCCGGGCCCGAGGACGGCAGCGAAACCCTCGCCGTGCACGACTCCGCCTCCGGTCGGGTGATCGTCGGCGCCGACGCCCCCGCGGGATCCCTGTCGGGCACCTGGATCCACTCGCACGACGGTCCCCTCGCGGCGTTGGGACCCGTCGTCGTCGATCTCGCCCAGAGGCGCGCGTCGGTGAGCCCGGGCGTCGTCGCCCACTCCGTCGCCGGCGACCGGGTGTACGGCACTCGCGGCGGCCACCCCGTCGCGTCGACGACGCACGGCGCCGTCACGATGCCGGACCACGCCGCCGTCCCCTGGGCCGTCAGCGCCGGCCGCGCGCTCCTGCTCACCGGGGACAGGGACCGAGCGATGCTGTATGCCATGGACCCGAATCCGAATCCGGCACCGTGATCACACCATGATCGCAACGGATCGGGACGCCGGTCGTACGCATGTGCAAGGCAGAGCACGGCGGAGCAAGACGCAGCAAGGCGGAGCAAGACGTAGGGAACCGCCGCCGAAGAGCAGCGGCCGACAGGCCCGTTCGCGCCGAGCCCCGGGTGAGCCGTGGGCGAGGGCACGGTTCAGCGAAAGCCGGCCAGGTCGAGCAGGATCAGGGCCACCGAGACGACCAGGACGGCGCCGAGGGCGAGTCCGCCGGCGATCCCGATCACGCTGCCGACGGCGCTGATCCAACCCCGTTTGTGCGAGACGCGTTGCGGGTCGCAGCGGTCGTAGCGCACATCCAGGAGGGTTCGGGGGGTGAGTGCGCCGGAATGACAGCCGCGGGCCCGGAGGGATTGCCCGTCGCGGGTCGTGAAGGCCAGGACCGGGTGCTCGTACTTGAGGTGCGTCTCCGAGCCGACCACCTTGCCCGGCACCCGTATTCCGCGAAGCAGCAGCTTCCAGGTGTCGCCCACGGAGAGCCATGTGGCGCCTATGACGCCGACTCCCATCGGCCCCATGAACATGCCGGCGAGCAGTCCGTCGGCGTCCTTGCCGTCCGCGACCGCGAACAGCAGGGCGATCACCGCGAGATAGCCGAATATCCATCGGCCCAGTTTGCGGCGCGCCGCGGCGGTGACATCGACGGTGCTCGGGACTTCGCGAATCGTCGGCCTGGCGTTGCCGGTACCGGTCGACGCGGCGGACACCGAGGCGGTGAGTGCCCGAGCGAACGTTTCTCCATCCGATCGACGGCGCACCGGAATCAGGTATTCGGGAGCCCCGCCGCCGACGGATGGCCCGATGACCAGCCGTACCCGGCGATCGTCGGGCCGATCGACACCTGCGACGGCCGCGAGGGGGATCACCGTCCGGGTCCGTTCTCGGGCCCGCACCAGGATCAACGCGGTTCCGTCGAAGGACACTTCGACACCGCGACCGCGTAACACCCGTCCGGGCACCAACCCGCCACCCACCAAGAGCACCATCACCGGAACGTACCGTGGGAACGGGTGACTTGTCGGCCGTTCCACCAACGGATCGGTACCGGCCCCGGAACCCACGCATCGGCTGCGCAGGCCGTCGAGAGCGTTGCCCGGGGAAGCCCGCCACGACGCGGCGGGCTCAGCGGGCTCCGGCCGGGTTGTCGTCCTCGCCGAGGTAGGTGCCGTATCCCTCGACTACCAACGGGCCGTCGAAGAGCAACACTTCGTTGACCAGAGCGCCTTTCTGATTGCGGTAGTGGACGACCAGGCAGTCCACGCCGACATAGCTGCCGACCACCTCGAACCGTAGGTCCGGGATACGCCGCAGACCCTCCGCCCAGTACGCGCGCAACGCGTCCTTGCCGCGGATGACCCCGTCGCCGCCGAGCAGTTGCGCGGCGACCGGCGAACGGAACGTCACGCCGTCGGCGAAGTGCCCCAGCAGGGCGTCCAAGTCGTGTGCGTTCCACGCCTCGACCCAGGAGTCGACGAACACCCGTGCAAATCCGTGATCCATGGTCGCATCATGCCATCGCACCGGGGCTCGGGAGGCGCCGACCCCGAGCCGAGCGCAGGCGCGAGTCCGAGGTCGGGGTCGAGTCCGAGGTCGAGGTGGAGGTGGAGGTGGAGGTGGAGGTCGACCAGGGTCAGGGGCTTGGCACTTGGTGGGGTACCGCGCCGGGCTTCAGCTTCGGCTGTGGATCATCGACATCAACTCGTCGTGGGTTTCGGAGTCGGCGGCCACGACGAGTCCGCGGCCCGCCTCGGCCGGGGCGCCGTCGATCCCGGTGACCACGCAACCGGCCGCCCGGCACACGGCGATGCCGGCGGCGAAGTGCACGCTTGCCGACAGGTCGCCGCCATCGGTGACGTACGCGGCGCGCTTGCCCGCCGCGACCCAGGTCAACGCCAGCGTCGAGGACACCACGCGCGGCCGGAACCGCTCGACGAAGTCGGCGTGGGCCAGGAGTTCCACGGCCCGAAAGCCGGGTGCGCCGGGGAACGGCGGATCCAGGTTGACGTCCACCAACCGCGTTGCGGACGTGGGAACCAGCGGCGTATCCGCCCCGTCGTGCCGCATCCAGGCGCGCTCGCCGTCGGTGCAGAAGACCTCGCCGCCGAACGGATCGGCCACCGCCGCCGCCCCCTCGCGCAGCGCCACGTTGACGGCCACCACCAGCGTGCCGGCGGCGTAGTTCAACGTGCCGCACAGGGGGTCCACCAACCACTGTCGCGCGGCCCCGGCGGCACCCTGTTGCCCGCCCTCCTCGCCGAGTACCGCGTCGTCGGGTCGGGCCGCCCGGATGACGCCGAGGATCGTCTTCTCGGCCTCGACGTCGGCGGTGGTGGCGAAGTCCCCACCGCCCTTGTCGATGCGGGCCAGGCGCCGGCCGTACAGGTCACGCACCACGTCCGCGCCGGCGAGTGCGGCGGCTGTCGCGACTCCGGCGTCGTCGAGGCCCGCATACGAATCGATCATGCTCGACACCCTACCGACGGCGCTCACCCGCACCCCGACGCCCGCGAATCACACCTCGGTGACGAGCTCCGCCAGTGGCCGGCGGCCGGTGGGGATCGCGGACTTTCCGGCGGGGACGGCCCCGGGGTGACCGATGGACAGAGCCGTGCGCACCCGCCAAGGTGTCCTGACCGCACACACCTGCCCGGCCTGGTCGACCGCGCTCTCGGGGAAGAACGTCGCGGGGCAACTGCCCAGCCCCTGGACGTGGGCCGCGAGCATCATGTTCTGTGCCACCCGCCCCGCGTCGAACTGCGCGTCCAGGCCCCCCGCGGCTTCGTCGACCGCGAGCGCGACCACGACCGGCGCCCCCGCGAGATGTCCCGCGTAGGCGCCGAGGGACGCGAGCCGGCGCCGCGCGTCCGTACCGCGGACCACGACGAATCGCCACGGCTGCCGGTTGCGGGCCGAGCCCGTCCAGCGGCCGGCCTCCAGCACCCGGTACAACGCGTCGTCGGAGACCGGCCGGTCGGTGAACCATCGGGTGGCGCGCATCGTCACGAGCGCCTCCTCGGGTGCGGGCGATGACGACGTCATGACGTACTCCTCTCGGCCGGCTCGGCGAGCCGACGAGAGATCATTGTGTCCGGGGCGGTGACTCGGCCCTCGGTCGACCCGACTCCGTATTCCGTACATCGGCCCGTCCGGGGAGGGGAGCGCGCCGCTCACCCACTCGCGCGCGGGGTCACCCGCTTGGTCACCCGGCCTCCCGGGTGACGGTGGCGCCACAACACGAACACGAACGTGGCGACAGCCGCCCACAGGAGCAACACGATCCACGGTTCGACGTGTTGGTCCCCGCCGAAGTAGATCGCGTTGCGCTGCGCGTTCACGCACGCCCCAGGCGGCAGGAAACGGCCCACCCAGGCCAGTCCCGTGGGCAGCAGCGGCCACGCCACCGCTCCACCCGAGGACGGGTTGCCGAGCAGCACCATCAGGCCCCACGTGGGGATCATCGCCCATCGGCGAAACATCGTGTTGAACATCGTGAACGTCATGCCCGCGGTGAACATGGTCAGGGACAACCCGAGCCACGACTCCGCGAAGGGCAGCCTCAGTGCCCCGAGCAACCAGTCCACCACCGCGCAGATCGTGAATCCGCCCAGCACCGCGTAGGCGACGGTGAAGGCGATCCGCTCCCCCGCGTTGAGGCCCCGGGCGTGCACGCTCAGCTGGATCGCGCCGACGAAGCCGATGATCACCGCGGCCAGGGAGATGTAGAACAGCGCGAGGCCCTGCGGGTCCCCGCTCTGGAGCGGCTTGATGTCTCGGACGGTGACCGGTACTCCGACCTGGGCCCCCACGGTGGGTCCGGCCTGGGTCAGCAGCCGGGCCACCGACGCGCCGGCCGCCGAGGCGACGTCCAGTTCGGCGCGGTCGCCGAACAGTTGCAGCACCGCGAACTCTCGCTGCGTCTCGACCTGTCGCCGCGCCGATTCGTACGAGTCGTACGCGTGCAGTTTCAGCGACGTGTCGAGGGCCTTCTCCAAGCCCTGGACGAGCCGGGATCCCTCGGGGGAGGAACCGACCACCGCGGTGGGGATGCGGTGCGGTGTGGGGTTGGCCATCGCATAGCAGTACGAGCCCGCGAACAGTCCGGCCGCGGCGGCGAGGATGACCAGCAGCACCACGGCAGGCAGAAAGGGGGTGTCCCGAAAGGGCGTTCGGCCGGGTGCCTCCTCGACCGCCGTGGCACCGCCGACCGCTTCCGGGCCCCGGGGCGGGTGTGACTGTTCGGGCCGTTCGGGCCGTTCGGACTGCGCGCGCCCTTCGGTCGCTTCGGGTCGTTCGGGTCCGGCCGATTGTTCGGGCCCGGTGGGTCGTTCGGGCCCGGCCGGTCGTTCGGGCCCTTCGGGTCGTTCCGGTCCGCCCACGCCGTGCCTCCGAGAGGGTGTCGATCCGTCGCCGCGGTCCACGGCGGTCGCCCTCCCGTACCCGGGGCGGTCGGTCGCGCACGGCCGCCGACTCGTCGGCCGTCGAGTTCACCCGAACGCCGGCCCACCACTCGGACGCCGCACCGCGCGGCGCACGCGGATCGGGCCGATCACAGCACTCGGGTGGCCCGCAACAAACGCCACAGCGCCGCCGGTCGAACCCGGTCCTGGAAGGCCATGTACGCCGGTTCGCTCACGTGCGGGGCCCACTTGAGCTTGAAGGCCTCCTGCGTCCTCGACGGGTAGAGCGCGTGCCCCCGCCCCGCCATCTGCCGCATCGCCCACCCCAGGGGTCCGGACGCACACGCCGGTTCGTGCTCGTCCGCCAACCCGACGAAGGGCGCGAGCCCGAGATGGAGCCAGCCCGCGCCCTCCTCGGTGAAACGGCTCAACGCCGTGAGGTTGATCAGCTCGTGGGTGCCGACGGGAGCCCGCGGAGAGCGTCGGGACAGGTCACACAACCACCCCGGCCGACTTCCCCAGGCCGGCGCGTAGGTGATGTAGGCGACGGTCTCACCGCAGTGTCGGGCCACGAACGTACGGCGCAGCGGCCGGCCGATTCCGCCGTGTTCGCCGACCATGAACGACAGTTGCCGCACGTGCCGTCCCTTGTCGCGCAACCACTCCCGGTCGATGCGATCCACCGTGCGTTGATCCAGCGGGGCGTCGGGACCCACCTCGGTGACGGTGACCCCCTCCCGCCGGGCCCGGGAGACGTTCTGGCGAACCTTGGCAAGGGGCTTGCCGCGCAGCGTGAAGCGGGACAGGTCGATGCCGTACGAGACGCCGAGTTGGTTGACCACGAAGCCGCGGTCGGCGTACAGGGGAACGTCGTGTGCTCGAAGCTGAACCGCGGTCAGCGTCTTCCGCCGCCCGGGTCCCGGACCGAGCGTGCGCAGGTACTCGTCGAGGAGGGGCCCGCGTTCCGCGGGCCTCGCGAAGGGGCCGCCGAACTGGATGTGGTGGGAATGCCCCGGTCGAAAGGCGACGAGCCCGGGGACACGGTGGCCGTAGTAGTGCCGCGTCCGGGCGTTGACCGCCAGGAAGGCGCTCGGGTGGTCGGCGTACGTGCGCAGTAGCGCGATCGAGCTGTGTTCGCCCTGCACCGGAACGGTGGCCAGGGGCGTCCGGGCCGCTTGGACGGCGCCGGTCGATCCGGCAGGTGGGGCCCACGCCGTTGGCCGCCGGTTGGTGCGGGGGCGGATCAACGGACTCGTGTCGTTGTCTCGTGCGGCGACGGTCGACGGCTCTTCTCTGCCGAAGGTCATGGCTTCCCTAAGCTGAGGCGGGTCATGTCGCAAGGACAAACGAGCCGTCCGGACGTGCTGACACGCCCTCGCCCCGAAATCGGTGGGAGATCACTCCATCCGTGTCCGGCGACCGCCCGAGCACGTGTGGGTGGGACCTTCGACGGTCTCGGTCGTGCGTCGAAGGTCCCACCGGCTTCGGGGTTCCGTGCACCCGTCGTGGTCAGCCGGCCTCGTCCGGTCGGCTCGTTCCCTCCGCCAGGGCGTGTCGGGCCGCGGCAATCGCGCGGGGTCCCGGCCGGGACGCGGTACCGATGCCAACAACAGGCGGGTGTAGGGGTGTTCGGGGTGTTCGGAGTGTTCGAGGACGCGTGCGGTGGGACCGGGCTCCCTCGCCCCGATCGCCGGGGCCGTCGAGTTCACGGCCGAGCCCCGAGCCCCCCGAGGCCCGGGCCGTGCGCCGGGCCGACGCCTGGGCGTGTGAGGTCGTGACCGAGGCGGTATCACCGGTCCGGGTCACCGCCAGCCGCGGCGGTCGCATGGGAAGAGGCAGCAATTGACCACCCGTAGGGAGTTTTTCGGCAGCGCCACCGCGGTCGGTGCCATGACGTTTCCGGGCGCCGCTCGGACCGCGCCTGCGGATGCGGGCAGCCGGGAACCGGGACGGGACCCGGCGGCGCGCCGACTCCGCGCCCGCACCGCGATCTTCGCGGTCGACACCGACACCCGCAGGAACTACGACGCGCTTCGGGCCGAGCTGATCAAGCGGCTCGGCCCCGTCGTCGTCGTGGAGAACGACTACCGGGGCGGCCGGTACACGCTCGTCCACCACGGAGAGCAGGAGTCCGTACACCCCGTCTGCGACATCTTCGAACTGGCCAAGTCGGTCGCCCACGCACCGCTCGGCATCTACTCGATCATCGCGCCGTACCTGGACCACCCGTCCCCGGATCTGCCCGGCTCTGGCCGCCTGGACCCGCACGACCTGGACATGGTGGCGTTCAAGGGGCCGGCAACGCTCGACTGGCTCGGCCCGCTTCAGGCTTTCGGCGCCACCCTGGCCACCGCCCGGCAACAGGTCTGCGACGCGCGCATGCCGCACGCGCTCGAAGCGTCGAGCACGCGCATCCTCGACGCGTCGGTCGCGTTCGTCGACGAGTCCGTGCGGCGGCGTTCCTTCGACACGACGTCGTTCGAGAGCTTCACGGGCGCGTTGACCGCCGACATCGGCACCAACATCACCTACGCGGCGCAGGCGCAGATCGAAGGCGTCGCAACCCTGATGAGGCGGTGGCGGGACCAGGTCGGTGAAGCGGACTGGCCCGGCCTGTACGTCGTCGTGCTGTCGATCTGGACGACGTCCGCACCCAACCAGAACTCGATCATCGTCAAGCGGTTCATGGATCCCGTGAAGGCGGACTCGCACCTGATCGACCTGGCCACGGCCCAGCCGCCCGCCGACCCCGTCCTCGTCGCCCTCGACAACCTGGCCCGCATCGTGGCGGACAACATCGCGGCGGAGACGGTGTTCCCACTGAACCGGCAACTGGCGGATGCGCTGAAGGGGCCCGAGGATCTGGTGGCGCGGGAGATCCTGGCGCAACTCGCCTGCCCCTTCCGCGATACCGCGGCAAGACCGCGGTGACGTGCGAATTCGCGCCGCGTCCGCAGGCAGGGCGGCTCCACCCTGCTTCGCGCTTGTCAGGCGGGGAACCCTGTCGGTGATGTCGAGATGCGGTCGGTCTTGCTCCGGCCCGCGAGCCGTGGGAAGCCTGTGCGCACGATGCAAGGGGGTGTTCGTGGCAGAGGAAGCCGTCGCCGCCGAGCGACTTCACCTGTGGGACCGGGCCACGCTGGAGGAAGACGCCTGGCTGATCCACCCGCCCTCGTCCTGGCCCGCGACCGAGAGCGGCGTCACCGGCCGACTGCGGTCGGCGTTGTCGGACGGACCGGGACTCGTCGTGCTGCGCGGCCTGCCGTTGGCGGGGCTCAGCGATCAGGCCGGCGCCGACCTGTGCCGATCGGTCGTCTCCCTGGCGGGCACGCCCCGACCCCACGAATCCACCGCCCCGCTGGACCATCTCCTCACCTCGGCCCGCCCCAATCGCGGACCGGCGCCGGGCGATCCGGACGGCGCTTCGGTGAAGGCCGTGGCGCTGGCTTCGCACACCGATCGCGCGGGACCGCCCCGGCCGCCTCGCGTGCTCGCCCTGTTGTGTGTCCGGCCGGCGCCCACGGGGGGCGAATCCCTGCTGGTCAGCGGTCACACCGTGCACGACCGGCTCGCGGCCGATCGGCCCGAGGTTTTGCCGACGCTCTACCGCGATTTCCACTTCGGCGCGGAGCGGCACCTCGCCCGCACCGGGCCCGTCTTCTTCCGGGCCGACGGCCGACTCGACGTGCAGTACAACCGCTACCAGATCGAACGCGGCCACGACGCGGCCGGCGAGCCCCTGACGCCGGCGCAGGTCGAGGCGCTCGATGCCGTCGACGAAGTACTGGACGACGAAAGCCTCTTCCTGCGTCTGGCCCTGCGTCGGGGCGACCTGCTCATGCTGAACAACTACACCGTCCTGCACGGCCGAACCTCGTTCGTCGACCATCACGACCCGCTCCGACGCCGCTGCCTGGCCCGCGCCTGGGCTGACTGAATCGCCCTCGGGACGAGCCGACTTCGCGCGGTCGGCGGCCACCGCCTCGGGTCTGCCGGCCGCGGTCTCGGGTCCGCCCGCGACCGCCTCGGGTCCGCCGGCCGCCGATATTCGATGGCGGAGGGCCTGCGGACCCGGCAGGGTGCCCGGTGATGAGCAACGAAGACGTGATGCGTTATGCCCGCTACGACACGGTCGAGGGGCTCCTGCAACGGGGCCGCGGTCTCGGCGCCATCCGGGCGGTGAAGGACCCGACCGCTGCCGCTCCGTACGTGTACGACTCGATGCGGCGGGACTGGCGGTGGGACACCTTCGACGACCGTTCCCGCTACCTCGCCCGGCTGATCCGAGACCTGAAGTTGTCACCGGCGCCGGCCGTCGAATTGCTGGCCGGAAGCGAGCAGGACTGCGAACGGGCCACCGGAGTACTGGAGTTGCTCGCGCTCGCCGGGTCGGACGAGGCCCGGGAGGGGCTGCGGTCGCACGTCGTGGTGGGCGCGCACTGGGTCTTCGTCCTGGAGTCGGTGTCCGCCTTGTGGCCGGTCGAGTGGTGGGAGGACCTGGGCGAGGTGGCCCGCGCCCGGATCGGCGAGGAGTCGCAACGGCCGTGGTTCCCGCAGCCCTGGACCCGGTTCGGGATCGAGGTTCGACGGCCCGACGGCGCACCGCGCCGGCCGGACCTCTCCGCGCGTGGCGACGAAGACCTGCTCGCCCTGCTCGCCGACCCCCGAACCGACAACGGCCTCAAGTGCCACGCGCTCGGCGAACTGGCCCGCCGACCGCCGGTGGAGGGGCTGATTTCCCTCGTTCCCTCGCTCGGCACTCCCGACGGTCGGCTGGCGTTGCCCCTGCTGTGGCGGGCGGTCGCGGGCCTCGGCGCCCTCGCCGTGCCGGCCGCTCGCCGCTGGGAGGTGGACGACCGGGCGTGGTTGGCCCGGCTCGGAGCGGACGTACTGGCCGATCACCTGGGCCCGGAGATCATCCCGCGGCTCGTGGCCGAGCTCGACGACCAGTGGCGGACCCGCACGTGGTGCGGACCCTTCCTGGCGGCGACCCGACTGGCCCGCTTCGGGGCTGCGGCCGCCGAGGCGGCGCCGGTGCTCCGGCGCTTTTGGCTGCGCACGCCGCACTCGTACGAGCGAGCCGACTACCTCCGCGCTCTGGCCGCGATCGCGCCGGCCGGACTGGACCGGGCACACTCCGAGTCGCTGTGGGACTGCGAGGACAGCGCGAGGCTGCGGGCGATCGCGCACGCGCCGGACCACCCGGAGAACCTGGAGCGGATCGCCGTGCTGCGCGACGACCCGATGGAGGATCCGCAGGTCAGGGCCGCCGCCGAGGAACGGCTCACACCGCCTGGGTAGACGCGTGGGGACGAGATCGGCGGTGCGGTTCCGCCGCCTCGTTCAGCACGCTTCGCGGGCGGCAGGCACCGACCGGGGGGTGTCGTGCC
>NZ_WWJX01001209.1 GCF_009865215.1 Streptomyces sp. SID3343 | reverse complement strand
GGCGGGATCGGCCGGCGCGGCGTGCTGATGACGGCCGGCGCGGCGCTGGTCCTGGTGGTGACGTTGGCCGCCGTGGTGGCGATGGGGTCCGATTCGAGCGACGACGGCGACACCCACCGCAATCCCGTGGGCTCGACCGGCTCGACGAGCGTCGATGTGACCGGCTCGGGGAAAACACCCGTGTCCGACCCCAAGGTGGACCGCGACAAGCCGGCGCCACCGTCCTCGTCCACGGCTCGCAGGCCGGGTCCGAGCGGCACCGCGACGGCCACGATCACCGCGACCACCCGGCAGACGACCACCGCGACGTCGCCGCCCCCGACCACCCCGACCTCACCGGTCCGCACGACCGGCGCCGCCACGACGACGGCGCGACAGACCCAGGACGGCGGCCACAGCACGCCCCCGCCTTCCACGCAGGGACCCACGACGACACCGCCGACGACCAGCCCGCCGGTGACCGCGACGGCCTCGACCCCGGTGGATCACCCGTCGAACGGATCGGAGAGCGGCGCCCCGGCGCTGTAGCGCGGAAATCGGGCGTCGGGCACCGGTCCGAGGCGGCCGCGGCGACGCACGCGGCGCCCGTCCCTCGAAAGGGGCGGGCGCTGCTTGGCCCGGAGCCGGTCGGGTCTACTGCCGCAGGTGGTCCGTGCCGGTCAGAACAGCTTGAGCTTGTCGTCCTCGGTCCCGCGCAGCGCGTTGTAGTCCAAGGTCACACACGTGATGCCGCGGTCGTTCGCGAGCACGCGGGCCTGGGGCTTGATCTCCTGGGCCGCGAAGACGCCCTTGACCGGGGCGATCAACGTGTCGCGATTGAGCAGCTCAAGGTAGCGGGTGAGCTGTTCCACGCCGTCGATCTCGCCGCGTCGCTTGATCTCCACGGCCACCGTGGTGCCGTCGGCGTCGCGGCACAGGATGTCGACCGGGCCGATCGGCGTGGGGTACTCGCGACGGATCAGGGTCCATCCGGCGCCGAGCGCGTCGAGCCGGTCGGCCAGGAGCTCCTGGAGGTGTGCCTCGACGCCGTCCTTGACCAGTCCCGGGTCGATGCCCAGTTCGTGCGACGAGTCGTGGTGGACGTCCTCCAGCGTGATGATCAGCTTCTCGCCGGCCTTGTTGATCACGGTCCACACGCCGGCGCCCTCCTTGAGCGAGCACGGCGGGCTCATCCAGTTGAGGGGTTTGTACGCGCGGTCGTCGGCGTGCACGGACACGCTTCCGTCGCGCTTGACGAGGATGAGCCTGGTGGCGGACGGCAGGTGGGCGGTGAGTCGCCCGACGTAGTCCACGGAGCAACGGGCGATGACGAGACGCATGGGAACAGCCTAGGTGGTGTGAAGAGTCCCCCCGGCTCTGGAGCATGCAGTACCGGATGTCCTACGGTGAGTCAGGAGACGGTGTGGGCCGGGCCGATGTGCGCACGGGCGCCACCGTGGTCGAAGCACGGGCGCGATCTGCCACGTACGACATGACCCGATCCGCCGGGCGACCTCGCGTACGCCCCGGCCGGAAGGAGCACCGATGTCGCTCGATGTGCCTCCGAAGCTCTTGGAACAGGCCGAACGCGGTGACGTGGACGAGGCCGAATTCGTCGACTGTGTGCGTACCTCACTGCCCTACGCCTGGAACCTCGTCTCGTCGCTCGTGACGCGGCTGCACGTGGACGGCGGTCCGTTCGCGGACAACCAAGAGCCGCCCGCCACCGAGACCGAACGTGGGCAACTGCTGCGCGCGCTCGCCTCGGACGCCATCCGCGGCTCGATGGAGCGGCATTTCGGGGTCCGGCTCGCGTTCCAGAACTGCCACCGGGTCGCGGTCTTCCCGGTCCAGGGCCTGGACGCGGACCGCTACGCCAAGTTCACCTCGATCCGCGGCCAACTGCTCAACCAATCGCCGACCTTGCGCGACTGCTGACACCTCGTCGGATCCGCCTCGCGGCGCGGGCGCGCCTTCGGGCGCGCCCGCGCCGTTCCCGTACACACGGAGGAACCGTTCCATGGGCATCACCCAGTCGTTGCACCGCTGGGCACAGCAGGCCCCCGACCGTGAGGCCGTGGTCGAAGGCGAGAGCCGAACAACCTTCCTCGAACTGCGCGAGCGCGTCGCCAGACTCGGCGGCGCGTTGCGTGGGCTCGGTGTCGAGCCCGGCGACCGCGTCGCGATCCTCGCCCTCAACTCGACTCGCTACCTCGAATGCCTGAACGCGGTCCCGTGGGCCGGCGGCGTCCTGAACCCCGTGAACATCCGCTGGACACCCGTTGAGATCGCCTACACGCTCGGCGACTCGCGGACCGAAGTCCTGTTTGTGGACGACGCGTTCACGGGCGCGGTCCCGGTGTTGCGATCCCGGCTCGCGTTCACCCTGACGGTCGTGCACATCGGGGACGGGCCGACCCCCGAGGGCATGTACCGGTACGAGGACCTGCTCGCCGGTGCCGAGCCGACACCGGACGCCGACCGCGGCGGAAGCGACCTCGCGGGCGTCTTCTACACGGGCGGAACGACCGGATTCCCCAAGGGCGTCATGCTCTCGCACGACAACCTGCTCGCGTCCGCGATGGGCGGCCTGGTCGCGACCGCCGCGTTTCGGATCGTGCCGAACGCGCGCGTGCTGCACGCGGCGCCGCTGTTCCACATCGCGGGATACGGCGTGTCGCTGATGACGTCGATCGTGGGCATCCCGCAGGTGATCCTGCCGTTCTTCGACGCCGAGCGGGTGGCGGCGCTCGTCCAGGAACAACGGGTGACCGAGATCTTCCTCGCTCCGACGATGTTGCAGATGGTCCTGGACCACCCGCGGTTCGCGACCTACGACCTGTCCTCGCTGCGGCTGTTGACCTACGGCGCGTCGCCGATCACCGCCACACTGCTCGATCGGGTGCTCAAGGCACTACCGGGCACGTCCTTGGTCCAGGCGTACGGGCAGACCGAACTGTCGCCGCTGGCGACGCTGTTGATGCCACAGGACCACCTGGACGCCGATCCCGCCCGGCTGCGCTCGGCGGGCCGGCCCTGTTTCCACGCGGACGTGCGCGTCGTCGGCCCCGACGAGGGCGAACTCGGGCGCGGCGAGGTGGGTGAGATCGTCTCGCGCGGCGATCACGTGATGCTCGGCTACTGGAACCGGCCGGACGAGAGCGAACAGGTTCTGCGCGGCGGCTGGATGCACACCGGTGACCTGGGCTTCATGGACACCGACGGCTACCTGACCGTGGTCGACCGGCTCAAGGACATGATCGTCACCGGTGGGGAGAACGTGTTCAGCGCCGAGGTGGAGAACGCCGTCGGCACCCACCCGGACGTGGAGGCGTGCGCGGTGATCGGGCTGCCCGACGCCACGTGGGGCGAGCGCGTGCACGCGGTCGTGGTGTTGCACGCGGGCCGCGACGTGGGCGCGGACGAGATCCGCGCCCACGCCAAGACCCTGATCGCCGGCTACAAGGCACCGCGCAGCGTGGAGTTCGTCGAGAAGCTGCCGCTCACGGCCGCCGGCAAGGTCCGAAAGTCCGTCCTGCGAGAGAGGAAGGGTGAACGGTGACCCTGACCACGGAGACCTTCGCGTCGCTGGACCCGGCGACGGGCAAGGAGTTGGCCCGCTATCCGATCCACGACGCCGCGCACGTCGCGGAGGCGCTGGTCGCCGCTCGGGTCGGTGCCACGTGGTGGGCCGGCCTCGACGGCGCGGACCGGCGTCGGCGGATGCGCGCGTGGGCGGCGGAGTTGGTCCGTGAGCGGCACACCCTGTGCGCGCTCGTGCGCGACGAGAACGGCAAGCCGGCCGACGACGCGTTCCTCGAACTCCTGTTGGGCCTGGAGCACATCGCGTGGGCGTCGAGTCACGCCGGCCGGGTGCTGCGCCGGCGCCGGGTACCGAGCGGACTCGCGATGCTCAACCACGCGGCCTACCTGGAGTATCGGCCGTTCGGCGTGGTCGGGGTGATCGGGCCGTGGAACTACCCGGTGTTCACGCCGCTGGGCTCGATCGCGTACGCACTGGCGGCCGGTAACGCGGTGCTGTTCAAGCCGAGCGAATACACGCCGGGCGTCGGGCGGTTCCTCGCGGACGCGTTCGCGCGCGCCAACCCGGACGCGGCGTCGGGAGTCTTCCAGGTGCTGACCGGCGACGGTTCGACGGGCGCCGCGTTGTGTGCGGCGGGCGTGGACAAGCTGGCGTTCACCGGCTCGGCCGCGACCGGGCGCGCGGTGATGGCGACGTGCGCGCGCACCCTGACGCCGGTGCTGATGGAGTGCGGCGGCAAGGACGCGATGATCGTCACCGAGGGCGCGGACGTGCGCGCGGCGGCCGAGGCGGCGGTGTGGGGCGCGCTGTCCAACGCGGGGCAGACGTGTGTGGGCATCGAGCGGGTGTTCGTCGAGCAGTCGATCAAGGCCGAGTTTTTGCACGAAGTCCGCTCTTCGATCAGCGACTTGCCCTTGGGCGACGAGGACGGCGCGGCGTACGGGCCGATGACGATGCCGGCCCAGGTCGGGGTGGTGCGACGGCACATCGACGAGGCGATCGCGGGCGGCGCGACGGCGGTGGTGGGTGGCGTGGGCGCGGTGCGACCTCCGTACATCGACCCCGTGGTGCTCGTGGACGCGCCGGACGACAGCGCGGCGGCGTGTGAGGAGACGTTCGGCCCGGTGATCTCGGTGCGCTCGGTGCGCGACGTCGCCGAGGCGGTACGGCTCGCGAACGGGACCGCCTTCGGTCTCGGCGCCTCGGTGTTCGCCCGCAGCGGCCGGGTGGGGGTCGAGATCGCGCGGCGGCTGCGCACGGGGATGGTGTCGGTGGACGCGGTCATCGCGTTCGCGGGCATCCCGGCGCTGCCGTTCGGCGGCGTCGGGGACAGTGGCTTCGGGCGAATGCACGGGGCGGACGGTCTGCGCGAGTTCGCCCGGCCGCAGGCGATCACCCGGCGGTTGTTCACCACGCCGATGGAGCCGACGACGTTCGGGCGCACCCGAGGGACGATGCGGGCATTGGACCGGTATGTGACCATGCGGTTCGGGCGGCGCCGGTGATCCGTCGCGGCGCGGGCCCGGGCGGGTGATCGGGACGCGGCCGGGGTGTGTGGTGCCCGCGAGGCGAGCCTCGGCACCTGTCGGTACACCCGTACAACGCACGGATCGAACGCGCACTCGACAACTGTTCGGTCGGCGGGCACGATCCCGACCTATGACGTTTACCCGGGGGATCGTGGCGTACATGGCCATCGTGCTGTTGGCCCTGGAGGCGGTCGCGGCCGTCGTGGCGTGCTGGGTGTTCGCGCCGGGCCGGGTGCTCGACCTCGTGGACGACCACGACGGGGCCTCGGCGTCGGGCAAGGCACAGGCGGCGGTGGCGGTGGGGATCGCCTTTTTCGTGCTGCTGGGCGCGGTGATCGTGATCTGGGCGCTGTGGGCCTGCCGCGACCTGCGTACCCGCCTGCGCGGGGGCGGCCCGGAGCGCACGGGTCTGATCGGCGCGGCGGGGCTGCACGTCGCGGTGACGGCGGCGGCGTTGTTGTTCCCGCTGGTGTTGGCGGTGACGCTGCCGGTGTTGGCGGTGTTGGTCGGGGCGTATTGGCTTACGCGGGGGTCGGCGGGGTCTGCGGCGTCGGAGGAATCGAGGGAGTCGGTCCTGCGGTCGTCGTCGGCGGCGGCGGTCGAGTCGGCGGGGTAGGGGTGCGCCGGGGCCGCCGAGTTTGGTCCGCCGGTGGGGTCCGCGGGGGTTGGTTCAGTCCTCGACGCTCGGGCGGTCGGCGGCGGCGAGCAGGTCGGTGAAGGACGGTGGGCTGCCCGGAGCGGTCGTCGTCGCGGCCCGGGTGGTCGACCCGTCGAGCGCCAAGTCCAGGTGACGGCCCGGCAGTTCGGTTCGGCCCTGTGGTCGGGGGAAACCACGCATCCGTGGAGCTACCTCCTGGGGCCGATCCTCGGCGCGGCCCCGGGGCAGGCGCCGCGGCCTTCGTGTCGCGGCCGCGGCGCCGGGTCTTGGTTACGGGTGCTGTCCGCCCGCTCTTCGTACGGCCGCTTTGTCGAGTACGTACGCCGGGCGCAGGGTGGCCTCGTCGTAGTCGTCGTAGTAGCGGTGGTAGACCGGGGTGAGCCCGCCGGAGACCGGTGGCACGATCCAGCTCCAGTCCGCCGGGCACTCGCGACCCGCGTCCGCCTCGCGTCGGACGTGGCTCAGGAAGCGGGCGGATTCGGTGTGGTGATCGGTGATCGTGGCGCCGGCCAGGTCGAACGAGTGGAGCACGGCGCGGTTGAGTTCGATCAACGCGCGGTCGCGCCACAGGGTGCGCTCGCTGGAGGTGTCCAGGGCGAACAGTTTCGCCACCGCGGGGAGCATGTCGTAGCGGTCGGCGTCGACGAGGTTGCGGGCCCCGATCTCGGTGCCCATGTACCAGCCGTTGAACGGCGCGGCGCTGTAGGAGACGCCGCCGATCTCCAAGCGCATGTTGGAGATCGCCGGAACCGCGTGCCACCGCAAGTCCAGCTCGGCGAAGCCCGGTTGCTCGGGATGGGTGAGCGCGATCTCACGGATCGCGTCCGGCGGCAGTGGGTGGCACCGCAGGATCTCGTCGGCGCCCTCGACGAGCAACGGCAGCACGTCGAACGCCGTACCGGCGCCGCGCCAACCCAGGCGGTGCGCGAGTCGGGTCATCCCGATGTTGCGCCCGTCGCCCACGGTGGTGCCGTCGGGCAGCGGGTATCCCGCGTAGCGAATGAGCTGTTCGTTCCAGATGCGCACCTGTGGCCCGGCCGGGGTGTCGGGGGCGAACACGGTGATCGTGGGCCGGATGTGACCCTCGCGCCATGTGTCGCGCAGGTGGGCGGCGCATTCGGCGGCGACCTCGTCGGGGCGGTGTACGTGGCGGCGGTCGCGGACCTGGAGGTTGTTCCAGTACAGGCGCCCGATGCAGCGCGCCGAATTGCGCCAGGCGACCCGGGCACCCCAACCGAGTTCGGCCTCGGTGTGGGTGTAGGTCCCGGTGTTCGCGATCTGGTCGGATATCCGGCGCCAGCGCTCGTCCGGGTCGATCGGCGACTTGGTCTCGCGTACGAAGCGGTCGAGGAACGTGCGGGCTTCGGCGCGGTCGACGGCCTCGCCGACGCGGGGGGCGGGCGCCGGTTCGGTGGGGTCGGTGGGCGTGGGCGAGGGTGCGGGCGGGTGGTGTGCGTCGTGCGGTATCGGGCACGTGGGGCGCTCGGTGCGAGTCCGAGTGCTGCCTTGGTCGGTCAACGTTCTCCTGGAACCGGCTCGCGGGCGCGACCGAACGATCGGTCGTGGGAGCCTGCTTCGGGTGGTGGGTCGCCTGTTTTTTCGGAGGGGCGGTACCTGCCGGGGAGGCGGTGCCTGCTTGGGGAGGGAGTTGCCCGCCTGGGGGAGGCGGGAGTACGGCGGCGAGTGCGGACCGGTTCAGCCGGGCGCCCCCGCGGCGGCCGGAGCGGAGGGTTGAACCTGGTCCGGGGCCGCGGTGTAGTCGCCGACCACGGGGTCGTGATGGATCTGGGTGCGGCGCAGACCCAGCTTGCGCAACACCCGCGCGCTGTCGAGCACCATCGCGGGCGGGCCGCTCAGGTAGGCGTCGCAGTCGTGGCGTGGCCCGTACTCGCGGACCACGTCGGAGACCCCGCCGCTGATCCCGGCCAGGGTCAGGTCGTCGAGCGCGGGTCGCACCCGAAGCCACGACACGCGCTGCGACAGGCGCAACAGGTCGTCGAGGCCGTACAGACCGCTGTGCGCGCTCGCGCCGTAGAACAGGTCCACGAAGCGATCCGTGCCGTAGTAGGCCAGTTCCTCGACCATTGCCTTCAGCGGGGCGAGGCCGGTGCCGCCCGCGACGCACAGGACCGGGTTGGGCGCCATGTGGTCCACCACCATCTCGCCCATCGCGGCGCCGAGTTTGAGCCGGTCGCCGACCTTGGCCTTGTGGACCAGGGCGTTGCTGACCCAGCCGGCGGGCACCGAGCGCACGTGGAAGGTGAGCAGGCCGTGGTGGTCGGGCGCGTTGGCGATCGAGTAGGCCCGCCACACCCGGGGCCACCACGGGGTCTCCATGAAGGCGTACTGCCCGGCCCGGTACGGAAAGTGCAGGTCGGGGCGCACGGTGACGACCGCTATGTCGTCGGCGGCCTTCTCGTGCGAGACGATCTCGGCGGCCCAGTGCGGCGGGTTGGTGCGGGCGTCCTCGTCGGCCGCGCCGATCATGATGCTCGCGGCGGCGGTGTACGCCCGAACCCAGGCGCTTTGGATGTGGTCGTTCCACGTGTCCCCGCTGTAGCGGGCGAGGGCGGCGACCAGGCATTCGCCGACGAGGTCGTAGTGCTCGGCGATCACGTCGAACTTGCGGTGATCACGGCCGAGTCGGCCGAGGAACCCGGACAGCGCCGGGGCGTTCTCCAAATCGCCGACGATGCGGATGAGCGCGTGCAGCAGACGGTCGCGCTGAACGTCCATCGCGGGTGGGAACAGGTCGCGCAGAGCGGGTTCCCTCAGGAACAGCAGCGCGTAGAAGTGGGACGTGACATCGGCCGCCCGAGGGGTGACGACCGCGAGATTTCGTTGGATGAGTTCCGCGTCGTGAGATTCCAAAATCCGCCCATCGGTAGCCCTTTCGGAAGACGGTCGCGAGCCGGCTCCATCGCGAGATCGTCGCGGAAGGCCGGTGGCCGGAACACGATCATGGTCGCGTGACACCGCCGTCAAGTCGAACGTCTGGTTCCGGTTGTGAAGGATGAGAAGTCGGTTATGCGGGTGTTGCGGTGATTGGTACAGGGCTTCGCAAACACGTACGGAAGCGTATGGAAGGGGTGAGGCGGTGGTTGGGGCGGACGGATGGGATGGCGGTGGGAGCGATTTTCGGCCGGCGCCCGTCGTGGCGTCGAGAAGTGGTGCTCGACGGGCGTCGTCGGATGCGTAGAGGCCGACGGGCCTCCTCCTACGGTCACCGCGTAAGCCCCGCCAAAACCCCCGTCACCTCCCGCCACCCCGCCGCCCGGGCCGCCGCATCGGCGGCTCTCGTGCCGCCCAAGTCCACGGTGGAGCGCAGGATCGGATGATCCAGCCGGGTGCCGGCCGCGAGGTAGGGGAAGGTGCCCACCCCGTGGCCGGCGCCCTGGTAGATCAGGGCCCGGTGCGGACGGCCGGTTCCCGCCGCGTCCAATGCCCGGTCGAGTTCCCGGGCCGCTTGTGCGGACGGGCTCAGCAGGTCCTCGGAGCCGGCGATGGCCAGGACGGGGGCGTCGACGTGATCGAGCGGGATCACGCCCTCGGCGATGGGTCGGCCGTCCTTGGTCCACGACCCGGCCGCCGCCCGGATGGTGGGTGAATAGGCGATCACGCCGTGCACCAGATCCGGATAGTTTTGGCCGAGGAGCAGGGCGGCCTCGGTGCCGCGTGAATAGCCCATGACGATCACGTGGTCGGCGTCGACGCTCGGCTGCCTCGCCAACAGGCGAAGCGCTCCGGCGAAGTATTCCAGCGGAATGTCGTCCAGATTCGCGGGCAACCCCGGGAGGGCGAAGTAGCCCAGGGAGAGGGCCGGGTAGCCGCGCGAGGCCAACAGGGCCGCGTCTTCGCTCAGGCTCGCGCCTCCCTCGGACCCGCCGACCATGAGTACCGCCGGGTGCCTCGGTGTTCCCGGCGGCGGCAGAAAGAGCTCACCCCAGAAACCGTCCGTGGCAGGAGTGAGCAGCCGGACCCCGACTCCGTCGGCCAGCCATCGGCGCGTGAGCGTCCGTGTGGTCGGCCGTCGCCGCTCTCCCGTCACCACGATATTCACGGCGTACGACCGGCGAGACACGTCCCAGGCCGGCCGGAACCAACTCCGCTCCGGATCACCCCCGACCGGGTTCATCGACCAGAACAGCCCCATGCCGTCCGCCCCGCGATACGTCCCCGCGAGCGGCGCGGCCGAGTCGAGGGCCACCTCGCCCCGGTCGTCCGCGCGAAAACGGGCCTGCCCGCGCCACCGCCGACCCGTGAAGTCGGTCGCCGACGAGGAGACGGTGACCGTCTCGCCCGCTGTGAGCCCGATGACCCGCAGGTGTACCGGCTGATCCGCGAGCGCGCTCGCGGCGTCGACCTCGATGCCCGCGCCCGTGTCCGGCGCCGGAGTGGACGCGCGAAAGCACCCCATCCCGAGCACCGTGACCATCGCCACGACGCCGGCCCACCCTCGTCTGCCGACCACGATGCCCCCGCTGTCGCCGTTGCGCCCACGCTCCTCGCTCGGCGACGGCCTCGTCAAGACCGCTCCCGAGACCGCTCCGCGAAGGGCTCACGCCCGCCACGTCGCGTACAGCGTGAAGTCGTCGATGCAGGCTTGCCGGAGTCGGATCGCCATGCACAGTCCGGCGAATCCGGCCCCGATGATCGCGGTCCCCGACATCGCGAACCCCCTCGCGGTCACGGCCAATACGGGCTGAGGACATCGAACGCGTTGGGCAGACCGAGCCGAAAGCGCAGGTCGTCCGCTCGGCGCCACCCGGCCAACGCCGGTTCCTGGTACAGCTCGTGCACCGTCGCCGGGGTCGCGCTCGAACCCGAGGCGCGCAGCACGGCGTTGGCAGCCGAACGCCCGCTCTCGTTGGCGCCTTCCATGGTGGCCAGGTTGATGCTGCACCGTACATAGTCGCCGGCCAGGAAAAGGTTGGGAATCCGCGTCGTGGAGACCGGTCGGTCGTCCCAGGATCCGACCGTGTTCACCAGCAGCGGCTCGTCGTTGGCCACCGTCGGCAGCCCGGAATCGGTGATGCCCGGGTCGAGGAACCACGAGTGGATCTGCGCGTCCGGCACCAACGCCGCGCCGTTGTCGAGGTTGGCGCGCACCTGCGCGAGCACGTCGTCGACGATCTGGCGCGGCGTGCACTTGCGCGCGTTCACGCCGTACAGCAGGCCCTGCGCGTCCCAGTCCGACAGGTCGAGCGAGAGGATGTCGTGCACGCTTCCGTCGCCGTACTTCGCCGCGAAGTCGCCCCGCCAGAACTGTGCTTGGCTGATCGAGGTAACCGCCCACGGCGAGTCCATGTACGCCACGTGCCCGTGCGTGATCGGGGTCGGCCGGCGCAGGTAGATCATCAGGCCGTTCATCCAGTCGGTGGTGAGCCGGCGCAGCTTGCCGAGGGCCGGGTCCGCCGCCACCAGCTGGGGGCTCATCAGCGGCACGGCCCGTTCGACCGGAACGGCGAGCACGTACCAGTCGGCGTCGATCGAACCGGTGTTGCCCCGGGGATCGGTGAACCGCGCGCCGGTGATCCGGCCACCCGTCAGGTCCAGTCCGGTGACCGTCCAGCCGACCTCGAAGTCGACGCCCAGGCCGGCGAGATGCGTTTGCCACGGGTCGATCCAGACCTCGCTCGTCGGCCCCGACAGCACGCGGTCCGGCGCGCCGTCCGCGCCCCGACCGAGCATCGTCCACAGGAAGATCTCGACCATCATGGTGATCGTGCGCGTACTGGCGACGTTCTCCTTGGCCGCGACCAGGGTCGAGGTGAACGCCTTCACCAGGATGTTCCGGTAGGCGGGCGACATCCGGTCCATGCGCAGGTAGTCGGAGTAGGCCATGTGCTCCCACTGCCGGTTGCGCCGCAGGTCGCCACTCGTGAAGAAGACGATCATCTTCTCGGCCCAGAACGCGATCTCGCGCAGCGGCACCTGCGACGCGACGCTCGCCATCGACATCAACGCGTCGCGCACCGCGTCGGGGGTGATGCCGCCGATGCCGCTCGGGAGGGTGAAGTGCATGTCCGGCCGGCCCGCCTGCGCGAAGATCGCGTTCGGCGCGGGGACGAGGTTGTCGAAGACGCCGTTGGCGTTGCCCGGGAAGGGAATTCGCCGCATCGTGTCCGGGACGTTGCGGTAGAACCCGGGGAAGAATCGGAAGCCGTGCTCACCCGGCAGGTCCCGTCTGCCCCCGGTTCCGGTGCCCGGGATCGGGATGCTGCGGGCTTTCCCGCCGAGCGACTTGCGCTCGTACACGGTGACCTGGAAGCCCCGCTCGATCAGTTCGTGCGCGACCGTCAGGCCCGCCATTCCCCCGCCGAGCACCGCCACCCGCCGACCGGTGGGAGACGGCGACGCCGCCACCCCCCGAGCCGCTGCGATCGGCACACCGGCGGCTAATCCCAATGCACTTGCGCCCGCCACGAAGCCGCGTCGAGTGGGCACCGATCCGGTGATTCCTGCTGGAGCCTGCACGTGCTCAGTCATGGGTCTCTCCCGTAACCGACAGTGGGGCGACAGGTGCGAGGGTCCGACTATCGCGTCACTTCGCACAACGCGCAAGACACCCTTGTCGGATGGTGATCGGCCGGCTACCGTCGAAACCCCGTACCTCGCAAGGCTCGTGACTGCCCATCAGCTCAAGCTGGAGGACGCCCCGTGACCGAAGGAAACCCCGCCGCCGAGCAACCGTTCGCCGCGCGAGCAGAAGCAGAAGCAGAAGCGGAGGCGGAGGCGAAGGCGAAGGCTGAAGCCGAGGCGGCGGCGACAAGGGACCCGAGCCGGGAGGCGGATGCGATCGTGGTCGGCGCGCGCTGCGCCGGATCCGCCGCGGCGATCGCGCTGGCCCGGGCCGGTCGGCGGGTGATCGCGCTGGACGCCGTGCGCTTCCCGTCCACGACCGTGTCCACCCACCTGTTGTTCGCGGGCGGCGTGGCCGAGGTGGCCCGACTCGGCGCGCTGGACCGGGTCGAGGCGATCGGTGCGCCGCACCACGACGACGCCTACATCGAGATGCCGAACGCGCGGGCCCGCGGCACGTTCAGCCCGGTCGACGGCATCGCCTACGGCATGTGCGTGCGCCGCGCCGGCCTGGACCAGGCTCTCGTGGACACCGCCCGGGCCGCGGGGGCCGAGGTGCGCGAGGGCGCCAGGGTGACCGGGCTGCTGTGGTCCGGCGACCGGGTCGCGGGGGTGCGGGTCGAGGCACGGGGGGAGGCCCCCTACGAGTTGCGCGCGCCTTTGGTGATCGGCGCCGACGGGCGACGCTCGACCGTGGCCGGACAGGTCGGGGTCGCCGAGCCGCACACGATCCATCCGAACGGCCGGGCGTGCTACTACGCCTACTACGACGATCCGCGCGCCGAGTGGCGCGGCACGGCGGGGATGTGGCGCACCGAACGGGAGTTGGGCACGGTCTTCCCGTGCGACGGTGGTCTCTCACTCGTGCTGCTGATGCCGCCGAAGGAGTTCGCCGAGTCCTTCCGGATCGACCTGGAGGGCGAGTTCGACCGCACGATCGCGGTGATGCCGGGGATGGCCGAGCGGTTGGCCGGTTGCGCGCGGGCGACCAAGATCGTGCACGCGATCGAACTCCCCTCCTACTTCCGGCATTCGGCCGGTCGGGGTTGGGCCCTGGCCGGTGACGCGGGGCACTTCAAGGACCCGGTGACCGCGCAGGGCATCCGCGACGCGCTGCGTTTCGGACGGCTCCTCGGCGAGGCTGCCGCGCCGGTGCTGGGCGATCCGCGCCGCCTGGACGCGGCGACCGCCGGGTGGCAACGGCGCCGCGATCACGAGTGCCGCGAGACGTACCACTGGACCAACGGCCTCGCCCGATCGACCGCGGTGTCGGCGCTCGAAGAGACTCTGCTGCGCTCGTTGGCGAGCCGCCCCGACGGGTCACGCCCGTTGATGGACGTGTACTCGCGGGTGCGCAAACCGTCCCGGCTCCTGGCCCCGGGCGTCCTCGCCGGCCTGTTGGCGCGGACACTGCTTCGCCCCGGGGTGAACCGGGGCGAGGTGTTGCGGACCGCGTGGGCCGAGGGACGTACGCAACTCGCCGTCCGCCGCGATCTGTGGCGGTCCGCTCGAAGCTAGACCGAGACCTTGCGCAGCGCCGGCAGGACCTCCTTGCCGAGCCGGGCGACGTTCTCGATGGTCAGTCGCGAATCGCCGGCGCCCTCCGCGAAGAACAGGAAGCGTTTGATGCCGGTGCGCTCGGAGGTGCGTTCGAGCGCGCGTACGCATTCGGCCGGCGAGCCGACGGCATGGGTGCGACACAGGAAGTCGGTGTACTCCTGCGGGTCACGCATGTGCCGCTGCCGGTCGTCGACCGTCACGTGCGCGGACAGGCCGCGGCGCAGCCACTTGGGCATGCTCGCCCGCAGCGTCTCGGTGGCCTCACGGCGCGTGTCGGCGACGTAGGCGACGGTGGCGGCCGCGTGCTCGACGCCCTTGGGATCGCGCCCGCACGCGGAGGCCGCGCACTCGTACGTACGGACCATCGCGGCCTTCTCCTCGTCGTCCGCGTGCATGCCGAGCAGTATCGGCAGCCCGTGTCGGGCCGCGAGCGAGGCGGTTTCGCGCGACGTGCACGCGACGATCACCTGCGGGTGCGGATAGGTCAGCGGGCGCGGGACCACCTGGACCTTGCGAAACGTGAAGTTCTCGCTGGCCGCGTCCACCCGGTGATGGGTGAGCCAGCGCATCAGCAGGTCGAGCGACTCCGGGAAGCCCTCGTCGTGCCGGGCCAGCCCCGTACCGAATACCTCCAGGTCGACCCACGGCCCGCCGCGCCCGACACCCAGGGTGAATCGGCCACCGGAGAGCTGATCGAGCAGCGCGGTCTGCTCACCGAGTGCCACGGGGTGCTGGTTCGACAGGACGCTGATCGCGGTCCCCACCCCGATCCGTCGCGTACGCCCCAGTAGCATGGAAGCGAACGTGACCGCCGACGGGCACAACCCGTACGGCACGAAATGGTGTTCTGCGATCCACGCCTCGTCGAACCCGGCCTCCTCCGCGGCGATTCCCGCGTCCATGGCAGCGGTGAGTACCTCACCGTGATCGCCCGCCTCGAACTGTGCCGCCAGCAGGAAGATGCCCAGCTTCATCGCGTCCTCCTCGTCGAGTTCTCCCCGGACCCCTCCGGGGTGGGGCCGCCGCCCACAGAGAACACAACGGTCGAACGTCTTCGAAGGTAATCCTTCACGCGTGATTGTTTTTGGAAGACCCGGGCTACCGGTCGGGTCGTACTCCGTTCGGGTTCGACCGACATGGGGATCGAGGCGAACGGCACATCGGATGGTCTGTGCCTGTTTGCCGGCGACTGCAATACTCCAGAACCGCAGTACTACTTCGCAGTAACCAAGGCGTACTCCCCGCTCGGGAGACGCCATTTCAGCAGCGAGGAGCACAGCAGATGACCCGTGACATCAGCACGGTCGGTGTGGTCGGCCTGGGCACGATGGGTGCCGGCATCGTCGAGGTCCTGGCCAGGGCGGGCGTCACCGTCGTGGCCGTGGACGTGTCCGACGACGCCATTGCCCGAGGCCGGGCCCGGATCGCCGAGTCGACCGCCCGCGCCGTGGCGCGCGGGAAGCTGACGGACGAGCAGCAGCGAGAAATCTTCGATCGGATCACCCTCGGCACCGACCTGGCCTCGGTCGCCGACGCGGACCTCGTCCTGGAGGCGATACCCGAGCATCTGGAGCAGAAGCAGGAGCTTTTCGCTCGGCTCGACAAGATCTGCGGCCCGGAGACCATCCTGGCCACGAACACGTCCTCGCTGTCGGTCACCGAGCTCTCGGTGTCCACGTCACGCTCCGCACGGGTCGTCGGCCTGCACTTCTTCAACCCGGCGCCGGTGATGAAGCTCGTCGAGGTGGTGCGCACGGTCGTCACCGAGCCGGACGTGCTGGCCGACGTCGTCGCGCTCGCCGAGCGGCTCGGCAAGTCGCCCGTGGTCGCGGGCGACCGCGCGGGCTTCATCGCCAACGGTCTGCTGTTCGCGTACCTCAACCACGCGGCGTCGATGTACGAGCAGAAGTACGCCACGCGCGAGGACATCGACGCGGCCATGCGCTTCGGCTGCGGCCTGCCGATGGGCCCGCTCGCGGTGCTCGACCTGGTCGGTATCGACACGGCGTACGAGATCCTCGACCAGATGTACCGCCAGTCGCGCGACCGGCTGCACGCGCCGGCGCCGATCCTCAAGCAGATGCGCACCGCGGGTCTGCTCGGGCGCAAGAGCGGCCGCGGCTTCTACCACTACGAGCAGCCGGGATCGCCGGTCGTGGTGGCGGAGGCCGCGGGCGCGGCGCCGGTGGCCGGTACGCCGCGCGACGTGCGCGCGGTGGGCGTGGTCGGCACCGGGACGATGGCCACGGGCATCGTCGAGGTGTTCGCCAAGTCGGGCTTCGACGTGGTGTACGTCGCGCGCAGCGAGGAGAAGGTCGAACGGGTGCGGACCGGGCTGCTGCGCTCGCTGGAGCGTCAGGTGCAGCGCGGTCGGCTGACCGAGGAGGCCCGCGACGCGGCGCTCGCGCGCGTGAGCGGTACGACGCGGCTGGACGATCTGGCCTTCGCCGATCTGGTGGTCGAGGCGGTGGTGGAGGAACTGTCGGTCAAGCAGGCCCTGTTCGAGAACTTCGACGAGATCTGCAAGCCGGGCGCGATCCTGGCGACGACGACGTCCTCGCTGCCGGTCATCGACTGCGCGGTGGCGACATCGCGGCCCGGCGACGTGGTCGGCATGCACTTCTTCAACCCGGCGCCGGTGATGAAGCTGGTCGAGGTGGTGCGCACCGTCGCCACCACCGACGACGTCGTGGCCACGATCCACGCGGTGTGCGCGAAGACGAGGAAGCACGCGGTGGACTGCGGGGACCGGGCGGGCTTCATCGTCAACGCCCTGCTGTTCCCCTACCTCAACGACGCGGTCCGGATGCTGGCGGCCAACTACGCGAGCGCCGACGACATCGACACGGCGATCAAGCTGGGCGCGGGCTACCCGATGGGCCCGTTCGACCTGCTCGACGTGGTCGGCCTGGACGTGTCCCTGGCGATCCAAAAGGTCCTGTTCGCGGAATTCCGCGAGCCGGGCTGGTCCCCGGTCCCGCTGTTGGAGCACCTGGTGACGGCGGGCTACCTGGGTCGCAAGACGGGGCGCGGGTTCCGGGACCACGCGAAGAAGTAGGGCGGGACGGCGACTTGGCCCGGAGCGGTTCCCCGAGCGGGAGGCGCTCCGGGCCTGTACGTCGTATCCGCGCGTGTGCGTCACGGCCGGGGCGTGGGGCGATCCGGTCGGTCCCCGGCTTCCGGGCCATTCGGCTTTCGAGGCGCCAGTGGCGGGGTCCGGCGGCGGTGGCGTCGAGTCGGTCGAGCATCGCCGCGACGACGGACGGTTGGGACGCGGAAGAGGTCGACACCCTCGGCCCCTCGATCGAAGAGGAGGTAACCGAGTGAGTGTGATTGATCGCCGAGAGTGTTCACGAGCGAGGACGTCGGCTGAACTTCGACCCGGGCGACCCTGTGGTTCGGTCGGGGCTGCGGCGGTTGCCGCCCTTGCACCCGTACCCTTTTTGTGTGCCTCGTCGTAACAAGCCCACCAGCCGCTCCCGGTTCGTCGATCGGGGCGAGCCCCGCGACCCCAGCCTCGGTTTCGAGGAGCGTGAGACGGGGGCCGACGGGGAGTGGCTCGTGCGGCCGATCTCGGGGCAGGCGGCGACGAAGACCTACCGCTGTCCCGGCTGCGACCACGAGATCGCGCCGGGGGTGCCGCACGTCGTCGCGTGGTCGGCCGACGGGCGGGTGGAGGAGCGGCGGCACTGGCACCGGCCGTGCTGGAACAGCCGCGGTCAGCGGCGCATCACCCGGCGACGCTAGGCACGAACCGCCTTGTGCCGCCCGCCGGTTCCGCGCCGGCCCCTCGACCGTGTGGTCGAAGGGCGGGCCCGGAAAGGTGTTCGGTGCCGAGGCACGGTGGGGCCGTCGGGCCGCCGCCGAACCGTCAGACCGTCAGTTCCAACGCGTGCGTGACCAGCGTCGCCAGCGCCTCGACCGCGCTCTCGCGCACTCGCGCGTCGCATTCGGTCATCGGCGTTCGCGGGCTGATCGACAGCGCGTCGCGCAGGTCTTCCTCCGGGTAGCGCGGTGCGTCGTCGAACAGGTTCACGACCACCACGAACGGGATCCCGGAGCGCTCGAAGTAGTCCACCGCCGGGAAGCTGTCCTCCAGGCGGCGGGTGTCGACCAGGACGACCGCGCCGACCGCGCCGCGGACCAGGTCGTCCCACATGAACCAGAAGCGGTTCTGGCCGGGAGTGCCGAACAGGTACAGAACCAGGTCGGCGTCCAGGGTGATCCGGCCGAAGTCCATCGCGACCGTCGTCGTGCGTTTCTCGGGCAGCCCCGAGAGGTCGTCGACGTCCTCGCTCATCACCGTCATCACCGACTCGGTGGTCAGCGGCGGGATTTCGGACACCGCCGCGACCAGCGTGGTCTTGCCCACGCCGAAGCCGCCCGCGACGACGATCTTCGTCGACGTGATGGGCGGTCCGTCGCCGATCCGCCGGCCACCCGCGCGGGGAGCGGGCAGCGGGATCGCGGGGACCTCGCCGAGGTCGCCGAACTCAGATCTTGCGTAGTCCACCGAGCACCCTTTCCAGCAACGCGCGATCGGGCCGGCCGGCCTCGTGTTCGGCCTGGTACACGCTGATCCGGCCCTGCGAGGCCAGGTCGCTGATCAGGACGCGCACGACGCCGAGCGGCATGTGCAGGATCGCGGCCACCTCCGCGACCGAGCGAACTCCCCGGCACAGCCGCACGATCGCGCCGACCTCGGGCATGTCGCCGGCGTCCCCTTGCGGACAGTCGAGCGTCGTGACCAGCGTCTCCACCAAGAGGACGTGGCCGTATCGGGTGCGTCCGCGAGTGAGCGTGTACGGGCGCACGCGCGAGGTACGGCCGCCCGTTTCGGGTCTGGCCGGATGACCCCGCGTGTCGTCGTAGTCCGGGTAACCCCCGTCAGGAGCCAACGCGACCACCTCCACGGTCCTGGTGCATCTGTGCGCGCAGGGCCGGCGTCAGTACATGGCCGGCGCGCCGTACGAACGAGGTCATCTGATAGGCGATCACACCGAGGTCCGCGGACCCCGACGCGTGCACGCCCAGGCACGAGCCGTCGCTGATCGACATCGCCACGACGTAGCCCTCGGCCATCGTGACGATCTCCTGGCGGACCGCGCCCATGTCCAGCACCCTGGAGGTGCCTTCGGCCAGCGCGACGAGCCCGCTGACGATCGCGCCGAGCTGCTCCTCCGCGTCCGGGACCGCGAGCGCGGCGTCGGAGCCGTGGGCGCTCGCGAGCATCAGCCCGTCGGAAGAGACCAGGACGACCTCCCGGACCCCCGGGACGTCACCGGCCAAACCGGCCACCAACCAATCGACATCGCGTGCCGTGGTGCCATTCGACCCGGTCACCGGTCTCCACCTCCTGTCTCCTCCCGCGCGTCCGGCGGGAATGAGGGTTCGTCGTGCGGTGATACGACGGGATCGTCCTCTCGGCGGGCGGCTTCGAAGCCCTCCTGAAAGCCCGTCAGGCGGCGCCGCAGCTCGTCCGCGGACAGCGCGCCGGTGTCCTTGGCCGGATCCGGGGTCGGCAACGCCCGGACCGGACCGGTGTCCTCGCCGGCCACGAGGCGCTTGGGCAGCCCGCGGCGGGTACGGCCGATCGAGGACACCACCGGGCCCGCGCCGTCGCCCGTACGGGACTCCTGCGGCTTCGCCGGCTCGGGAATGCGTACGGCCGGCTTGGCGGCGCCCTTGCGCGCGGGCTTCGACGTCTTGGGCAGGGGACTCGCGGCGCCGCTTCGTACCGCCTTCTCGGCGGCGGGCGCGGACTTCGCGACGCGGGGCGCACGTCGTGCCCCCGGCACCGGCGTGGCGGGCCCGGCCTTCGGCGGCTGTGCGTCGGTCGGCGCGAACAGCTCGTTCGGCATCTCCAGCCGGGCCGCGGCCTCCTCCGGTACCACCGGCGGCGGATTGGCGGCCGGCGTGCGCTTCGGCAGCCCCTTGAGCGTCTTGGCGGGCGGCTCGGCGCCCTCGCGCGGTACGACCGGCCCGCGCGTCTTCGGCCGAACAGGCGCCGCGGCCTCGGCCG
>NZ_WWJX01001208.1 GCF_009865215.1 Streptomyces sp. SID3343 | reverse complement strand
GACCGGACAGCCGCCCCCTCGACAACCCCGGAAGACATCCCGCCGTCCGACCGGACAGCCGCCCCCTCGACAACCCCGGAAGACATCCCGCCGTCCGACCGGACAGCCGCCCCCTCGACAACCCCGGCCGGCACCCAACCCTCAGACCGAGTAAGCAACCCTTCGTCGGCCCGAAAGCAGGCCGCATACGCGTCGCCGTGTCGAGTCAGCGCGGGCTTCTCGGCCAGGCAGCGCGGCTGGACGTACGCGCATCGCGCCGCGAACGCGCACCCGATCGGCGCCTCGGCCAACGAGACCGGCCGCCCCGGAATCGGCCGCGGCGGCCCCGCGTCCACGTCCAACCGCGGCGTGGAGGCCAGCAAACCGGCCGTATACGGATGCAGCGGCCGGGTGAACAACCCCGCGGCGGTCTGCGTCTCGACGATCCGCCCCGCGTACATCACGTACACGCGATCACACACCGCGGCCGCCAACTCCAGGTCGTGCGTCACGAACAACATGCCGGTCCCGCGCTCCGCCTGAAGCTGCGTCAGGATGCCGACCACCTCGGCCTGGGTGGTCACGTCGAGCGCGGTGGTGGGTTCGTCCGCGAGCAGCAGCGACGGTTCCCCGGCGAGCGCCGCGGCGATCACCACGCGCTGGAGCATGCCACCGGAAAAGTGATGCGGGTAGCGGCGCATCGCGCCCTCGGGATCGCGAATGCCGACGGCTTCGAGCAGTTCGAGCCCCCGCTTGTCGGCAACCGCGGCCGCAGTCCCTGCCGCCCGCATGCCCTCGGTGAGGAAATCCCCGATCCGGCGCATCGGGTTGACCGACGCGCGCGGGTCCTGGAAGACCATGGCCACTTCGCGCAGACGCAGCGACCGCAGCGCGGCCTTGTTCAGCCCGAGTACGTTTCGGCCGTCCACCCGGATCTCGCCGGTGGTTCGCGCCTTTCCGGGCAGCAGCCCGAGTACGGACCGGCAGGCGACCGACTTGCCCGAGCCGGATTCGCCGACCAGGCCGACGCTTTCGCCCTTTTCCACGCGCAGCGAGACGTCGTCGAGGATGGGCCGTGCGGCCCGTCCCTCGGGCAGCCGGACCGTCAGGTCGTCGATCTCCAGATAGGCAACTTGCGGATACGACAAGGGAATCACCGCTCCCGCTTCGCGACTCGGTCGGCGATGCCCTCGCCGACGATGCCGAACGCGACCACCGCGACGACGATGCACACGCCCGGGGCGAAGGACGGCAACAGAACGTTTTGGAGCAACGCCGACTGGCCTTCGTTGATCATCGATCCCCAGTCGGAGTCGGGCGGTTGCACGCCGAAGCCGAGGTAGGACAGTGCGGCGAGGTCCATCAACGTGTAGCCGAAGTTGATCGCCGACTGGGCGAGCACGGTGGGCGCGATGTTGGGGATCAGGTGTTTGACGCAGATGGTCCAGCCCGACCAGCCCTGTACGCGATACGACTCGATGTACGGTCTGGCCTTCTCCTGCGCGGCCACCGAGCGCACCAGGCGCCCGACGTACGGGGTGTAGGCCACGCTCATCGCGATCACCGGTGCGGTCAGGCCGGAGCCGAACACCGCGACGAACAGGATCGCGATCAGCAGGCCGGGGAACGCGAACATCATGTCCATCGAGCGGGACAGGACCGAGTCGATCCAGCCGCCGCGCCACGCTGCGGCGACGCCGAAGGCGATGCCCAGGACCGTGGACAGCCCGACCACGAGCAGCGGGCCGAGCAGGCCGGTCCGGGCGCCGTGGACGAGCCGGGACAGGATGTCGCGGCCGTTCTGGTCGGCGCCCAGCAGATGGTCGGGGGTGGAGCCCGCCAACGTCGCGGACAGGTCCACGGCGTTGGGGTCGTACGGCGCGATCAGCGGCGCGAACACCGCGACCAGTACGAGGAGTGCGAGTACGACCACGGCGCCGACGAACAGCGGGCCTTGGCGCAGGGACCCCAACCAGGCGAAGCCGGGCCGGCGCAACACCTTGGCCCGGTCCATCGGGATCGTGGTCACGAGGCACCTCGCCCGGTCAGGGAGACCCGCGGGTCCACCAGTGGTTGCAGCAGATCCACCAGCAGGTTGACCGCCACGAACGCCGCCACGGTCAGCAGCGTGATCGCCTGCACCACGGGAAAGTCCTTGACGTTGACGGAGGTCACCAACAGCGAGCCGACTCCCGGTACCGAGAACGCCGTCTCGACGATCGACGTGGTCACGAGCAGGCCGGCGAGCATGGTGCCGCCGACCGTGACGATCGGGCCGAGTGCGTTGCGCAGCACGTGTCGGCGTACCACCGCCGACTCGGCGACGCCGCGCGCGCAGGCCACTTCGACGTGCTCACGCCCGAGTTCGTCGAGCATCGACGATCGGGTCACCCGCGCGAGCAGTCCGGACAGCGTGAACGCGAGCGCGACGGCGGGCAGCGTGAGGTGGTCCACGCGCCCCGCGAACCCGCTGCCGCCTCCGAAGGTGGGGAACCAGCCGAGCTTGATCGAGAAGAACGAGACGAGACCGATCGCAGCGACGAACGACGGTGTGGCGGTGGCCACGCCGGTCCCGATGAGGACCAACTTGTCCACGAAGCCCGGGCGGAGCGCGGCCAGGATGCCCAGGATCACTCCGGAGACGATCACCAGGATCGCCGCGTAGCCGATCAGGAACGCCGTCGTCGGCAGCCGGGACGAGACCAGTTCGCCGACGTCCTGGCGGAACTGCACCGAGCGGCCGAAGTCGCCCGTGCACACGTCGCCCAGCCACTGCGCGTACTGCGACAGGAACGGGTCGTCCAGGTGGTACTGGATCCGCACGGCTTCCCTGGCCTCCGGGGTGGCCGGGTGGCCCTTGAGCAGGAAGGTCACCGGATCCCCGGGGGCGAGGTGGATCGCGCTGAAGACCAGGAACGAGGTCACCAGCAACACCGTCGCCAACCCGAGGAAGCGGCCCAGGAGGTGACGCGCCATCAGCTCGCGGCCCCGACCGTCGCCGCCCACGGCCAGTACAGCTGGGCGATACCGGGCGCGGCGCCGGTGATGCGCTTGTTCATGAACACGTTGTGCGGCGGCTCGAAGAGCGGGATCGCGGCCAGGTCGCGCAGCGCGATGTCCTGCAACTTGGACGTCAGATCCGAGCGGGCCGCGGGGTCGGCGGTGCCGGCCGCCTGCGCGTAGAGCTTGTCGTACTCGGGGTTGGAGTAGTTGCCGTAGTTGGCGAACGCTCCGGTGACCAACGACTCGTAGAACTCGAGCGGGTCCGGGGTGTTCGTGTATCCGTTGGTCACGACGAGGTCGATGCCCTTGCGCGCTTCGGGGTCGGTGAACAGCGCGGTGTACGCGTCGGGAGTGACCGTCTTGAGTTCGATGTCGAGGCCGATCGACTTGCCGGCGGCCTGAACCGCGGTGGCGGAGACGGAGATCTCCGGGGCGAGCGAACTGGTCGCGAGCACGATCTTCTTGCCCGCTGCGCCGCCGGCTTCGGCGACCAGCTTCTTGGCCGCGGTGAGGTCGCGCTCGACCGGCGGCAGGGTGGCGAAGTAGCCCGGCGCCTTGTCGGGGGCCAAGCCCCACGCAGCGACGGGGGTGAGTCCCTTGGGCTCGGTGGCGACCCCGCCGGACGCGGCCTTGATCAGACCGTCGCGGTCGATCGCCAGGGACAGTGCCCGACGCAGCTTCAGGTCGCCCATGACGCCCTGCATGTTGGTGATGCCGAGCAGGTAACTGCCGGTGCTGGGGCCGAAGTACAGCTTGCCCTCGGGGGTGTTGCGCAGCCGCGCGAACGCGCTGGAGGGCACCATGTAGCCGCCGTCGACCGAGCCCGAGACGAGCGCGTTCACCCGCGCGGCCGGGTCCTGGATGAAGACGAACTTGAACTGGTCGGCCTTCGGGATCAGCTTGGCGTCCCAGTAGTTCGGGTTCTTCTTGAGCGTGATCGAGTCGCCCGGGGTCCACTTGTCCAGCGAGAACGGGCCGGTGCAGTTCACTCCGCCCTGCGGATTGCCGTAGTCCTTGCCCGCCTTCGCGATCGAGGCGGCGCTCTCCACCGTGCCGGGCGAGGCCGCGAGCAGCGAATTGAGCATCGCGTCGGGCGTGTTCAGCTTGATGGTGACCTGGAGCGGGCCGGTCGCGTCGATCGAGGCGACGTTGCGAAACGCGGTGCCCCATGCGGACGCGAGCTCGGGGTCGAGGTGGCGCTTGAGACTGGCCACCGCGTCGGCGGAGGTCATCGGCGTGCCGTCGTGGAACTTCACGCCCTCGCGCAGGTTGTACACCCAGGTCAGCGGGTCCGGGTTGGTGTAGGAGGTGGCCAGCCCCGGCTCGATCCTCATGTCCGGCGTGGTCCGCAGGAACTGCTCGCAGACGTTCGCGAGCACGGTGTTGATCGGGTAGTCCCACGCGTACAGGTAGTCGAGCGTCTGCGGCTCGGCGTACAGCGACCAGGAAACCGAGGGGATGTTCCCCTTCGCGGCGGGAGTGTCCTTGGTGACCTCGAAACCCCCACCGGGCTTCGCGTCGTTCGAGGAACCACCCGAGCCGCCGGAGCAACCGGCCGCGGCTGCGGCTGCGACTGCGAGCACGGCGACGGATCGGAGCATGCGCAAGAGAACCCACCTCTTTCCAGGGGGTGACGGGGCGTGGGACCACGAGGAGTCCCGGCCAAGTGGATGGCCGGCCTCGGCGGAATACCGGACTCGGCCCAGTGCCGGGCTCCGTGGAGGTACCGGACCGAACGGAGTACCAGACTCCGTGGAGTGCCGGACCGAGCGGAGAACCGGGCTCCGTGGAGGTACCGGACCCAACGGAGAACCGGGCTCCGTGGAGGTACCGGACCGAACGGAGAACCGGACTCCGTGGAGGTACCGGAACGGGTGGAGTACCGGACTCGGCGGCGTACCGGACTCGGCCGAGTGCCAGGTCCGGCGGAGAGCCGGACTCAGTGGAGTATTGATGCGGGAACGTTCCCGCACAAGGGTTTGCGGGAACGGTTTTCTGAAGGTCACAGCGCTGTGACCCAGGAGTGACTCAGGGCTTCCGAGCCGGCAGCATGAGGGCCCATGAGCACATCACCGCGAGGGAGCGGCCGCCGCCCCGCGCCCGTGCCCCGGATCCGACTGGTCGACGTGGCGCGCGAGGCCGGGTTGTCCAAGACGACCGTCTCGGCCGCGCTGAACGGCACGGGCAGACTCTCCGACGCGGTCCGCCTGCACGCTCAGGAGACCGCGCGCCGGTTGGGCTATCGACCCAACGCGACGGCTCGGCTGCTTCGGGCCGGACACGCGCGCCTGATCGGCTACGCGGTACGTGAGTACGTGGCCACGCCGTGGTCGTACATGGAATCGCCGTACTACGCCCAGGTCACCAGCGCCACCGCGCAGACCGCGCTCACGCACGGCTACGCGCTGGTACTGCTGCCGACGCACTCGGCCAGGGACGAGTGGGCCGACCTGCCGCTGGACGCGGCCGTGGTGGCCGATCCGGAGACCGACGACCCGCTGGTCGAGGACTTCCTCGCCGCCCGGATCCCGATCGTCTCGGACCGGCGGGTGGAAGGCGTGCCCGGCGCGCACTGGGTGGACATCGACCACGAGGCGGCGGTGCGCGGTGTGCTCGATCACCTGGAGGCGGGCGGGGCCCGGCGGATCGGCCTGGTCGCCGCGCTGTCCACGTCGTTGTTCTACGTCCGGGCGCTGGAGGCGTATCACGCGTGGTGCGCGGAGCGCGGGATGCGGCCACTGGTGGATCTGACCCGGATGCCCGGCAACCACGAGACCCGCGGCGCGATCGACCGCCTCCTGGACCTGCCGGACCCGCCGGACGCGTTGTTCGTACTCTCCGAGGCCAGCCCGCCGCTGATCCTGGAGACGGTACGGCGACACGGCCTGCGGTTGCCGGACGACCTGCTCCTGGTCTGCGTGAGCGAGGACCCCACGGCGGCCCAGACCGACCCGCCCGTCACCACGCTGAGCTTGTGCCCGGTCGAAATCGCCACTGTGGGCGTGGAGTTGCTGATCGAGGCGCTGGAAAGCGGCGACCGGACATCGACGGGCCGAATCGTGGAGACACGGTTGGAGGTGCGGGGGACTTCGCGACGCGGTTGAGGGGACCGGGCCTACGGTCGGTGCGTTGGCGCCTCTGCGCGTCGCCGTGGTTGCGGGGCGGATCGGTTTGTTCCCGGCCGCACCACCCGTTGCGTTCTGCGTGGAGGGCTGCGGTTTTACCGCGACGGGGGAAGCGCGGTCCGGCCTCTCGGCCCGGGCTCCGGCCGGGCCCGGCTGCGCCGACTCGCGACTACGTCGGATCACGGCTTCGCCGACTTGCGGGTCGCCGGATCGGCGGCTGTGGACAACGCGTCTCGTGTGTCGCGGGGACCTCTTAGACTGCTCCGATGACAGCGCTCGACGACGGTCCCCAGATCAGCGAAGCGCTGCAGGTTCTGCATCGCGTCTTCGGTTACGACTCGTTTCGTGGGAGTCAGCAGGAAGTCATCGATCATGTGATCGATGGCGGTGACGCCCTGGTGCTCATGCCCACCGGTGGCGGCAAGTCGCTCTGCTACCAGATCCCCGCGCTGGTCCGCAAAGGCGTCGGCGTGGTCGTCTCACCGCTGATCGCACTCATGCAGGACCAGGTCGACGCGCTGACCGCGCTCGGGGTGCGGGCCGGGTTCCTCAACTCGACGCAGAACCCCGACGAGCGACGGATGGTCGAGTCGGAGTTCCTCGCGGGCGAACTCGACCTGCTGTACCTCGCGCCCGAGCGGTTGAAGGTCGACGCGACGCTGCGGCTGCTCGATCGCGGGACGGTGTCGCTTTTCGCGATCGACGAGGCGCACTGCGTCGCGCAGTGGGGCCACGACTTCCGGCCGGACTACCTCACCCTCTCCCAGCTGCACGAGCGGTGGCCCGACGTCCCCCGCGTGGCGTTGACCGCGACCGCGACCGAGGCCACGCACAAGGAGATCGCGTCGCGGTTGAACCTGGACGGGGCCCGGCACTTCGTCGCCAGCTTCGACCGCCCCAACATCCAGTACCGGATCGCGCCCAAGAACAAGCCGACCACGCAGCTCCTGGACCTGCTGCGCACCGAGCACCCCGGCGACGCGGGCATTGTGTACTGCCTCTCCCGGGCCTCGGTCGAGAAGACCGCGAACTTCCTGGTGCAAAACGGGATACAGGCGCTGCCGTATCACGCCGGCCTCGACTCGCGCGTGCGCGCCGCGAACCAGTCCCGCTTCCTGCGCGAAGACGGCGTCGTGATGGTCGCGACCATCGCGTTCGGCATGGGCATCGACAAGCCCGACGTACGGTTCGTCGCGCACCTGGACCTGCCCAAGTCGGTCGAGGGCTACTACCAGGAGACCGGCCGCGCCGGGCGTGACGGTCTGCCGTCGACCGCGTGGCTCGCGTACGGGCTCCAGGACGTCGTGCAGCAGCGCAAGATGATCGACGGCTCCGAGGGTGACCTCGCGCATCGCCGCCGGCTCGGCCTGCACCTGGACGCGATGTTGGCGTTGTGCGAGACGGTCGAGTGCCGACGCGTCCGCCTCCTCGCCTACTTCGGCCAGGAGAGCACGGCGTGCGGCAACTGCGACACCTGCATCTCGCCGCCCGCCGCGTGGGACGGCACGATCCCCGCGCAGAAGTTGCTGTCCGCGGTGCTTCGGCTCAAGCGCGAGCGGCGGCAATCGTTCGGCGCCGGGCACATCATCGACATCCTGGTCGGCGACAAGACCGCCAAGGTGATCAAGTTCGACCACGACACGCTTACCGTCTTCGGCGTCGGTAACGACCTGAGCAAGGACGAATGGCGAGGCGTCGTACGGCAGTTGCTGGCGCAGGACCTGCTCGCCATCGGAGGTGAGCACGGGGCCCTGTCACTCACCGACGCCAGCGGCGCGGTGCTCGGCCGACAGCGCGAGGTGATGCTGCGCCGCGAACCCGAGCGCCCGGCTCGTGCGGCGAAGGCGGCCAAGGCCGCGAAGGGCGCCAAGGGCAAGGCCCCGATCGAGATGCCGGCCGAGGCCGCCCCGATCTTCGAATCGCTGCGCGCGTGGCGTGGGGCGACCGCGAAGGAGCAGGGCGTACCGGCCTACGTGATCTTCCACGACGCCACGCTGCGCGAGATCGCGACCATGCGGCCGACCACCCTCGCCGAGCTCGGCACGATCAGCGGCATCGGCGAGAACAAGCTCGCGAAGTACGGACAGCCGATTCTGGACACGCTCGGGGGGAGCGCCCCGGCGCCGAGCTCGACCCAGGGCTCGGTCCCGACGTCCACGCCGGCCCCGACACGGGCCCCGGCCAAGTCCACCCCGCGCTCCGTGCCCGACCCCGAGCGCTTCGATCCGGGACCCGACCCCGAGTACTTCGACTACGGTCCCGAGCCGGACGACTTCGAGCCCCCGCCGGAATCGGACGACTTCGGGCCCTCTCACACCTGACCGCCGGGCCGGCGGCCACAGCGGTTGCCGGCGGCCCCTGCGGCTGTCGGCAACCCGGCCGCAGCCGCAGCCGGCCCACCGACACCACCGGCACCACCGGCACCACCGGCACCACCGGCACCA
>NZ_WWJX01001207.1 GCF_009865215.1 Streptomyces sp. SID3343 | reverse complement strand
CCCCGGCGGCGGCCGGATGCGCCGGACGGGGGCGGAGGCGGAGGCCGGGATTGCGCGGCGGCGTCGGCGCGAAGGCGTTGGTAGCAGCGGGCGGTGGGCAACCGCTGGGAGCCGTTCGTGATGTCGGGCGAGGGCGGCTGCGGGTTCAATCCGGTCGCACGCACCGGAGTTCCCCGAGGCGCCGTGCCGCGAGCTGCCCGAACTGCGGCGGATGCCGGACCGTCCGGCGCCGCGGTGACCGGGTGCACGCGGCGCGCCGGCGCGGCGCGTCTCCGGGAAGTCGTGTGGTCCACGGGCAGCCGCCCGGGTGAGCGTGGTCAGGTCTGGCGTAGTGGTCGCAGGGCGGTGCCCCAGGCGATGACGTCGTCGAGTACGGCCACGACCGCGTCCTCCTGGTGCGGCTGCGGCGCGAGTTTCGTGAAGTCGACGAAGTCGTGGTGCATCAGGAGCGCGGCGTGATGGCGTACGTCGGCGATGCCCAACGCGGCCATCGTGTTGCGCAGATGTGCGATGGCCCGGCCGGCGCCCTCCATGCCGTAGCCGACGAAGCCCGCCGCTTTGTCGACCCACTCCGCGTACACGAAGTCGAGAGCGTTTTTCAGGGCTCCCGGGACTCCGTGGTTGTACTCGGGTGTGACGAACACGAACGCGTCCAGGGACCCGACCTTGTTCGCCCAGCGAATCGTGTGCGGTTGGCTGTACCCGCCCATCAGCGCGGGGATCGGCTCGTCGAGCTGCGGCAGGTCGTAGTCCCGCAGATCGACCAACTCGTAGTGCGCGCCGGCGTGGCGTCGGGCAACGTCCAGGACCCATCGACCGACGTCCTCCCCGACGCGGCCGGGGCGGGTACTGGCGATGACGATACCGACTTTGATCATGGGCGGTTGGTCTCCTCGTTCGCGGGTTCAGCCGGTCCGACCGGTTCGCCAACCGAGCCCGGCGCCGCCCTGTTGGGCGCGGCGGGGATCCGGTGGGGATGCGGCAGGGGCTCGGGTGCGGCGTCCTTCGGTTCGACGCCGGAGATTGCAGCGTACGAAGGTCTGCCGGGGGTGCCCATGCGTCACCGTCCCCCGTTGATACGCGCGCGTCCTTTGTCGGCCGCCCGTCCGCGTCACGGCGTTACGCTGGCGCGATGGATGTCCTCAGCCAGGTCACCGGCTCGATGCGCACGGATCGGCCGCGATGGTTGCGCCTGGAGGGACAGGCCGCGTGGGGGCAACGCTTCGGGG
The DNA here is from genome assembly GCF_009865215.1 of Streptomyces sp. SID3343. Taxonomy (GTDB): domain Bacteria; phylum Actinomycetota; class Actinomycetes; order Streptomycetales; family Streptomycetaceae; genus Embleya. Next base: position 2,543 of record NZ_WWJX01001207.1, on the reverse strand, counting down.
CAGCGCGGGGGATGGCCTTCCATGTGGTGCTGCACGGGTCCGCCGTGCTGTACCCGGCCGGTGGTGGGCCCGTGGCGCTCGCCGAGGGCGATGTGGTGCTGCTGCCCGCAGGTGGCGCCCACGGTTTGGCGGACGGTCCGACCGTGCCCTCGCCGGAGTCGTCGCCATGGCCGGCGGACGTGTTCGGGACGGATCCGGGTACGTGGGACCTCGGCGCGCGCGAGGGCACAGCCGAGGGGCCGGCCGCCGGCGCAGCCGGGAGCGACACGGATGCCGGCCGGGTGGGGCGAACGGTTGTCCTCGGCGGCGTCTTTCCGCTCGACCGGAGCCGCTGCCATCCGGTGGTCAACGACCTGCCCGAGATCATCCACCTGCCGGTCGGCGCGCGGCAGGAGTCGCGCCTGCGGGCGATCCTGGACCTGCTGCGCCACGAGGTGCGCCGGCCCGACATGGGCTCGGACGCGCTGATCGGCTCGCTGCTCGACGCGCTGCTGCTGTACGTGCTGCGCTGGTGGTACCGCGATCATGGCGCCGGTACGGGCTGGGGCCCGGCACTGAACGATCCGGCGATCAGCAGGGTGTTGTGTCGTATGCACGAAAGCCCCGGCGACCCGTGGACGGTCGAACGACTCGGCGCGGTGGCCGGCCTCTCCCGCTCCGCGTTCGCCCGCCGGTTCACCGAACTCGTCGGCCGACCGCCACTGGGCCAGCTCACCTGGATCCGGATGAACGCGGCCGCCGAACGGCTGCGGGACTCGGACGACCCACTGAGCGCGGTGGCTCAACAGGTCGGCTATGCCTCGGAGTTCGCCTTCTCTACGGCTTTCAGACGGGTATTCGGCACGGCACCCGGCGCGTATCGCCGACAATCGACCGACCGGGCGGCGTAACACCGCAGCGACCGGCTACGACATCACGGGCCCCGGGGGCACGAGTGGCCGGCCCGCCGGGCGGCCGGCGGGGGGTCGGACCGCCACCTCGGGGCGCGGTTGCGATGGCTCACCTCTGCCCCTGCGTGTACTTCCGTGTACTTCCGTGTACTTCGCGTCCTTCATGGCCGAAGGGCTCATCGGCCCCGGTTCACCCCCACGAGCGCGAGGACTTCGGGCCGGGGCGGACGGCAGCGGGTCGAGGCGAGCTTGAGCATGGTCACGACGAGCACACTGCTGCTGATCTCTTCTACTCGGTGATCACGCCTGCGAGGTGATCACGCCTGCCAGGCCATCACGCCTGCGAGGCACGCGAACCGCCGAGCCTTGTCGCCTCGGATGGCGGAGCCGTGGGCGTAGGGGCCGCGGGCCGTGCCGTTGGCGGCGCCATCGAAGTTGCGGCGAACGTTCGCGGGCAGGGCGCTGTACTCGCTGCGGGCCCGGTTGGAGTACATCACTTGGAGTACTGCACGTAGTAGTTGCTCACGGCTCCACCGGGTCCCGTGGATGTCGACGACGCCGGTGTGGTCGCCGGATCGGATGCGGTCGGCGTCGGCCTGGATCCGTGCGTGTTCTGCCGGCCGGACGGCCCAGTGGACGGCGATGGAGGCGATGTCCCGGATGGGGGCGTTGCCGATTTCGTCGTCGAACTCGTCGCGCTCGTGCTCGAGGAGGGCGGCACAGATGTCGACGAGGGGATAGGGGAGTTCGGTGGGCACGCCGTCGATGGTGGTGGTGATCGTTGGGCGGTCCGGGTCGCAAAGATCGTCGTCCATGCCGACAAGGTGGCACCGCCTCGCACGTGTCCGGTGGCCGGCGCACTCGGGGACAGTACGCAACCCGGTGTGCGCCCTGCCGCCCCGGGGGCCGCCGCCACCGTCGCGGAGTGGGGGATCCGGTCGCCCGGTTCCGGCCTGGCCCGGTAGCCGCAGCGCGCGTCGATGCTGCGCGGGGGCAGACGGCCGGTGTGGCTCCGTGGCCCTCGGCGATCGAGTCGATCCACCTGGCCAGGACAAAGTGCCGTGCTCGGAGGCGATGAGCTCGAAGTTCTCTTCAAGTGAAGACGCCCGCCGCATCGGTGCATCGAGCAGCCGCTCGCCCCGCCGAGGTCCCCGGAGGCGAGCTTGCCGCAGCACGCCGACGGGTGCGCCGCCGGCATGGCACGCCGGCGGGTGCGCCGCCGGCAGGCAAGCGACCCTGGGTTCATGGCCGATGGGGACGGTATGCAACCCCGAGTCGTCGAACGGCTGCCGTAGACACCCGACCTGGGCCCGGCCATCCCGTAGCGGCGCGGCGCGTCCTGCTCCCCCCAGCGCGCCGGGACGACGTCAGTCTCGACGTCCGGCCGGCGCAACGAGAACGCCCGAATCGCCTCCGACAAGTGCAGTCCGGGAGAAAAGGCGACAACGAGCCGTTGGGCACCCCGATCAACGTCGTGCACGCGCTGCACCGCTGCGGGAACAGCCACGAGAATCTTTTAGCGCCTCCTCGTAGAGCTGCTTCCCGGCGGCGGTCGGCTCCACGCGGCGTGTGGTCCGCACCAACACAGTGCACGCCAACTCCTGCTCAAACACGAGCTGTTGCGCCGCCCGGCCGAAGTGCCGGTGCTCGGCC
>NZ_WWJX01001206.1 GCF_009865215.1 Streptomyces sp. SID3343 | reverse complement strand
CCCGCCCAGCGCGCCTGCCGGGCGCCCTGAGGTCCGGGAGGCCGGGGAAGCCGCGAGCGCCGGGGGTACCGCCGACGAGACGATCGTCCCGCCGCGCGCGCGGTCCGTACGGCACGAGGCGATACCGCCCGCCCGAGACGCGCCGGACGACGCGACCGACCCCTTCCCCCGAGTCCCCGGGCCGCCGCCGGATCCCGGCCCCGCTCCACGTCCGCCTCCCCGGCGCGACGACGCCGGGGCGCACGCGCCCACATTCGTGCTGCCGCGTGGTCGTGGCCACGCACCACGCCCTTCCGTGCCCCGCCGGTGGGCGATCCTGATGCCCGCGGTCACCCTGGTCGTCGCCGGCGCGATCGTGGCGGCCGTCCTGGCGACGAAGGGGTCGGGCGACGACGGCCCCGCCTCGCTCCCGTCGGCCGACGGTCGGGCTTCGTCGGCGACATCGCCGCCCGCGGTGGACGTGTCGGGGCTGACGCCGTATCCGACCCGATCCGCGCCGAACCCGTCGATCCCCACCCGCCGGGCCGACGAGGGCACCTTCGGGTGGGTCGTCCCGACGGGCTGGACACGCAAGGAACAGAGCCAGAGCATCGTCTACAACGACCCGGCCGGGCAAAGCGTGCTGTCCGGGCGTACCGCATTCCAGCAGACGACCGATCTCTTGGAACAATGGCGCGACGACGAGGCGAAAGCACCGGCCGTGTTCCCCGCCTATCGAAAAGTGATCTTCGAGGAACGCGCCATTCGTGGCCGAAAGGGCGTGGTCTGGGAATACACGTGGACCGAGTCCGGCATTCCGCGCCACGCGGTGATGGCAGCGGTGATCATCGACGGAATCTACATCGAAGTAGACCTCTTCGGCACCGAACAACAATGGCCCCGAGATTCCGCCACCCACGCCCAGGCCCTGACGTCTTTCACCCCGGCAACGCGCCCCGCTGCCTGAAACGCTTCGCCCTTCGGGCCGGCGGATGCAGCCGAACCGAGCCGTCACACCGTGGCAGTGCCGCTGGTCGGGCGGGGGGTCGACTTCTGCGCCGGTCAGTCACCGTCCGCGCTCCACGGAGCCGAGGGTGAGCCGTCCGGGTCCAGCCCGTACTGCCACCTTTCCAAGCCCAGTGAGGGGAGATGGCCGGCGTCGGCGGCGTGCCGGTAGAGGGCTTCTACGCCCTCGTGGTCCCCGGCCTCCTGCCGCATCCATTCCAGGTCGCGCAGGACGTAGAAGTCGCCGGTGTCGGCGGCCTCGAGGGCGAGGGATTCGGCGCCCTCCTTGTCACCGGCCTCTTCCCGCATGCGCGCCAGGTGGGCGGTGGTGGGGCCGCCGTTGGCGTCCGCGGCCTTTCGGTGGGCGGCTTCGGCACCCTCTCGGTCCCCGTCCTGCTCCCGCGTCCGCCCCAAGGACAGCAGGGCGTCGGCGTCGCCGGCGCCGACGGCCTCCAAGGCAAGGGCTTCGGCGCTCTCTCGGTCCCCGTTCCGCTCCCGCAACGTCGACAGGTTGGAGAGGACGAACGCAGCGCCGGCGTCGGCGCCTTGGCGCGCGTAGGCTTCGGCGCCCTGCCGGTCTCCGAGGTATTCCCGCGAATAGACCAGATTGGTGAAGGCATTGATGTCACCGGCTTCGGCGGCCTGCCGGTAAAAGGCTTCGGCGCCCTCCACATCTTCGACCGCCAACCGTTGCCGCGCCAGACCACACAGGGCTTCGGCTTCACCGGCGTCGGCGGCCTGCCGGTAGAGGGCTTCGGCGTTCTCCCAGTCCTCGGCGGCTTCCCGCAGCTGCCCCAAGCGGCGGACGGCTCCGGGATCGCCGGCGTCGGCGGCCTGCCGGTAGAGGTCTTGGGCGCCCTTCCGGTCCTTCGCCCGTTCCCTGGCCCATCCCAGTTCGATCATGGCGCCGGTGTGACCGGCGCGGGCGGCTCGGAGGCGGAGGTGGTGGGCCCATCGCAAACGGCCCCTGTTCTTCGCGGCATCGGCGAGGTCCGCGAGGTCGCCGGGGTGAGCGAGGTGGGTGTGGGCGGCGTGCCAGAAGGACGCGGGCGGACAGAGCAGCCGGCGGGCGGCGCGGCCGTGCTGGTCGAGGTAGTCGGCGAGGCGGAACGTCGGATCCGTGGGTGCGGCCCAAGCGTTCACCGGTGCCGGAGTGACCGGGGGACGCCGTGTGGGTCGGGGGTTGGTCCGACCCAGCGGGGCTTGCTTGCCGTGGACGGGACGAGCGAGGTCCGCGTAGGTGGTTTCGGCCCAGTCACCGGAGAGCCGGTCCCAGTCGTGATCGCTGAGATAGTCGGCGGCGGCGTCGGTGAGAAACGCTTGGGGAAGGCGGAGGCCGACCCCGAGACGGCGGGCGTCCATCGCGGCCTCCAGCACGGCGCGGGCGGCCGAAGTGCCTTGCTCGTAGCGCCGTAGGAGTTCCGGGGCGCCCGCGAGATCCTGGGCGACGCGGCCGCCGGTGTCGGCACGGGTAAGGGCGTCCGCCAGCAGCCGGTCGCCGTCCTCGGCGAGGGTCGCGGCAGCGCCGAGCGCGTCCTGGTCGAAGGTGTCGGGGACGGTCACCGTGCGGCCTGCGAGCAATTCGCGGACGCGGCTGTGCGGGTCGGGACCACCGGGGCCGGGCATCGCGGTGTATTGGTTCTCGTACTCGGGCCAGAGGGTCCCCAGGACGAGGACCGGTCCGCGGGCCGGGTCGGTGAGGAGGCTGTGCAGGCCGGCGGCGAGGCGTTCGCCGACCTGCGGGTCGCCGAGATAGTGCTGGGCTTCGTTGAGCCACAACACCGTTCGTGGTGCGACGCGTTCGAGGCCGGCCAGGGCGTGTTCGGCCCGAGTCGGGTCGAACGGATGCCACAGCGTCCATGCTCGGGCCGCGAGCGGTTGAACGGCCTCCCAGCACGCCCTGGTCTTGCCGGTCGAGGACGAGCCGACCAGGACGAGCATCCGGCTCCGGCCTGCCCCGGCGTCCGCCACGGCGTCGGCGAGGATCCGGTCGTGGGCGCGCCGCACGTAGCCGGACAGCACCCCCCTCGACCCCGCGGAGCCGGAGGCGGGGGCGAATCCGGCGGGGTGGACCTCCAAGTCGTGCGGGTCCCACTCGGCGATCGGCCATCCCGGGCCCTCCTTCGGCACGGCTGCCGGGACCGCCTCCTCGACGGCGGCCCGCTGGAGGGCCAGCAAATCCTCCACCGGCAGACGCAGCGCCCTGCCCAGGGCCGCGACCGTGTCCGCCGACGGGACCGGACTGTCGTCCTGGAAGGCCGTATGAACGGTGGTGCGGCCCAATCCGGCCCGGGCCGCGAGTCGGGTCATGTTGAGTCCGGCGTGCACGCGCCCGTGGCGCAACCGCTCGCGCAGTTCCGCGAGTGCCGCGCCGCCGCCGTGTTCCTCGACCACAAATCCCCCGGCTCCGTGTTCGCCGGTGTTCGTCTTCGTTCGGCCGAACCATGGCGAACACCGTTATCGCGAAGGTGAGTTCATCAAGCCCCGCCCCTTTCCGGGAGGTTACCGTGACCCGCCTTGCCCTGGTTCTCGTCACCACCGCTCTCGTCGTGGCGTTCGCGCTGCTTGCCGCGGCTGCCGCGGGCGTGCTCGCCCGGATCGACGGCGCCACCTACCCCGCCGCTCTCCTGCGAGCCGGAGCCACCTTCGCCGCCGGCCTCACGCTCGCGGCGGTGGTCACTCAAGCGCTCACCGCTGTCCTCACGTGAACCGCGGGGTCCGGGGGCGACGGGTCGAGCAGAGCGAAGGTCCGACGACATCCGCCCCGTACCGTCAGCCGTCCGTCCCTGCCCCGGCGGCTAGCGCCTGAGGGCCTCCAGGCCCAGGAGGGCCACGTGTAGGGACAGGCAGCTTTCCACCTGGTCGAGGTCGACGCCCAGGACTCGTTCGATGCGGTGCAGGCGTTCGTAGAAGGAGGGGCGGGACAGGTGGGCGGCGTCGGCGGCGGCGGACTTGTTGCGGCCGTGGTCCAGGTAGACCTGGAGCATCGGGACGAGTTGGGTGCCCTGCTGCGCGTCGTAGGCCAGGAGTGGGCCCAGTTCGCGTTCGACGTAGGTCTGGAGGCGCGCGTCGTCGCGCAGCAGGTGCAGCAGGCCGCGCAGGCGTACGTCGGGGAGTCGGTAGAACGCCGCCTTGCCGCCCTGGTGCAGCGCGGCGTCGGCGACCTGGGTGGCTTCGAGCAGAGAGCGCCGCGCGTCGCGGACGGCCCCGACCGAGGAGCCGACCGCGACGACTATGTCGTCGGCGAGGTCGGGCGCGAGCCGGCGCACCGCCGCCGAGAACCCTTCGAGTGCGCCGTCCTCGGTGTCCTGCGACGCGAGCGCGACGAGCAGGCCGACGTTCTCGTCGTCGAGGCCGCCGACCAGCGCGGCGAGTCGGCGCTCGCGCACGGCGGCCGCCGCGATCTCGGCGAAGTCGCGCAGCCGGGCCTGCGACTCCAGCGCCGCGGGGGTCACGCTGCGGCGCAGTCGCAGGACCACGCCGACCAGACGCCGGCCCTCCAGTGGCACGCCCAGCGCGCGGGCGCGCAGGGTCACCTCGGCCACCGTGTAGGAGTGGGTCAGGATGCCGGAGAGCAGGGTGCGGTGGGTTTGCCGCTCCAGGCTCTCCCGGTCGCGCACCACGAGCCGGTTGAGCGCGAGGGTGGACGCGGCCCGCTCCAGGAGCATCGTCTGCTGTGCGGGCGGCACGGCGCCGTCGCCGACCAGGACGAGCCGGCCCCAGTCGTGTCCGCGCGCACCGACCGTGGTCACCAGCCAGCCGGTCCGCTCGTCGAACGCGGTGCGCGCCGACAACCGGAGCTGCCGGGAGCGGTCCTCCCAGTTCTCCAAAAGCGTCTCGGCGGTCAGCCCGGCCGCGTCGTACGCGAGCACCTGGTGCGCGAGGTTCTCCAGGATCACCGGGCGCCCCGCCATCCGGGACGCCTGCCGGACGATCTCGGCGGGCTCCGCACCCTCCACCGCGAGTTCGTTGAACGCCTGGTGCACGGCCTCCGACGCCTGCAACTCGGCCAACTGCGCATCGATGATCAGCGCGTGCACGGCCTCGGTGATGCCGATGAAGCGGGTCTCGTTGCGCAACGTGATCACCGGCAGACCCGCCTGTTCGGCCGCCGCGACCAGCGAGCGCGGGAGCTGGTCGGTGTAGCGCCGGCCCAGTTCGAGCACGAGCCCGGCCGCGTCCACGTCCGCGAGGTCGCGGATGTAGCGTTGCAGTCCCTCACGGTCCTCGGGCAGCGCGATACCGGTGGCCATCACCAGTTCGCCGCCCTTGAGCAGCCGGGTCACGTCGGGCAGTTCGCTGATGTGCACCCAGCGCACGGGCCGGGCGAGACCGCGTTCGCCCGCGACCACCTGCGGGCGACCACGCTGAACGGTGTCGAGGGCCAGTACGTCGGCGACCGTGGGGAACACCTGAAAACCTCCGCGAGCTGACGTCGGCCCGACCGCGATCCGGTTGGCCCCGACGGGAGCGGGAATCCACGAGCGATCCGGGCCGCATGCGATCCGACCGCATGCAGGATTGCTGCTTTCGACCTGATTGTCGTGCATCCGGCTGTGTCCAATATGTAAACAACAGCGCGAGGGCGCTTCCATGGTGACAGGTCGTCGGCGATCGACGGCCGTTCGCCCGGCGCCCGAAGGGCCGGTTCACGACCTGTAAAGCCCACACCGCCAGACCTGTCGGTGTGCCTGTTGCGGCACCCGGTGTCGAAACGGCATCGTCCTACGCTGACGCGGCTCACGCGCACAACCGCTCGACGGGGGTGCCCGACGCGGCCGGTCGGCTCATCGAAAAACCTTGGAGGGCTCCCATGCCTATGGACTTCGGCAATGGTCATCAGTACGTCGGGGGACAACTGCGGCAGGGCACGTCCACAGAGACCTTCGACGTCGTCAACCCCGCGACGGGCGACACCGTCGACACGATCGTCCTCGCCGGCACCGCCGACGTGGACGCCGCCGTCGCGTGTGCCAAGGACGCCTTCCAGGGCTGGTCGCGCGCCACTCCCGGGGAGCGGGCGAGCGCGCTGAACAAGCTGTCGGTCATCCTCGAAGAGCGCGCCGACGACTTCGCCCGAGTCGAGACCGCGCAGGCCGGCAAGCCGATCCGGCTGACCACCGAATTCGACGTCCCGGGCACGATCGACAACACCGCGTTCTTCGCGGGCGCGGCCCGCAACCTCGAAGGCAAGGCCGCCGGCGAGTACTCCGCCGGATCCACCTCGATGGTGCGCCGCGAGGCGATCGGCGTGGTCGGCTCGATCGCACCGTGGAACTACCCGCTCCAGATGGCCGCCTGGAAGATCCTCCCGGCCATCGCCGCCGGCAACACGATCGTCCTCAAGCCCGCCGAGATCACCCCGCTGACCTCGCTGATGTTCGCCCGGGCGTGCACCGACGCGGGCATCCCCGACGGTGTGGTCAACGTGATCACCGGCAAGGGCCGAGTCGTCGGCGAGTACCTGATGGGCCACGGGGACGTGTCGATGATCTCCTTCACCGGCTCGACCGGCGTCGGCAAGCGCGTCGGCGAGGTCGCCCTCCGGACGGTCAAGCGCCTGCACCTCGAACTCGGCGGCAAGGCCCCGTTCGTGGTCTTCGACGACGCCGACCTCGACGCCGCGATCAACGGCGCGGTCGCCGCGTCGCTGATCAACACGGGCCAGGACTGCACCGCCGCGACCCGCGCCTACGTGCAGCGTCCGCTGTACGACGCGTTCGTCGCGGGCGTCGCGGAGCTCTACGACACGGTGCGCCTGGGCGACACCATGGACCCCTCGACCGACCTGGGCCCGCTCGTGTCGCGCCGCCAGCAGGAGTCGGTGGCCGGCTTCGTCGAGCGCGCCCGCGGCTACGGCGCCACCATCGTCACCGGCGGCGAGATCCCCGGCGGCGACCTCGCCAAGGGCGCGTTCTACCGCCCGACCCTGGTCACCGACGTGGCCCAGGACAGCGAGATCGTCCAGGACGAGATCTTCGGCCCGGTCCTGGTCGTACTGCCGTTCGACAGCGACGAAGAGGGCATCCGGCTCGCCAACGACACCCCGTACGGCCTGGCCGCCTCCGCGTGGACGCGCGACGTCTTCCGCTCGCTGCGCGCGACCCGCGAGATCCAGGCCGGATGCGTGTGGGTCAACGACCACATCCCGATCATCAGCGACATGCCGCACGGCGGCTACAAGGCGTCCGGCTTCGGCAAGGACATGTCGCAGTACTCCTTCGACGAGTACACCCAGGTCAAGCACGTCATGTACGACGGCACGGGCATCGCCCGCAAGGACTGGCACCGGACGATCTTCGGAGCGCGGTAACCACCCCATCGAATCAGACGGCCGGGAGCGGAAGTTCCCGGCCGTCCTTGTGGCCGGCGGACGGGCCCGGGCGAGCACGCCGGGCCGCCGGGCGGCGAGAGGAAACATGACTGAGCAGCAGCGGGCCGGCGCCTCCGGCGACGTCTCCTTGGCGGGTCTGAGCAAGCACTACGGTGACTTCACGGCCGTCCGACCCATGGACCTGACGATCCCCGCGGGATCGTTCTTCGCCCTTCTCGGTGCCTCGGGCTGCGGCAAGACCACGACACTGCGGATGATCGCCGGACTGGAGCAACCCTCGACGGGCAGCGTCCGGATCGGCGACCGCGACGTCACGGCCCTTCCGCCGTACAAGCGACCCGTCAACACGGTCTTCCAGAACTACGCGCTCTTCCCGCACCTGACCGTGGCCGACAACGTCGGCTTCGGGCTCAAGCGGCGCGGGATCAAGGACACCGCGCAGCCGGTCAAGGACATGCTCGACCTCGTCGAACTCGGCCACCTGGCCAAGCGCAAGCCCACCCAGCTCTCCGGCGGTCAGCAGCAGCGGGTCGCGGTCGCCCGCGCGCTGATCAACACGCCGCAGGTGTTGCTCCTGGACGAACCGCTCGGCGCGCTCGACCTCAAGCTGCGTCGTCAGATGCAGCTCGAACTCAAGCGCATCCAGACCGACGTGGGCATCACGTTCGTACACGTGACCCACGACCAGGAAGAGGCCATGACCATGGCCGACACCATCGCGGTGATGAACGGCGGCCGAATAGAGCAACTCGGCTCGCCCGTCGAACTCTACGAATCGCCGCGCACGACGTTCGTGGCGAACTTCCTGGGTCAGTCCAACCTCCTGGAGGCCGCGGTCACCGGGCGCGCCGACGGTGACCTGCTGCTGGACGTACAGGGCAACCGGATGGCCCTCCCGGCGGACCGCTCCACCGCGAGCGGCGACGCGCTCGTGATGGGCATCCGCCCCGAGAAGATCACCATCACGCACGCCGACGGCGCCGACGTCGCGCCCGGCCGCAACCGCCTCGACGGCGGTGTGATCGTGGACGCGGGCTTCATCGGCGTCTCCACGCAGTACGTCGTGCGGATGCCGTGGGGCCAGGAGTTCACGGTCTTCGAGCAGAACATGGAACGCGACCGGCGCCTGGTGCCCGGCGCGGTGGTGGTCCTGCACTGGAACCCGGGCCACGGCTTCGGCCTGGAGACGGGCGACCTCTCGGCCGGCATCGAAGCCGCAGAGGACGCCGCGTGAGCGCCTTGGGCACCCTCGGCACCGGCACGCCGGGGGGTGGGGACACCAAGGCGGCACCGGCGGAACTCAAGCGGCGCGGCCGGTGGGTGCCGTACGCGCTGCTGCTGCCCGGCATGTTGTGGCTCGTCGTGTTCTTCGCGATCCCGATGGTGGTCCAGGGCTCGACCTCGCTGCAGACCGGCAACCTGAGCAAGGGCTACGACTTCACCTGGCACTGGTCGACGTACTGGCACGCGATCGAGCAGTACTACCCGCAGTTCCTGCGCTCGTTCGGCTACGCCGCCGCGGCCACCGTGCTGTGCCTGGCGATCGGCTACCCGGTCGCCTACGCGATCGCGTTCAAGGCCGGCAAGTGGCGCGGCATGTGGCTCGTGCTGGTCATCGCGCCGTTCTTCACCAGTTTCCTGGTCCGCACCCTGGCCTGGAAGACGATCCTGGCGGACAACGGCGTCGTGGTGGACGTGCTCAACACGCTGCACTTCACCAACGTGACGGCGTGGATGGGGCTCACCCAGGACGACCGCGTGCTGGCCACGCCGCTCGCGGTGATCTGCGGTCTGACCTACAACTTCCTGCCGTTCATGGTGCTGCCGCTGTACGCCTCGCTGGAACGGATCGACCCGCGCCTGCACGAGGCCGCAGGCGATCTGTACGCGTCGCCGCGTACGACGTTTCGTACCGTCACCTTCCCGCTGTCGCTGCCGGGTGTGGTCTCCGGCACGCTGCTGACGTTCATCCCGGCGTCGGGTGACTACGTCAACGCGCAGTGGCTCGGCTCGCCCGACACCAACATGGCGGGCAACGTGATCCAGACGCAGTTCCTGCGCGTCCTGGACTATCCGACGGCCGCCGCCCTGTCGTTCATCCTGATGCTGTTGATCGTGCTCATGGTGTCGGCGTACATCCGCAAGGCGGGGACGGAGGACCTGGTCTGATGGCCGTCGTCAACTGGTTTCGACGCAATGCGATCGTGCTGTTCGGCCTGGTGGCCCTCGCGTACATGACGCTGCCCAACATCGTGGTGATGGCGTTCTCGTTCAACGACCCGAACGGGCGCTTCAACTACACCTGGAACGGCTTCACCCTCGACGCGTGGGAGAAGCCGTGCGGGGTCGCGGGCATCTGCGACTCGGTCGTGATCAGCATGAAGATCGCGGTGCTGTCCACGATCGCGGCCACCGTGCTGGGCACGGCGATCGCCTTCGCGCTCGGCCGCTACCGGTTCCGGGCGCGCGGCGCGATCAACACGCTGTTGTTCCTGCCGATGTCGATGCCCGAGGTCGTCATGGGCGCCTCGCTCGGCACGCTGTTCCTGAACATGCGCATCAACACCGGGTTCGTCACGATCCTGATCGCGCACATCATGTTCTGCCTGAGCTTCGTGGTGGTCGCGGTCAAGGCTCGCGTCCTGGGCATGGACCCCAAGCTCGAAGAGGCCGCGCAGGACCTGTACGCCTCACCCACCCAGGTGTTCCTGCGGGTGACCCTGCCGCTCGCGGCTCCCGGTATCGGCGCGGGCGCGATGCTCGCCTTCGCGCTGAGCTTCGACGACTTCGTGATCACGAACTTCACCTCGGGCAACACGGTCACGTTCCCGATGTTCGTGTACGGCGCCGCCCAACGCGGCACCCCGCCGCAGATCAACGTGATCGGTTCGGCCATGTTCGTGATCGCGATCGTGATCGTGATGATCGGACAGATCCGGACCCAGCGGCGGGCCAAACAGCGGGCCTAGTTTCGCCTGTTAGATGATGATCAATCCCGTAACACGTAGCTATGCGGTGAATTCCGTCGGGGCCCGACAAGGCGGCCCCGGCGGGTCCCGCGAAAGTGGTGAAACCCCATGGGTCCCCGGAACACGTCGGATCCTGTTCCCTCGGTCGAGGCCGTCCGCTCACTCGCGGACGCCTCTCCCGCTCCCTTCTGGCTCGACCAGCCGTCCCGCCCCGAGCCGCTCGCGGCCCTTGTGGGCGACGTGCACTGCGATCTGGCGATCGTCGGCGGCGGCTACTCGGGCCTGTGGACCGCGCTCGTCGCGAAGGAGCGCAACCCCTCGCGCGACGTGGTCCTGATCGAGGCGCACGAAGTCGGCTGGGCGGCCTCGGGCCGCAACGGCGGGTTCTGCGCGGCCAGCCTCACCCACGGGTTCTACAACGGCCTCGACCGCTGGCCGAACGAACTCGCGAAGCTGGAGAAACTCGGCGAGCACAACCTCGACGAGATCCAGGCCGCGGTCGAGCGCTACGGCATCGACTGCGACTTCGAGCGCACCGGCGAGCTGAACGTGGCGACCCAGCCGCACCAGGTCGAGGAACTGCGCGAGGAGATCGACCTCGCGCGGCAGTACGGCACCGAACTGACCTTCCTGGACCGCGACGAGGTGCGCGCCGAGGTGGCGTCGCCGACCTACCTCGCGGGCGTGTGGGACAAGACCGGCTGCGCGATGGTGGACCCGGCGAAGCTGGCGTGGGGCCTGAAGGCCGCGTGCGAGTCGCTGGGGGTGCGGATTTACGAGCGCACCAAGGCGACGGACCTGACCGAGCACGGCTCGGGCATGCTGCTCAAGACCGCGTACGGGCGGGTCTTCGCCGGCAACGTGGCGCTGGGCACCAACGTGTTCCCGTCGCTGGTCAAGCGGCTGCGGCCGTTCGTGGTCCCGGTGTACGACTACGCGATGATGACGGAGCCGCTGAGCACCGAACAGCTCGCGTCGGTGGGGTGGCGCAACCGACAGGGCATCGGCGACACGAACAACCAGTTCCACTACTACCGGCTCAGCGCGGACAACCGGATCCTGTGGGGCGGCTACGACGCGATCTACCACTACGGGTCCAAGCTGTCCTCCGACCTGGACCAACGCCCGGAGACGTACGCGAAGCTCGCGCAGCACTTCTTCGACACCTTCCCGCAGTTGGAAGGCCTGCGCTTCACCCACACGTGGGGCGGCGCGATCGACACGTGCAGCCGCTTCTCGGCCTTCTTCGGCACGGCCTACAAGGGCAAGGTCGCCTACGCGATGGGCTTCACCGGCCTGGGCGTGGGCGCCACCCGCTTCGGCGCGGAAGTCATGCTCGACAAACTGGACGGCCGCCCCACCGAGCGCACCGAACTGAAGATGGTGCGCACCAAGCCCCTCCCGTTCCCCCCGGAGCCGATCAAGTGGGCGGGCGTGTCGATGACCAAGTGGTCGATGGACCGCGCCGACAAGAACGCGGGCAAGCGCAACCTGTGGCTCAAGGCGCTGGACAAGGTGGGAATGGGCTTCGATAGCTGAACCGCGCGGAGCGCGGATCAGCCCCCTTGATCCGCGCTCCGCGCGGGGCGGCTGCGCCGCCGGCGGCCTCCGGCCCTGTGTATCCGCGCTGCGCGCGGGGCGGCTGCGCCGCCGGCGGCCTCCGGCCGCTCTCCTCGC
>NZ_WWJX01001205.1 GCF_009865215.1 Streptomyces sp. SID3343 | reverse complement strand
GTCCCACGCGCCGAGCGACCGGAGCAGGCCCGGAAGCGCGAGCCGCACCTCGTGCACACCGCTGGGCGGCTCGGGGGCGGTGACCCGGTCGGTCCGGGCGTCCCATCGCTCCAGACCGTAGTGGCCCGGCACGACGAGGTGTTCGAGGCCCTCGACGCCGCGGAAGCGGCCCTACTCGACCGCGACGGCGGCCGGGCGGCGGCACACCAGCTGGTGAACAGCCGTACACACGCCGGGAATCCGGACGGTACGACGTCCGTGACGACGTGTCCGCGCGATTGCGCGTCGGGGATCCACCGCTCGTGCGTCCAACGCGTCACGGCGTTCGGATCGGGGAGCGGTTCGGGCTCGCGCACGCCCGGCAAGCTCCCGGCTCGACGGCGGGCGCCGGGCAGTGGATGTTCGCTGCCGGGCCGGCGCCCCTCGTCGTGCGTCGGGTCGTGCTCAGCTCTGCGAGGCGACGTGGCTCACGAAGGCGGCCAACAGCATCTCGCTGCCCTGCCTGGCCTCGTCGGATTCCTCGGCGGTGTCGGTGACCTGGCTCAGGTCGAGGCGGGTGCGGGCGCCGAGATCGTGCAGGCGCAGGTCCACCGCGGCGGGCTCTCGCCGACCCGGGACGTTCATGAGGGTGACCAGGTGACGGTTGACCACGACGTCGCCGTACGAGCCGCTGAGCGGGTACTCGGCGCCGTCGGGAGTGATCAGGATCGCGCGCCACGTGCCGCCGGGGCGGACGTCGAGGTGGACACTGTCGGGGGCGGCGTTGAACCAGACCGCGAAGTGCTCGGGCTCGGTCCACATCGCCCACACCTTCGCGGGCGGCGCGTCCAGTTCGCGGGTGAGGGTGTAGCGGTATCCCGGGTTCGCGGTCGTGTAGGTCTCGGTCACCATCGTCGTCTTCTCCTTCGTACTGCGGGCGTTACCCGCTCCCTGGTGCCTGCCGCGCCGCGTGGGGGGGTGATGCGTGTGCGTGCGTGGTGCGCGCTGCTTGGAGGCTTCGAAGAGGTAGACGGACGCCCCGGGAAGAACTCATCGGTGCCGGCGGAAGTTTCCTCACCGGTCGGTCGACCGACCGACCGCCCGCCGGTTTCACCCGGGCCGGGCGGGGCGGCGGGGACGCGACCGGCGGTCGGCGAACGGCAGCCGGCGGTCGGATGTCAGATGACCGATGCCGTCCAGATCCCCGTCGGGTGTTTCTCGGGAGTGAGCCACAGGCGGGGTTGGGAGTCGCGGTGGCGCTCGTCGCTGTCGTCCTGCCACAGGAAGTTGCCGCCGCGGTCCGGCCAGAAGACCTGCAGGATCGGGAACGGCGGCTGACGGTAGTACTCGATCGCCCGGCCGAAGAAGGTCCGGTACCAGCCCAGGTCGACATCCCGAAAGGCCAACGGGTAGCGCTCGATCACGCCTTCGCGCTCCTCGTCGGCCACGAACCGCTCGCCGACCGCGATCAGGTCGCCGAGGCTGTTGAGCAGCGTCTGCATGACGGTGACGTCCAGGCCGAACATCACCAACTCGGGGACGCGGTGCGTGTGGAACAGCCCGATCGTGTACGCGAAGCCCGGCCCGTCCTCGTCGGCCGGCACCATCACCACGCCCCAACCCCGGTCGCGGATGGTGTCGACCGTCCACTGGTCCATGTGGTCCCAGTCGGCGCGGTCGCCGTAGTCGTGGCACGTGATGCATCGGCATTCGGGCAGGTCGGAGCGCATGGAGGCAGAATACGTGGGTCGGTCGGCGGGTGCCGCCGGCGGTCTCGGCTCGGATGGGCCGTGTCCGTACTCTCTCCCGCAGCGGCGGGAACGCCCGGAGACGGATCAGGGGCCGACGCGCCAGGCGTGGACCGAGGGCGACGTGCCGGGCGTTCCGGAGGCGGTCACGCGGCGACCGGGGCCGTGCGTGGTGCATGTGGGTGAGCCTGCCCGGTGCCGTGGGTGCGTGCTCCTGGGTGATCACGCCCGTGGCGGCCGTTGAGGCGGAACGCGGCGACCGCCGGGGGAGGAGCCCGGGAGGGGGCCGTCGGCAACCGGGGAGCGCGACGGCCGATTGCCGCCGGCGGATCGGCGGCGAGGGCGCCAGGGTTGGGCCGTGAGTACCGAAACCGAAGGTTCCAGGCCCCGCGTGTCCGATGCCGAGTCCAATGCCGCGGCCGACACGGCGTCCGATCCCGGGTCGGCTGTCACGGCCCACACCGCGTCCGACGCTCGATCGGTATTGGAGCGGTTCTTCGCGGCCGAGGCCGCCTACATCGCCGGCGGCGGTCGGGGGCGGGCGGACTTCGGCGACCTCGCGGCTTGTCTGGCTCCGGATGTGGTGATGTACCAGGCGCCCGGATTGCCCTACGGAGGCCCTCGACACGGGCCCGCCGGGATCGAGGACTTCATGGCCGCGATGGGGGAGGCATGGCGGGAACTGGAGTTCCTGGACCAGCGGTTCGTGGTCGAGGGCGAGACGGCCGCGATCCTCAACCGCGGGCGGTTGACGGCGCGCGCCACCGGGCGGGTGTTGGAGACCTGGGTGATGCAGATGATCACCGTACGAGACGGCCTGATCAGTGAGATCCGCCCGTTCTACTGGGACACCAAGGCGGTGGACGCGGCGCTGCTGGACTGAGGGCGGGCCGCCGCCGAGTCGGCCCGGTAGCGGCGACTTGGCCAAGGGACGCGAGACCCGGGCAGACATGCCATCGGCCGGTCGAGGCCGCCCGCACTTCTCTCGGGCGGCTGCCCTTCGTTCGACAGGGCGCCGGTACCGAGGCGTGGGACCTCGGGCGCGCCAAGGCCAACGCTTACGGCCTTGGCTGGACGTTGGGCGGGATTGGCCGAAACGGCGCGGTCTGCCGTGGTGTTGCCCTCCGGCGCGGCGGATGTCGTGAACGGGCGTCGAGCGCCGCCTGTGACGTGTTGCGGTGGGCCGGTATGAGGCCGGCACGGCGCGCTGCTCCCCGTCGTCGCGCTGCGGGCGATCGGGGGCGGACCGCCCAAGCCGAACACGCCTGCGTGGGGCGCGGAGCTCAAGGCGATCCACGATGCGTTTCGCCGTGAACTCGCCTTGATCCGAGCGGAGAACGCCGCTGCCGGCCCTGGACTCTCGGCACGCAGTTGCGGATGTACTGCCTGACCCCCTGTCAGGGGCTGAACCACCACCACACCGGCTAGGACGTCGGGATGTACAGGTCGGTGGCCGGACGTCGCCTCGAACTCGCGCCGACCATGGGCCGGTTGGGCCGGGAGTACGAGAGGTTCGCGGCCCTCCTCGACGACTTGAGGGCGGCGGCTCTCCCGATGCGGACCGCGTGTTGGTAGCGGGGAGGAGCGGGCGGCCGACGGGGAAGTCGGGGGCTCATCTGCTGTAGGAGGAGGAGCCGCTGCTTTCGATCCTGGACGCGGTGGCGCTCCGAACCGGGGACGTTGGTTGTGGGCCGATGGCGGACTGCGGAAAGCCGATGGGCAGACGGTTTGCCGGGTCGACTGAGCGGGGCCGTGGCCGGCGGTGACTCGGCCTGAACCGGGATCGGCAGCGCAGCGGTCCCGTCCGAGCGTGGGCGGGGCCGCTGTTCGTGGTGCCACGGTCCGTTGGGATCGGTCCAGTGTCGTGCCAGTGTCGTGCCGGGGCCCGGAGTCAGGCAGGGCCGGGGCCGGGGCCACGCATCTCCCGCCCCGCCACGCCACTTCCCGCCCCGCCCCCGCGCGGATCTACCAGTGGCTTTCGAAGCAGTGGTGGCCGGGCCCGGAAACTTCTCTCCCGCATCCGTCACATCTTCTCGTCGCAATCCGTCAGTGCGGTGACGCAGCAAACGAAGAAGCCGAGGAAGCCGAAGAAGCGGCGGATGCCCGTCGAACCCTGACCGGAACCACAGCGACCGAACAACGTCCGAGAGCGCGGCGCCCCAGTCCCGGCCCTCGCGGCCCTCCCGACCTTCCCGACTCTCCCGGCCCCCCGGCGTCGCCCGCTCCGACACCGCCGGCCTCGCCACCACCCACACCACCACGCGCCCACACCACCACGCACCCAGCCGGCAGTTCTCCCGTGCCGCCGTCGCGCGCCGTCCTCCCGCGCCGCAGCAGTAGCCGCAACGTCGCGGTCGACGACCGCGCCGCCGCTCCCGACTTCCGGGAGCCGCCACCACCGCACCCGATTCCGCCCAGCCGAGGAGCTTCGCCATGCCATCTTCCGCAGACGCGACCGCAGCGACCAACCCGCCCGAACGGTCCGGTACTTCGGGCCGCCGGGTAGGGGCGGGCGCCGGCGCGATCCTGGCCTTTCTCTGCCTCGGCCAGTTCATGGTCTTCATCGACGTGTCGATCGTGAACCTCGCGCTGCCGTCCATTCAGTCCGGCCTCGACATGTCCGACGTCAGCCTGAACTACATCGTCACGGCCTACGCGACCGTGTTGGGCGGATTCCTTCTTCTCGGCGGACGGCTCGCCGATACGTTCGGTCGTCGTCGGATGCTGCAAGCCGGTTTCGTCGTGTTCGCGATGGCCTCCCTCGCCTCGGGCCTCGCGCAGAACGGGACGATGCTGATCACCGCCCGCGGCTTCCAGGGGCTCGGGTCGTCGCTCATCGCCCCGGCCGCGCTGTCGATCCTGACCAACACCTTCGCCGAAGGCGCCGAACGCAACAAGGCCCTCGGCATCTGGGGTTCGCTGTCCGGCGTGGCGTCGATCGTCGGCGTCATCCTCGGTGGCCTGCTCGCCGACGGGCCCGGCTGGGAGTGGATTTTCTGGATCAATGTCCCGATCGGCCTCGGCGCCGCGCTGCTCGCGCCGCGGATCGTGCCCGAGAGCCTGGCCACGGAACGCCGCCGTCCTTTCGACGCGGCGGGAGCCGCGACGCTCACGGCCGCGCTGCTTCTGCTGATCTTCACGCTCGGCGAGTCCGGCAACGTGGGCTGGGCGACCTTCCGCACCATCGGGAGCCTGGTCGGCGTGGCCGTGCTCGCGGCGGCCTTTCTGGTGATCGAGTCGCGCGTCGCTTCGCCGATGATGCCGCTGCGGGTCTTCCGCCTGAAGACGATGCGGACCGCGAACCTGTCCGCGGTGCTGGTCTTCGGCACCTTCGGTGCGCTGTTCTTCTTCGCGAGCCTGTTCATGCAGCAGGTCTACGGATACTCGCCGACCAAGGCCGGCTTCGCCTATGTGCCCCTCGCCGTCGCGGTCGCGGTCGGCGCGGGGGTTGCCTCGGGCCTGATCACCAAGGTCGCGGCGCGCCCCGTACTCATCGCCGGGCTGGCCCTGACCATCGCCGGCCTGTTGCTCATGTGGCGGGCACCGGCCGACGGCAGCTACGTCGTCGACCTCCTGCCCGCGTTCCTGGCTCTGGGCTTGGGGTGTGGCATGTGTTTCGTGACGCTCCAGATCGCCGCCTTCGTCGGGATCACCGACGAGGAGGCGGGTTTGGGCGCCGGTCTGATCAACACCAGCCAGGAAGCGGGTGGCGCGCTCGGCCTCGCCATCGTCGCGACCATCGCCTATCACGGGATCGCCGGCGACCTGGCCGCGGCGGGCGGCGACCACATCCTGATCCGGGACGCCCAGGCCGCGGCGAATCACGATGCGTTCCTGGCGGCGGCGTGCTTCGGGTTCGCGGGGCTGCTGTCGGCGGTGTTCCTGATGCCGAGGGGTAAATCCTCGATGAGTTCGGCGGACGCGTTGGCGGGTACGGACGGCGTGACCGCTCCCGGTGCCGCTCCCGCTCCCGTTTCCGCTTCCGTTCTCGCTCCGGTGCCCGAGGCCGAGGTCCTCGCCGCTCCGCTCGACGCGAAGGCGGAGGTCGGCATCGACGTCGAGCGATAGGACGGCGCCGGCCATCCACGTCGGGGCCGGGCGATGAAAGGGCCCTCCCCCGCGGACGGAGCGGGACCTGCGGTGCGTTCCACCGGAAAGATGGATTCCGGGGTACGCGCCGCAGGCGTTTGCCCTCGCCTTGCGCGCGGCCTTCGGTTCGGCCTGCGGCCGCTCCCGTCTCGGCTCTTCGGCTCGGAGCGGTCTGCCGCCGTTGGCCCGGCCGCGCGTGGCTACGCCGCCTCGTCCACCCTGCGGCCGGCCAGAAGTTGGGCCGTCACGTGGGCCACCCGACTGCCGAGGTGTCGGCACGTGAGCAGATCGGACGTGTGGACGTGCTCGGCCGACGCGTCGACGTCGGTCTGGGTGCCCGCGCCGAGCCAGAAGCCGAGGCGGTTCGGGTCGTTCTCGCTCGCTGTCGAACTGTTCCAGCCCGGGCCGAGCCCGAGGTTGACCCAGTGCATGTGGTGCTGGGCGGCGAACACCACGAGCGAGGTCAGCGCGTGCAGCTTGTCGCCGCTCTTGGCACCGGAGTTCGTGAAGCCGGCAGCGACCTTGTCCTGCCATGCGCCGCGCGTCAGGCGCTTCGAGGTGGCCTCGGCGAACGTCTGGAATCCCGCCGACACATTGCCCATGTAGGTGGGGCTGCCGAAGACGATCGCGTCCGCGTCGTCGAGCAGGTCCCACTGCGCCGCGGTGAGGTCGTCGACCGCCAGTACGGTGGCCGCGGCGTGGGCCTGTCGCGCGCCGTCGGCCACGGCCTCGGCGAGGGTGGCCGTGTGGCCCCACCCCGAGTGGTGGGCGACGACCACGTTGGGTCGGTTCATGATGATGCTCCCGTTCGTTGTGACGGCCGTTGCCGTGGGGGCGGCGACGGGGTCGCGTGGGGTGAGTATTCGGCAGAGG
Organism: Streptomyces sp. SID3343; assembly: GCF_009865215.1. Classification (GTDB taxonomy): domain Bacteria; phylum Actinomycetota; class Actinomycetes; order Streptomycetales; family Streptomycetaceae; genus Embleya. Next base: position 4,721 of record NZ_WWJX01001205.1, on the reverse strand, counting down.
ACAAGGCGATGGGTGAGGGGCAGGACTGCGCGGGTGCCGACTCAGGACCGGGCCGGATACCCGCGCGCGACCTCGCGGTAGCGCTCGGTCCAGTCGGGCGGGATCGCCCCGGCGAGGTGGGATTCGAGTCGGTCGAGGAAGGCGTGCGTGCCGGGGCCGAAGCCCTTCGCGGTCGGGACGCCCAAACCGCGGTGGCTGAACGTGAGCACGGTGCCGTCCCCGTCGCGGGCCAGCTCGTACCGGACCACGCCGTCCTCGGCGACGGCCTGCCGCCACTCGTGTTCCAGTACGTGCGGTGGGTCCCACACCAGGATCCGGCCGGTCATCCGCTTGCGGTCGACCGATGTACGCGGCCCCGAGGGCACCATGTCGATGACGCCGCCGACGCGGCCCTCGAGGACGGTTTCGCCGAACCAGGACGCGCGGCGGTCCGGATCGGCGATGGCCGACCACACGTCTTCGATCGGGTACGGCAGGCGCCGGACGAAGACGAGCGCGGCCTGCTCGCCGTCCAGCACCAGGCGTCCGTAACGGTCGTTCACGACGTTTCCTCCGGTTCCGACTGCCTGGGTGCCACGTGCGGTGTCGCCTCGTGCCGGGTTGACTCGTCTTGCGGCGCCACGTGCCGAGTCGCCTCGTGCCGCGCCTCGTCTCGTGTTGCCAAGTGCTGCTCCAAGGCGTCCAGATGCCGTGTCCAGTAGCGGCGGTGGCGACCGATCCACTCGTCGATCTCGGCCAGCCCGTCGGCCCGCAGCGCGTAGATCCGGCGCTGTCCGTCCTGCCGGACGTCGACCAGGCCGACTTCCCGCAACACGCGTAGGTGTCGTGACACCGCGGGCTGGGTCAACCCCGGCAGCGTCGCGACCAACTCGCCTGCGGAGCGTTCGCCCTCGGCCAGTACATCCAGCAACGCCCGCCGGCTGGGCTCCGCGACAGCTTCGAAGACGTCCACACGAGAAGTATTACTCGTGACGTATATAAGCGCAACTTGATACAAGCTCGGAGTGCGCAGGTCGGGTACCGCGTGCCGCAGGCGCGAGCGGCCACCGTACGGAAGCCGGGTGCGTGGGTTCTGCCAGACTCGTCGGGTGGAAATCAACGGCGCGCCGGCCGACCCCGACGACCTCGCAGCTCTCGCCCTTTCGAACATCGGGCACTTCACGAGCATGCGCGTCGACGACGGCCGGGTACGCGGGCTCGACCTGCACATGCGGCGCCTCGTCCGGGACTGTCGCGTCGTGTTCGACGCCGACCTCGACCCCGATCGGGTCCTGGCGTACACCCGCCGTGCCGCCGCCGGGCGCACCGGTGCGTTCGTCGTCCGGATCACCGTGTTCGACCCGGCGATCGGCCTCGCCAACCCGCAGGCGAGGGCCACGCCGCACATCCTGGTGACCACGCGCGCGGCCGGGGCGATGCCGATGCCGCCGCTGAGTGTGCGGCCCGTCGTCTACCGGCGCGACGTGCCGTACGTGAAACACCTCGGCCTGTTCGGTCAGCTCCGGCAGCGGCGCGCGGCACTTCTCGCCGGTTTCGACGACGCCCTGTTCGTCGAGCCGGACGGTCGCGTCTGCGAAGGCGGCACGTGGAACGTGGGGTTCGTCGTCGACGATCGGGTGGTGTGGCCCGACGCGCCGTGCCTTCGAGGTGTCACCGCCGACCTCCTCAAGCACCTCCACCCGTCGACCGAGGAGCCGGTCCGCATCGACGAAGTCGGGGCGGTACAGGCCGCGTTCGCGACCAACACCGCGATCGGTGTACGCCCGATCCGCCGCATCGGCGACCACGACCTGCCCGTCGACCACCCCTTGGTCGCCCGCCTCGGCAAGGAGTACCGCGCCCTCACCGGCGAGAAGCTGTAGGCCCGGCGAAATTCCGGGGGCCGCCGACCGGGGATCAGCCGAAGGTCGGACGGAGGACGCCCCGTCGGCCCGGTTCACTAGCATGCTGCCGTATGAACTCGGGTTACTCCGGAGGCGGCGTGTCGAGACGCGTCGTCGTGGCCGGCACCGCCACCACCCTGCTCCTGGTCGGGGCGTTCGGCAACCAGTGGTTGTCGGAGGACCTGTTGACGCGGGCCCCCGACGACGAGGGCGCCGAGGCCGTCCTCGCCCGATTGAGCATGCCGCACTGGGTGATCGACAAGAGCGGTGTGTTCTCCGACGTGGAAAGCGCGTACGTGGCGGGCTGCCTGCTCGGCGTCGCGGCGCTGCTCGTGACGGTCGCACTCGTCCTGCGGGTCGCGTCCCGACGCAACGGCTTCAACCCGTTCATCTCCGGGTGGTTCTCGCTCGTGCTGGGCGGCGCGGCGTACATGTTCACGGCCTACCTGGTCGCCGGCGGTGCGGGCCACTTCGTGGTCGTCCGGGGCCTTGCCGACAGCTCCGGCGGCAAGTTCGCCGTCGGGTCCGGGGGCCGGTCCACGGCCGGGGTCGTCGACGCGCTCGCGAGCGGCGGTGGCTACGGGCTGCTCGCGGGCTGGCTGGTCGGCATCGTTGTGGCCTTCGTCGCCGCCGGCGGCACGGTCCGTACGCTCTTCCGGGCTTCGCCTCCCTCGCCACCCTCGCCTCCCTCGGTGCCGTACGGCTACCAATCCGCGGCCGTCCCGCCGCCGGGTGCGCCTCCGGCCGCCTACCCGCCGTACGGCGCGAATCGTTCCTGAGGGCGCCCGAGCCACGGCGTCGACGCGCCGACGCACCGACGCACCATCGGCGGCGAACGGTTTCGAACGGCTCCGCCGACTTCCGTCGGGTGGCCGTCCGGCAGCCGTCAGGGGGCGGTCCGGCAGCCGTTCGGCAGGCGTCTCGCCGGAAGTAGCCTTCGCGGCGGCGGGAACCCGGGGCACGGCCGTGCACACATAAGAGCGTGAACACTCCCACCGAGACCGACCGCGAGTTGTGGGACAGGGCCTGTCGGGGCGAACGATCCGCGTTCGGCGACCTGTTCGACAGACATGCGCGTGCGGTCCACAACTTCCTGTTCAGGCGCACCGCGTCGTGGGCGGACGCCGAGGACCTGACCTCGGCCGTGTTCCTGCACGCGTGGCGTATCCGATCGGAGGTCGTCCTCCACCACGACAGCGCGTTGCCGTGGCTGCTCGGCGTCGCCCGCAACCTCGCCGCCAACAGTGGGCGGGCGTTGCAGCGCTATCAGGCGCTACGGGCGCGGCTGCCCGCCCCCGCGCCGAGTCCCGATCACGCCGACGACGTCGCCGCGCGTCTCGACGACGAACGCGCGATGGCGGCCCTGCTCCGTGCGGTGGCCGAACTCCCGGAGCGCGATCGCGAAGTCCTCGAACTGTGCGTCTGGAGCGGCCTCGACCACCAGGCCGCCGCAGCCGCGCTCGGCGTCGCGGTCGGCACGGTCAAGTCCCGGTTGCACCGGGCTCGCGCCCGGCTGCGCGGCCTCGTGGTTGTGGGGCAGACCGCCGACGACACCCGCTCGGACGCGGCGGCCGATCGTCGGTCCCCGATTACCAAGGAGGCGTCGTGACGATCCCCAACCGCCCGCCCGCCGACCGCGACCTGCGCGAACACGCCGTGCGACGGGCGGAGTTGCTGGCCCTGCTCGATGACGCGGACAACCTCGACAACTTGGACGGATCTGATGGCTCGAACGGTTCGAACGGCTCGAATGGCTTGGTCGGTTCGGACGGCTCGAACGGCTCGAACGACCTGGTCGGTTCGGGCGGCTTGAACGACGTGAACGGCTTGATCGGCATCAACGGGCTCGACCGCTTCGACGACGTTCGCGCACAGCCCGGGGCGCGTCGTCGCGGGGTCGTCGCGCGCTTCCGACTCCCGCTCCTCGCCGCCGCGTCGGTGGCTGCGCTCGTGACCGGCATCGCGGTGGCCCTGCCCGACGGCGACACGCGATCCCACCACGCGCCCCCGGCAGAGGCGTCGAATGCGCCCACACCCCCGCCCGTCAGCGCGACGCCGGCTCCGACGGCGAAGCCGTTCACGTTGCCCGCGACCATGGTCGCGGTGCCCGCGGGGCGCGAGTTGCCCGAGGCCCTCGCGCGTGACTTCGTGTATCGCTGCGTACTGACCGTGCCCAACGCCGAAGGCCGGGCGCAGACCGCGTTGGCCGCGACCTTCCGGCCGTACCTGGCGGTGCGGACACCGAGGCCGGGTCGGCCCGACCTGTACTTCGCCGTCGCGGTCGACGATCGCGCCCGCATCGTTTCATGCAGTGGGGACGCGGGGCCCGACTCGCTCCCCTCGCCCCTCCACGGGCCGAAGGACGACACCGCTTGGATGCCCGGCCCCATCGAGATCGAAGGCGGCGAAAGCGACTCGAAGCAGGGCCGCTGGACCTTCGCGGACTGGGGCCGGTACACCGGCGCGGTCACTCGCGTCACCGTGGACCATGGTCTCGGTGAACGGGACGTACTCATGGCGGGTGGCATCTGGTACGGCACGATGTCGGCGAGCCGGGCCGGCGAGCCCGAACCGACCGGCGACGCCCGTGTCCGCGGTTACGACACGTCGGGCACGTTGATCTGGGACTCCGTCGACCACGACAAGGGCGAGTACGACTGCATGCGCACGCCGGACGGCCGTGTCCTCGGCTATCTCGCCGCGACCACGAGCAACCCGAACGACCCGAGCAACCCGAACGGCCCGAACGGGCAACGGGACCCGGCGACTTGCCCAAGTGCCGTGTCGTGGGCCGTGCCGTAGACCACGGGGCTTCACCCCGCCCCTGCGGCCTTGGAC
>NZ_WWJX01000126.1 GCF_009865215.1 Streptomyces sp. SID3343 | reverse complement strand
GCGCGCAGGTCCGTGAGGTCGAACAGGGCGATCGCCAGGACCGCGGCGAACCCGGCGCCGGCGTTGACGCCCAGGATGCCCGGATCGGCGAGCGGATTGCGGCCGACTGCCTGGATCACCGCGCCCGCCACCCCCAGGGCCATGCCGACGAGCACGCCCAGCAGGGTGCGCGGCAGCCGCAGGTCGCGAACGATCACGTGGTCGTTCGAACCGTCGTAGTGGAACAGCCCGTCCCACACGGTCGCGAGCGGGACGTTCTTCGAGCCGACGGCGACGCTGAGCAGCATCACCGCCGCCAGCGCCCCCACGGCGACGATCAGCCACAGGGCGCGGCGCACGCGCGAGCCCGACGTCGCTCCCGGGGCGTTTCCCCGGGCGGGCGGCGCGGGTTCGGCGCGTCCGGCGGGCGCGAGCGTCGCGTCGGGTGGTGCGTTCACAGCCCGACGCTCGCCAGGGTGGCCTCGACCTCGTCGAGGATGCCCTCCACGACCTCCTCGTCGCGGTCCTGTTCGGGTATCGCGTCGAAGGCGGTCTCCAGGCGGTGCCGCACCTGCGGGTCGAGCCGCGCGTAGCGCTCGTCCCATTCCTTCTCGTTGTGCGTCCAGTAGCCGATGACCTTGTACATCCGGGCGGGCAGGCCCAGTTCGTGCCGCACGTGGCGGCGGATGTCGCGCAGCGCGCGGGTCTCCCCCGCGGCCCACACGTAGCCCGGTCCGGCCGGCAGCGTCACCGCGCGCAGGGCGT
>NZ_WWJX01001204.1 GCF_009865215.1 Streptomyces sp. SID3343 | reverse complement strand
CCCGGTCGCGGACGGATCTGCGCGAGACGGTCGCCGACCTGGCCGGGCCGCGCGGGCGGTGGCTCGCCGGGCTCAACCCCGACTGGGCCTGGCTGACCCGGGTCGCGGTCGGTGACGCCGAGGATCCGGTGGAGCTGTGGCGGCACGGGCAGTTCGGTGAGCGGCTCGCGGCGCTGAGGGTGGTGCGGGGGAGCGATCCGGACGCGGCTCGCGGGCTGCTGGACCGTAGTTGGCGGACCGAGTCGGCCGAGGACCGGGCGGTGCTCACGGCCGCGCTGCGCACCGGCCTGACGGACCGTGACGAGGCTTTCCTGGAACGGGCGTTGGACGATCGGGCCAAGGTGGTCCGGGTCGCCGCCGCGCGGCTGCTCACCGAGTTGCCGGGCTCGGCGTTCGCGGCCCGGATGCGCGAGCGGGCGTCCGTGTGCCTGCGCCCCGACGGCGCGGACCGGGTGCGCGTGGTGCCGCCCACCGGGTGCGACGACGCGATGCGCCGCGACGGGATCTCGGACACGTCGCCGACCGGCCGCGAGGACCATTCGTGGTGGCTCGGCGAGATCGTCGCCGGCACGCCGCTCGCGCTGTGGGGGGACGTGTTCGGCGAGACCCCGGAAACGATCGTCGCCCGCCGCCTGCCCCGACGGTTCGCCGAGGACGTCCGCGACGGATGGGCCCGCGCCGCGGTGCTCCAGCGCGACGCGCGGTGGGCCAGGGCGCTGGCGGGCCGCGGCGCGCCGACCCGACTTCTCACCGTGCTGCCCGCGGCCGAATGCGCCGAGCACGTGGCCCGCCACATCACCGAGTACGGCCTCTCGGAAGCCCTCCAACTCCTGACCAACTGCCCGACCCCGTGGCCGGCGCCGCTGGGTGACGCCGTCCTGGCCGCGTTCGCCAAGGCGGCCGAGTCCGGTGGCTACCCCTGGAGCTTCAGCGGCGCCCGCGACGTCGCCGGCCGCGGCCTGGACCCCGCACTGGCCGAGCGCGTCGACGCCCTGGCCGGCCCCGAGCCCGACGGCGAATGGCCCAAGGCCTTCCACGCCCTGGCCGACACCCTGCGCCACCGCCGCACGATGCGCGAGGAACTCGTGGGCCCAACCCCACCGAAAGCCGGCCCCGAACACCCGGCGACCCGGGGCCGGTAGCGGGAACAGGGACCGCCCCCGGCGGGCGAGGCGCCCCCGGGGGACGACGCGGCCTCCCGCGCGGGAAGGAGTGGACAACGCATCGGTGGTCGAGCGGCGGAGGCCCAAGGCGCGGATCGCTCCATGGCGTCGACTGTGGGCGCAACATCGCGGCCCGCGCGCGTGGAGGTGGTGTGCTCCACATCCGGTCACCCGCAGGACCGATCCCGACCCCGACCCCGACCTGCGGGGACGGGTTCGGGAGCCTTGCCGACCCCACTACGCTGCGCGCCCGACTCCGGTCCGCACGCGCGAGCGCGGATGCGTGACAGTGGAATCGCGGAGGGTGATGAGCGTTCTAGGATCGAGGCAGCCCGCAAGGAGAGGATCCCCGTGACCGACGCGACGGCACACTCGGATCCGTTGGCGCCGTGGCGGCTCACGGCACTGCGGATCCTGCGCGAATCCGACGTTTTCCCGGAGAGCCTTCGATGGGAGGCGTCTCCCGCCGGGCTGCTCATGCAGGTGCCACCCGGCCCGGCGCACGCGAACATCCTGGCCGATCTGCGTGACCTGCTCGAACCGCGTCTGCCAGGCGGGATCCACGTCCTCGAAGGCATCCCCTTCGTTCTCGCCGTCGGCACCGAGCGCACTCCCGACCTCGTGGTCGTGGACCAAGGGTCGCGAGCGGAGTTTCGCGACGGGCACGCCTTGTCCGCGTCGGGTGTGTGGATGTTCGTCGAGGTGACGTCAGGCAATACGCGCCGAGTCGACCTCCGCGAAAAGCCGGGGGAATACGCGGCCGCAGAGGTACCCGTCACCCTGATCGTCGATCGCAAGACCCACGAGGTGATCGTGCACTTCGAGCCGGTGAACGGGAAGTACACGTACACCGAGCGCGTCGAAGCCGGAGCCGACGTACGGCTGCCCGAACCCTTCGGGTTCACCGTCGACTCCGGGTTCCTGCTCGACGAACTCTGACGCGCGGAACGGCTCCTCGGTGTCAGACCGGACCGGCACGCTTGTTTTCGTCCGGTTGTGTTCGAGCCGTGGGGGAGTCGTTGTGGCCGTTTCCGTCGAGCCCGTCGAGAAGGTCGTGCTGCGGGCGCACGCAGAGGACGCCTTTGCCGACGAGTTGGCCGCACTGGCCGCCGCCGACGAGCGGCCCCGGCCGCCGCGCTGGAAGCTGTCGCCGTGGGCCGTCGCGACGTATCTGCTCGGCGGCACGCTGCCCGACGGGACGGTGATCTCGCCCAAGTACATCGGGCCGCGCCGGATCATCGAGGTCGCGGTCACGACGCTGGCGACCGACCGGGCCCTGCTGCTGCTCGGCGTCCCGGGAACCGCCAAGACGTGGGTGTCCGAACACCTCGCCGCCGCCGTCTGCGGCGACTCGACGCTGCTCGTCCAGGGCACGGCGGGCACCCCCGAGGAGGCGATCCGCTACGGGTGGAACTACGCCCGGCTGCTCGCCCACGGGCCCAGCCGCTCGGCGATGGTGGCCGGTCCCGTCATGCGCGCGATGAGCGAAGGGCTCGTGGCCCGAGTCGAGGAGCTCACCCGCATGCCGGCCGACGTGCAGGACTCGCTGATCACCATCCTGTCCGAAAAGACGTTGCCCGTACCGGAGTTGACCGACGAGGTACAGGCCGTTCGCGGCTTCAACCTGATCGCGACCGCGAACGACCGCGACCGCGGCGTCAACGACCTGTCCTCCGCGCTGCGCCGCCGGTTCAACACCGTCGTGCTCCCGCTGCCCGCGACCGCGGACGCCGAGGTGGACATCGTCAGCCGCCGGGTCGCCCAGCTCGGATCCTCGCTCGACCTGCCGCCCGTGGCCGGTGCGGAGGCCGAACTCCGGCGTGTGGTCACGGTGTTCCGAGAATTGCGCAGCGGCCTGACCGAGGACGGGCGGACCCGGCTCAAGACCCCGTCGGGCACGCTGTCCACCGCCGAGGCGATCTCCGTGGTGACCGGCGGGCTCGCGCTGGCCGCGCACTTCGGCGACGGCGTGCTGCGTTCCGCCGACGTCGCCGCCGGAATCCTGGGCGCGGTGGTCAAGGACCCGGCCGCCGACACCCAGGTCTGGCGTGAATACCTGGAGACCGCCGTGCGTCCGCGCGCGGACTGGCAGGACTTCTACCGGGCCTGCCGCGACGCGGACCGGGCCTGATGGCCTCCAGGGTGAGCGCCGAGGAATCGGTGATCCTGCTCGGCGTGCGCCACCACGGCCCCGGTTCGGCCCGAGCCGTCGGCGCCGCGCTCGCGCAGATCGAGCCCGACATCGTGCTGATCGAGGGACCGCCCGAGGCCGATGTGCTGCTGTCCTTCGCGGCCGACCCCGACCTGCGCCCGCCCGTCGCGCTGCTCGCGCACGCGACGGACGATCCCGCCCAGGCCGGTTTCTGGCCGTACGCGCAATTCAGCCCCGAGTGGATCGCGATCCGGCACGCGACCGACCACGACCTGCCGGTGCGCTTCATCGATCTCCCGGTCGCGTTGACCTTCGCCCTCGACCGCGCCCGCAAGGAACGCGAACAGGCAGGCGAGCCCCGGGAACCACAGGCAGACGCAGAAGCGGACGCGGAGGCAGACGCAGAAGCCACCCGGCACCCCGCCCGGATCGACCCCATCGCCGCGCTCGCCACGCTCGCCGGCCAGGACGACCCCGAGCGCTGGTGGGAGGACGTCGTCGAGCACCGACTGCCCACCGGGGCCGACGCCCTGACGCCCTTCGCGGCCCTCGCCGACGCGATGGCCGCCCTGCGCGAGGACGAGCCCCCGCACCCCACCGACGACCGCGCCGAGCGCCTGCGCGAAGCGCACATGCGCCAGTCGATCCGCGCCGCGCGCCGCGCCGGCCACCGTCGGATCGCCGTCGTGTGCGGCGCCTGGCACGTACCGGCCCTCGCGACCATGCCGAGCGCCGCGGCCGACCGCGCGCTGCTCGCTCCCCACAAGAGCAGGATCAGGATCGAGACGACCTGGGTTCCCTGGACCCACCGCCGCCTCGCGCAAAGCTCCGGCTACGGCGCCGGCGTCACCTCCCCGGGCTGGTACCGGCACCTGTACGCGCACGCCGACCAGCCCGAACTGCTGCCCCGCTGGTTCGTCAAGATCGCGTCCCTGCTGCGCGACGCAGGCCACCCGGTGTCCCCCGCCCACGTCATCGAGGCGACCCGACACGCGACCGCGCTCGCCGCGCTGCGCGATCGGCCGCTCGCCGGCCTCGACGAGACGATCGAGGCCGTGCGTGCGGTGATGTGCGACGGTGTCGACGGGCCGCTGGCGCTGGTCCACGACGCCCTCGTGGTCGGCGACGTGATCGGCGAAGTCCCCGACGCCGTGCCCGCCGTACCGCTTCAGCGCGACCTCTCCCGCGAGCAACGCCGGCTCAGGATCAAGCCCGAGGCCGGCGCCCGTGACCTCGAACTCGACCTGCGCAAGGACTCGCACGCCGACCGCAGCCGCCTGCTCAACCGGCTCGCCCTGCTCGACATCCCGTGGGGCACCCCCGCACCGGCCCGCGAGAGTAAGGGCACCTTCCGCGAGGCGTGGCGACTGGATTGGCAGCCCGAACTCGCGATCCGGGTCGCCGAAGCGGGTGTGTGGGGGACCACCGTGGTCGCCGCCGCCGAAGCCCGCGCGGTCGACCTCGCGATCTGCGCGACCTCGTTGGCCGACGTCACCGCGGTCGCCGAACGCTGCCTGCGGGCCGACCTGCCCGACGCACTACCGGTGATCATGCGCGTCCTGGACCAACGCGCCGCGCTCGACACCGACGTGGGCCGACTCGCCGAGGCCCTGCCGGGTCTCGTGCGCGCGCTGCGCTACGGCGACGTACGCGGGACCGACACCTCCGCGCTCGACACCGTCGTGGCCGGCCTCGTGGTCCGCATCTGCGTCGGCCTGATCCCCGCGTGCGCCGGCCTCGACGACGACGGCGCCAAGGCGATGCACCGACACCTCGACGACGTGCACGCGGCCGTACAACTCCTGACCCGCGATCGACAAGAGGAGTGGTACGCGACCCTGGACCGCCTGGCCGCCCGGGAGAACCTGCCGGGCCTGCTCACCGGCCGAGCCACCCGCATCCTGCTCGACCTCGGCCGCCTCGACACCGACGCGGCCGCGCCCCGCCTGGCCCGAGCCCTGACCCGAGGCGTGCCGCACCGCGAATCGGCCGCCTGGATCGAAGGTTTCCTCGCGGGCGGCGGCATGCTGCTCATCCACGACGACCGCCTGACGACCCTCGTCGACGACTGGATCGCGACCACGCCGGCCGACCTGTTCGCCGAGATCCTGCCGCTCCTGCGCCGCACCTTCTCGACCTTCTCCGCAGCCGAGCGCCGCACCCTCGGCGAACGACTGCGGACGCCGGCCCGCGCACCGGCCCGCGACGCGACCGCGGAGGTGTTCGACGTGGCCCGGGCCGACACGGTGCTGCCGTTGCTCGCCGAGATCCTCGGTCTCACCCGCACACCCGCGATCCGCTCGTGAGGGGAACCATGGACGACGAACGACTGCGCCGCTGGCGGCTCGTGCTCGGCGGCGACGCCGACGGCACGGGCTGTGGGCTCACCGGCGAGGACACCCGGATCGACCAGGCCCTCGCGGCCCTGTACCGCCCCGAGAACACGGCGGTCGCCCCGCGCGGCAGCCGACGCGTGAACGGCCCGCGCAGCGGCGGCCTCGGCGCCTCCGCGCCGTCGGTCGCGCGCTGGCTCGGCGACATCCGCGAGCACTTCCCGTCGGGCGTGGTGCAGATCCTGCAACAGGACGCGATCGAGCGGCTGGACCTGACCCGGCTGCTCCTGGAGCCCGAGATGCTCGCGGCGGTGGAGCCCGACGTACACCTGGTCGGCACCCTCCTGTCGCTCAACAAACTGATGCCCGACGCCACCAAGGAGGCCGCGCGCGCGGTGGTGCGCACGGTCGTCGCCGACATGGAGCGACGGATCGGCCAACGCACCACGAGCCTGATCCAGGGCGCGCTGGACCGGTCGAGCCGGATCAACCGGCCCCGGCACCACGACATCGACTGGAACGCCACGATCAAGGCCAACCTCAAGCACTACCAGGCCGAACACCGCACGGTCGTACCGGAACGCCTGGTCGGTTACGGGCGACAGCGACACGGGGTGCGCAAGGACGTCGTGCTGTGCGTGGACCAGTCCGGCTCGATGGCGGCCTCGGTGGTCTACGCGTCGGTATTCGGCGCCGTGCTCGGCTCGATGCGGTCCCTGAAGACCTCACTGGTCGTCTTCGACACCAACGTCGTGGACCTCACGGATCAACTGAGCGATCCGGTCGACGTTCTGTTCGGCACCCAACTCGGCGGCGGCACCGACATCAACCGCGCGCTGGCCTACTGCCAATCGCTGATCACGCGCCCGGCGGAAACGGTCGTGGTGCTGATCAGCGACCTCTACGAAGGCGGCGTCCGCGACGAGATGCTGCGCAGAGCGGCGGCCATGCAGGCGGCGGGCACGTCCTTCGTCACCCTGCTGGCCCTGTCCGACGACGGCGCCCCGGCCTACGACCACACCAACGCCGCAGCGCTGGCCGCCCTCGGCAGCCCGGCTTTCGCGTGTACGCCCGACCTGTTTCCGCAGGTGATGGCGGCGGCGATCCAGGGGGTGCCGCTTCCGGTACCGGAGCCGTAGAACCGGCTCGAATCGGGCATGCTGATCGGGCATGCGGACCACGGTGAGGATCGACGTAGAGCTGCGCGACCGGATCGCTTGCTCGGCGCGGCGGTGGCCGCTTGCGGTCCGAGACGTCAGGTGAGCGCATCGGTGTCGAGGGTCGGGAGGCCGTCGGGAAGCGGAAGTTTCTCGCCGAGTTTCACTCGGTCGGCGACCCGGTAATAGGAGTCCTTGCCTCGATCGACCGGGTCGGAGTAGGCGATCGCCGAGCGCTTCTCGCGGTCGATCAGAACGTAAATCGGAATGCCCGCGCGAGCATAGGTTCGGTATTTACCCTCGCGGTCGATCGAGGCGTTCCCGGGGGACGTGACCTCGCCCGCGAGACGGACCATGCTCGCTGGGTACCAACCATCGTGGGCCGTGCGATATGCCTGATCGGCTTCGTCCGAGCGCCTGTGCTGGATCACGAAGTCGGGGATGAACGCGCCGGTGACGTGCTTGGAGCCCGCCGGCTCGGCGCAATAACCGGTCCCGATGACGGCAAGGTCCACGCCTGCCAGGCGGAGCTGATGGTAGATCTCGCTCGCCCAGTAGTTGTGCTCCTCGTTGGCTGGGGGCGTCACGTGGTAGATCTCCTCGATGTACTCCACGCGGATGCCCTTCGGCACCGGGATCGCGGCGATGAACCTGGTCGGGTGCGCGAACAGAATCTCGGACGGCGAGGCTGCAGGCGCCTCTTGGGCGAGCGCAGTCATCTCGGCTCCTTCGTCGGGACTGGGTTGTGTGTCCATGTTGTCCGCTCCGTTCGTTCGTTCGCCGGGATTCTCGGCAAGTGTGATCATCTGCCGTAAGCCGCCGGCGTGGGATCCGCCACATCCGCCTCACCGCGTCCGTTTCGGTGTGTTCCCTGTGTCACGGTGGAACAGGCGTAAACGGGCGGATCTCGACACCCGGCGGGACCGGGTTCGAGGGGTGCCCGCGGTGTGTGCCCGAGACCCTGTTTCGGGCCTGACACTCCAGCCCGATAACCTGCAAGGCGGATCAGCTACGCGTGCGGACGCCGTCCACCAGAGTCTGGGGGCGAGCCTGCCGGACCCTGCGCGACGACGGACGCGGCTGCGCATCTTCCGCATATCCGATCGCGATCACAAGGACGGACCCGCGTGGACCTGTTCGAGTACCAGGCGAGGGATCTCTTCGCTAAGCACGGTGTGCCGGTTCTGCCCGGTGAAGTCGTCTTCACGCCGGAGGAGGCACGAGCCGCCGCCGAGCGCATGGGCGGCAAGGCCGTCGTCAAGGCCCAGGTGAAGGTCGGTGGCCGCGGCAAGGCCGGCGGCGTGAAGCTGGCCTTCAGCACCGACGAGGTCGTCGAGAAGGCCGAGCAGATCCTCGGTCTCGACATCAAGGGCCACATCGTCAAGAAGGTCATGCTGGCCGGCCTGGCGAAGCCCGTGGACGAGTACTACGTCTCGTTCCTGCTCGACCGCACCAACCGGACCTTCCTCGCGATGGCGTCGGTCGAGGGCGGCGTCGAGATCGAGATCGTCGCCGAGGAGAACCCCGACGCGCTCGCGAAGATCCCGGTCGACGCGAACGAGGGCGTGACCGAGGCCAAGGCCCGCGAGATCGTCGAGGCCGCGAAGTTCCCGGCCGACGTCGCGGACCAGATCGTCGCCGCGCTGCAGACGCTGTGGACCGTCTTCGTCGAGGAAGACGCCACGCTGGTCGAGGTCAACCCGCTGATCAAGTCCGAAGAGGGCAAGATCATCGCGCTGGACGGCAAGGTCTCGCTCGACGAGAACGCCGGCTTCCGCCACCCCGACCACGAGGCGCTGGAAGACAAGGACGCGGCCGACCCGCTGGAGGCGGCGGCCAAGGCCAAGGGCCTCAACTACGTCAAGCTCGACGGCTCGGTCGGCATCATCGGCAACGGTGCGGGTCTGGTCATGTCCACGCTCGACGTGGTCGCGTACGCCGGGGAGAACCACGGCGGCGTCAAGCCGGCGAACTTCCTCGACATCGGCGGCGGCGCGTCCGCCGAGGTGATGGCGAACGGCCTGGAGATCATTCTGGGCGACGCCGACGTGAAGTCCGTGTTCGTCAACGTCTTCGGCGGCATCACCGCCTGTGACGCGGTCGCGAACGGCATCGTGCAGGCGCTCGCGCTTTTGGAGAAGAAGGGCGAGGCGGTCACCAAGCCGCTCGTCGTACGTCTGGACGGCAACAACGCCGAGCTGGGTCGCCAGATCCTGACCGACGCGAACCACCCGCTGGTCCAGCAGGTGGACACCATGGATGGCGCGGCCGAGCGGGCCGCCGAGCTCGCTGCCGCGAAGTAAGGGAGACCGACCCAACATGGCTATCTTCCTGACCAAGGACAGCAAGGTCATCGTCCAGGGCATGACCGGCTCCGAGGGGATGAAGCACACCCACCGGATGCTCGCCTCCGGGACGAACATCGTCGGCGGCGTGAACCCGCGCAAGGCCGGTACCACGGTCGACGTCGACGGCACCGAGGTACCGGTGTTCGGCACCGTGGCCGAGGCGATGAAGGCCACCGGCGCCGACGTCACCGTCGTCTTCGTGCCGCCGAAGTTCACCAAGGACGCCGTCGTCGAGGCCATCGAGGCCGAGATCGGCCTCGCGGTGGTCATCACCGAGGGCGTGCCGGTGCACGACACCGCGCAGTTCTGGGCGCTCGCGGGTGCCAAGGGCAACAAGACCCGCATCATCGGCCCGAACTGTCCGGGCCTGATCACGCCGGGTCAGTCCAACGCGGGCATCATCCCGGCCAGCATCACCAAGCCGGGCCGGATCGGTCTCGTGTCGAAGTCGGGCACGCTGACCTACCAGATGATGTACGAGCTGGCCGACATCGGCTTCTCGACCGCCGTCGGCATCGGTGGCGACCCGATCATCGGGACCACGCACATCGACTGCCTCCAGGCGTTCCAGGACGACCCGGACACCGACGCCATCGTGATGATCGGCGAGATCGGCGGCGACGCCGAGGAGCGCGCGGCGGCGTACATCGCCGAGCACATCACCAAGCCGGTCGTCGGCTACGTCGCGGGCTTCACCGCCCCCGAGGGCAAGACCATGGGCCACGCCGGCGCCATCGTCTCGGGCTCGTCGGGCACCGCGCAGGCCAAGCAGGACGCGCTGGAGGCCGTCGGGGTCAAGGTCGGCAAGACGCCGTCCGAGACCGCGCGCCTGATGCGCGAGATCATGGCGGCCAACTGACCGCGGGTCACCGCTTTTCGACGACGCCCCGCGTACCCGCCTGACGGCGGGGCGCGGGGCGTCGTCGTGCCGGGCGCAGTCAGTGCCAGGCGATCCGCCGGGAGCCGGCCCGGACGCCGTCGTTCACGCACACCGTCCGGGCCGCCCGGGGCGCCGCGGAGGTCGGTGCCGACAACCGCTCCACGGCAGACGCGCCGAAGGTCGGCGAGCCGGTCCGCCACCACGCCGGATCCCTCGCAGGCGTGCCCCCGTCCCACAACTGGGGGATCACGGGCGTCAGACGCGGCGCGGGTGCGTCGGACGGGGGCTCCACCGGTGAGCGGGTCCGCTGCGGCGCGGCGGGCGCTACGGGTGACGTGGGCGCCTCGCTCGGCGAAGGCGCCTCGGGTGACGTCGGCGCGCCGGGGGTCGCGGGCGTGGCCGTCGTCGACGCCGCGCCGCCCGCCGCGGGCGGCGCAG
>NZ_WWJX01001203.1 GCF_009865215.1 Streptomyces sp. SID3343 | reverse complement strand
CCGAGTGGCCGGCCCGCTGCCGATCATCGGGCCCGAGGCCGCGGACGCGGCCCCCGCGGCCGGCGCCCCGGCGGTGGACGTCGGGCCGGGCAACCTGTGCTACGTGCTGTTCACGTCCGGATCCACCGGCGCGCCCAAGGCGGTCGCGGTCGAGCACCGCAACTACCGCAACTACCTGCACGGGCTGCGCGAGCGGGTGGGACCGGGCCGCACCGCCGACGGGCGGCCGTGGAACTGGGCCCTGGTCTCGACGTTCGCCGCCGACCTGGGCACCACCAACGTGTTCGGCGCGCTCACCGGCGGCGGCTGCCTGCACGTACTGACCCGCGACCAGGCCACCGACCCCGAAGCGTTCGCCGCGTACCTGGACACGCATCGAGTCGACGCGATGAAGCTCGTGCCCAGCCACCTGGAGGGCCTGGCCGCGCTCGGCGGCGGCCTCGCGGACGTGCTCCCGCACGAACTGCTGATCTGCGCGGGCGAGGCGCTGCGCGCCGACCTGGTGGACCGGATCAGGGCGGTTCGCCCGGAATTGACGCTGCACAACCACTACGGGCCCACCGAGACCACGGTGTCGATGCTGGGCGCCCCGGTCACCGGCGTGCCGGTCGGCGCGGCGAGCGCCCCGCTGGGGCTGCCGTTCGGCAACGTCGGCGCGCATGTCGTGGACGGGCGCGGGCGGCCACTGCCGGTGGGGGTCCCGGGCGAGTTGTATGTGACCGGCGCCGGGGTGGCGCGCGGCTATCTGGGCCGGGACGAGTTGACCGCGGAGCGCTTCGTCGACCTGGCCGGTCGGCGCGCGTATCGCACCGGCGACCTGGTCCGACGGCTGCCCGACGGTCTGATCGAGTTTCTCGGCCGCGCCGATCAGCAGGTGAAGATCCGCGGTTTCCGGGTCGAGATCGGCGAGGTCGAGGCCGAACTCGCCGCGCAGCCCGGGGTGCGCGAGGCGATCGTGGTGGCCCGCGGCGAGGGCTCCGCCCGCAAGCTGGTCGGCTACGTGGTCACGGACTCGGCGACAGCCGGTGACGGCGCGGCCATTCGGGCGGCCACCCGGACCCGGCTGCCCGACTACATGGTGCCGTCGGCGGTGGTCGTCCTGGACGCGCTGCCGCTGACCGGCAACGGGAAGGTGGACCGGGCTGCCCTGCCGGCCCCCGACATCGCGCCGGCCGAGGGCGGGCACGTCGAACCGCAGACGCCGGCCGAGACGGCGGTGGCCGAGGCGTTCGCCGGCGTGTTGTCCATCGACGGGGTCGGCGCGAGCGACGACTTCTTCGCGCTGGGTGGTGACAGCTTCGCCGCGGTCCAGGCGGTACGCACGATCGGCCGGGGCCTGTCGATCATCGACCTGTTCCAACACCCCACCGTGCGCGAACTCGCCGCGCTGCTCGACGAGCGCGCCGCCGAACCGGACGCGGGTGATCGTCCGCGCGTCCTGCTCCACAAGCTCACCCGAGGCACCGGGCCGACCACACTGACCCTGGTGTGCGTGCCGTACGGGGGCGGCAGCCCGATCACCTTCCAGCCACTCGCGGACGCGCTGCCCGTGGGGCACGGGCTGTACGCGGTGGAACTGCCCGGCCACGACCCCAGCCGTCCCGACGACGAACCCGAGGCCCTCGACGCCCTCGCCGACCGGCTGACCGCACAGATCACCGAGCGGATCCACGGACCGATCCTGCTGTACGGGCACTGCCTGGGCGGTGCGCTCGCGACCGCGCTCGCCGCGCGCCTGGAGGCGGCCGGCGCACACCTGCGCGGCGTCGCGTTGGGCGGTACCTTCCCGGCGGCCCGGCTGCCCGGCCGGTTCTCCGAATGGGTCTCCCGCAAGCTGCCCGGCGACCGGATGCTCTCCGACCGCGCCTACCTGGACTTCCTGCGCGCGATGGGCGGCTTCACCGACGTCTACGACGACGCCGAACAGCGCTATCTGATACGGGCGTTGCGCCACGACGTGCGCCAGGCCGAGGACTTCTACACCCGCGCCTACGGCGAGGAGCGACCCACGCCGGTGCGGGCGCCGATCCTGTGCGTGGTGGGCGACAAGGACCGGGCGACGCTGCTGTACGAGGAGCGCTACGCCGAGTGGGAACACTTCGGCCCGCACGTCGAGCTCGCGGTGATCCCGCGCGCCGGCCACTACTTCCTCAAGCACCAGGCGGCCGAACTGGCCGCGACGTTGAGTTCGTGGTCGGCCGGCCCGACGCCCGCCGCGGATCGGCCGACGCCGCGCCCGGCGGCGGCCCGACCGAGCCTGTCGACGTTCGCGAAGGTGGCGGGCGGACAGTTCGTGTCGATGATCGGCACCGCGCTGTCCACGTTCGCTCTGGGCGTGTGGGTCTACCTCCAGACCGGTTCGGCGTTCGACTTCGCGATGATCTCGGTCGCGGCCGTGCTGCCCGCGGTGCTGTTGCTGCCGATCGCGGGCGCGGTCGCCGACCGCTACGACCGGCGCCGCATCATGATCTTCACCGATACCGCGGCCGCAGCCGGGATGCTCTCGCTGGGTGTGCTGCTGTGGACCGGGCACTTGCAGATCTGGCATGTGTACGTCGTCGCGTGCATCGGCTCGGTCTGCAACGCGTTCCAACGGCCCGCCTACATCGCGGCGATCGCCCAACTGGTGCCCAAGCGCTATCTGGGGCAGGCCAACGGATTGGCCCAACTGGGCACCGGCTCCGGCGACATGCTCGCGGCCCTGGCCGGCGGGGTCCTGGTCGCGGCGGTCGGATTGCACGGTGTGGTGCTCTTCGACATGGTCACGTTCCTGATCGGGGTGACCGTCCTCCTGCGGGTCCGCTTCCCGAACACGCTGTTCGAAAAGCGCGAGGAACCACTGTTGCGAGAGGTGGTCACGGGCTGGCGCTACATCGTGCGCCGGCGCGGACTGGTCGCGATGGTGGTCTTCTTCGTGGTCTTCAACTACCTCTTCGCGGTGGCCACCGTGCTGGTCACGCCGATGGTGTTGGCCGACGGATCGGCCGTCACGCTGGGCGTGGTCACCGCGTTCGGTGGGATCGGCGCGGTCCTGGGCGCCCTGGTGATGGCGCTGTGGGGCGGCACCACCCGGCGGGCCACCGGCATGATCGGCTTCACCTCGCTGGTCGGGGTGGCCGCGGTGTTCGCGGGCAGCCGGCCCGAACCGGTCGTCGTCGCGATCGGACTGTTCGTCCTGTGGGCGGCGCTGATGATCCTGAACTCGCACTGGATGGCCCTGATCCAGACCAAGGTGGGGATGGAACTCCAGGGCCGGGTGCTGGCCACCAATCAGATGCTGGCGATGTCGATGATGCCGTTGGGCTTCGTGACCGCGGGCCCGCTGGCGGACCGAGTGTTCGAACCGCTCCTGCTCCCCGACGGGGCGCTCGCGAGCTCGGTGGGCGTGGTCCTGGGCACGGGGCCCGGGCGAGGTACCGGCCTGCTGCTGGTCCTGGTCGGGGTGGTACTCGGGGTCTGGGGTCTGCTCGGGTTGTTGTACCGGCCGCTCAGCCGGATGGAGGACGCGCTGCCGGACGCGATTCCGGACGTGGAGATCGGCGACAAGGACACCATCCAGGCAGCGGCCGACCGGCAACTGGCAGGGATGGTTTCGGGGTCGGGTGGTACTTCGGAGTGATCTCACGCGAACGCGCATGAGATAGCGCGACTTTGCCGGAATTGGCATAGCTTTGCGCATCATCGCGCATCTTCGGTGGCAGCTTGGGCGCGCCGGGCCGGACGACGTGATCACGTCGTCCGGCCCGGCGCGCTTTCGTCACGGTGCGTGGTCGAGCTGTATCCGCGTGTCTCCCAATTGGGAGACATCGGCCGAGAGACCGCCGGTTCGGACAACGTCACACCCCGCGCATGAAACCCAGGACATGGGTCATGCGTTCTTAAAGATGCGGGGCCGGTGAGAAACGCCTGCCCGAATCGGAGAAATCCACAGGATTCGGGCGCCTTCGAATCGGTATCGCAACAGTCGCCGGAACCTGGCACCGACTCGAAGTGGCAGGCAACGAACCAGTGTTCACTGGAAAGACGGCGTCTCGGGACGCTCCGTATTCCCATCGGTCGCCCTCCCGTACCCCGACCACCCGGACGGGGACGACTCACGGAACGGACAGGAATCGACTCATGACGCAACCGCTGATCCTCGATCGCAGAGCCAAACCGCCGAC
Source organism: Streptomyces sp. SID3343 (assembly GCF_009865215.1). Taxonomy (GTDB): domain Bacteria; phylum Actinomycetota; class Actinomycetes; order Streptomycetales; family Streptomycetaceae; genus Embleya. Next base: position 7,689 of record NZ_WWJX01001203.1, on the reverse strand, counting down.
CCGGAGCGCGCGTCCGCTGCCCGAGCACCGCTACGACCCGGACGTCGGCGCCAATGTCACCCCGGGGGGAACGCTCCTGATCCGAGCGGCCGACCCCTTCCTGGTGGCCGACTACACCGGCACCCAGGACCAAAGCGGCATCCACAAGGATGACTGACGACGGCCCCAACGTCGTGGTTGTTGCCGCCGAGCAGGACCTCACCGCAGACCTGGTGGTGAGTCATCTCGGCGGCCGCGCCACCGTGCTGCGCCTGGACCCGGGGCGCCTGCGCGACGAGATCGAGATCACCGCCCGCTACGCCGCGGGGCACTGGCGCACCGCCCTGTGCCATCGCGGCCGTGCGGTGTCGTTGGACCGACACTGCGCCGTGTACTGGCGCAAGCCCACCCGGCCGGACAGCCACGACCTCGCCGACGAGCGGTGGCGCGCCGACGAGAACACCACCGCGCTGCTCGGCCTGCTCAAGGCCCAGCCGCTCAAGGTGTGGTGCAATGATCCGACGGTCGTCGCCGGTTCGCGACTGCGCCCCACCCAACTGGCCGCCGCCGCCCGGGTGGGACTGACCGTGCCCGACACTCTGTTCACCAGCGATCCGGACGCGGCCCGCGCGTTCATCGCCGACCATGACGACAAGGTCGTGCTCAAGGCGCTCACCCAGCGCCACACCTCGCTCGTGCCCACCACCCGGATCCGCCTCTCGGACGATCTCGACCGGATAGCAGGAACGATCCACTACCTTCAGGACCTCGTCGACGACCGGATGTACGACGCGCGGGTAACCGTCGTCGACGACCACGTGTTCGCGGCGGCGATCACCACCGACGGCGAACTCGACTGGCGGATGGCACCCGACGGTACGGCCGACTACGCGCCGATCACGATGCCCGCCCACGTCGAGCGGGCCTGCGTCGCGCACGTACGCGACCTCGGCCTGACCTTCGCCGCCCTCGATTTCGTCGTCACCGCCCGCGGCTGGTGGTACCTCGAAACCAACTGCACCGGCGAGTTCGGCTTCGTCCAGGCGCACACGAACCTGCCCATCGCGCAGGCGATCGCCCGGCTTCTGGTCGACGGGCCCGTCCACTCACACACCTCCTCCACTGCGGGGAGGCCGGCCCGGGGGAGGATGTGATCATGGACCCGCTCGTCTCGGCCGCCGTCGAGAAACTGCACATCGACGACCGACCACGTCCGTTGACCCCGCGGCACACCACGTCGTGGCGCACCGCCCACTGGAAGATCAAGACGGTGGAGTCGGCGGCCGACTCGGCCCCGCTGCTCCACGAAGTGCGGGCGCTGGCCCTGCTGCGCGACGCGGGTCTGACCTGTGTCGCGACGGATCAGGGTCGCGGTGTCGAGGGCGGTGAGCGCGGCCCGTGCCTGCGCGGACATCGGCGCCGAGAGGATGCCCACGACGGCGTCCACGAGGTCCTCGACGAACGCCGCGGGCGGCAGGACGTCGTGTGCCTGCCCCTCGTGCACCCGCTGTTCGCGATCGGCGGTCGCGTGCACCGCGAGGCTGCCGCCCAGGCGCAGCCGGTTGCGGCGGACGGCGGTCGGCAGCCGGCCGAGCGCGATGTCGATCAGCCGGGCGAACTCGGGAGTGGTGCCCTCCAGTCCCATCGCCGGCAGCGTGTAGACGGCCGAACCCGAGTGCTGGTGCACCCGCGCCAGGAAGCGTAGATAGAAGCTGCCCCCGACGTCGATCTGCTCGGCGAGCGGGCGCACCATGGCCTCGGCCAGGGCTCGCGGGTCCCGGTCGAGGCCGCGTTCGACAAGCTCGCGCACCATCTCCTCGCGCCGCTCGTTGATCGCGGCGAGCCGAAATCCGAAGATCGCCCGGATCAACATTTCCTTGCTGCCGAAGTGGTACTGCGCAGCCGAATTGTTGCGCTGACTCGCGGCCACACTGATCTGCCGCAATGAGACGGCGTCGATCCCGTGCACGGCGAACAGCCGCTCGGCGGTGAGCAATAGGCGCTCGCGGGTCGGAGTTCGGCTCACGGCGCCCACGTTAAGACGGCTGACTTACATTGTTCAATGGAGTGTCGGTGTGGCGTTCACCGTGTTTCCCACCGGCCACTTCGTTTCCCCGCTCTCTTTACGGGTGCGATCGGCTTGGAACGACTTCGATCGGGTTCGATCGGCTTCGATCGGGTTCCAGGAGGTTGGTGCCAAGGGGTTCCGTGGGGTTCCAAGGGGTTCCAAGGGGTTCCATGAGCTTCCAGGGGCTCCATGGAGTCGCATCGGCTCAATCGGCGACCGGATCCGGTACCGAGGTGTGCAGCCGGAGTTGGCGAATGACCGTGAGCCCGGCTTCGTCCACCCACAACTCGCGCTTCGCGCCGTCGCGTGCCCATCCGGTGCCGGCCAGGAAGTCGTACAGGGCCTCGTCCGCCTCCAGAACCCACGTCACGAGCGTGCCGACGCCGTCGTCGCCCGCGTGCGCGACAGCCGCCGTGAGCAGCCGTGAGGCGTGCCCTGCGCGCTGTCGCGACGGGTCGATCACGAGGATGGCCAGCTCGGAGACCCGATCCGGGTCCAGATCCTCGTCGGAGCCGGGGACGAGTGCCGCGAAACCGGCCACGTCCGGGCCGTCGCACGCCACCAGCAGGCGATGGCGGGAGGTGGGCGGCGAAACGGCCGCGTCCTCCCATTCGGCGGCCAACGCCTCGGGCGTGGCGGCTTCGAGCGCGAGCGCCGGCAACACTCCCGCGTAGGCGTCGTGCCACGCCCGGGCGTGTGCGGCGCCCAAGGCGGGGCCGTCTCCGGCGCGGGCCGGCCGTACGTACTGATCGGACATGGCGCCCCCATCGTCGAGTTCGGGTGATTCTCGCGTGCGGAGCTTGCCCGCGTCCGCTGCTCGCGGAACGCGTATCCCGGTGGGCGACACGCGCCCGTAGGCGTTCACGCCCCGGTCGAGGCGTGCAACGCTGTCTCCCCTAGGTCTGGCGCGACGACGAAGGTGGGTCATGGGGGTCCGGATCCGGCGAATCGCCCCGGTGTGCGCGGTGTTGGCGACGCTCGCGACGGGCTGCGTGGTCGGCCCGACCATCGCCGACGACAAGGCGAAGGCGGCCAACGCGGGCGCCACCGGCAACCCGACCGACCTGCCGGACAAGAACCTGCCGGGCCAGTCGCCGGGGCAACCGGTGCCCGGCGGCGCCGCGGAACCGCCGGGTGAGGCCGCCCCCAACGGCCGCGAACTGCGCTTCGGCACGAGCTGGGCCGAACTCGGCGAAGGCGCCAGGGTGACGGTGTCCGACGTGCGCAAGGACTCGACCGCGACCGCCGCGACCGACGGCAGCGTGCCGCTCGTGGCGCGGCTCAACGTCGACAACCGCAGCCGGATCACGTTCTCGGCCAACAGCCTGACCGTGTGGATCGCCGACGCGCAGGGGCATCGCCCCTGCCGCTTGAGCATCCCGCCCGGCTCGGGCCTGGAAGTGCGCATCCCGGCGGGCATCGCGGGACCGGTCGACTACAAGTGCACGAGCCTGCGTCTGAACCCCGCGCTGATCCGGATCGAGGTCGGTCTGGGCGGCACGCAGACGGTCACCTTCCGCGGCGATCTGGCCGCGAGCGCGCCGTCCGGACCGGCCGAGGGGCCGGCGACCCAACCCGGCACCGTCGTGGTGCCGCGCTCCACGCCGACGTCGGGCGGCCCGTCTGCGTCGACGGCCGCGCCGTCCACCGCGCCGTCGAGCACGTCATCGCCGTCGAGCACGTCATCGGGGAGGACGTCGGCTCCCGGCTAGGGTGTAGCCCACTCACCTGCCTACTCGCCCCGTGAGCATCCCCGGGTGACCGCTCGGGCCGCGGAAGCCCGCGGAAGCCCGCGGAAGCCCGCGGACCAAGCGTGAGGACGCCACACGCCTGTCGTGTCCGCGCGGCGCGAGGCGCGAGTCGCGAGACGATGCCCGCCGAGCGCATGCCGGCCGCGTGGGCCGAACAGATGGCGCCGACCTGTGCCGCGTTCACCACGAACGGCCGAGTTGGGCCACAAGTACCGAAAGGTACTGAACCATCTGAGTGGTCAAATCGGCACAAAGAGTGACATCGGAAGTTTTTCGTCCGATTCCCTAATGTTCCGGTCGCAATAGCCCGATACTGAAAGAGGTCAGGCGCTGCTCGAACCCCCGAGCGGGCAGCGTCTGATCCTTTGTCGTGTCCGGCCGTCCCTCGCCTGCACCGGGCGTGTGTGACGGGCGCGCGGGGGCGGACGAAGGCTCATAGGGCGGGTGCTACCCGCAGGTCAGGTGTGCGCCCGGTACCGTTTGGGCCATGGCTCCGACGTCTACCCCCCAGACCCCCTTCGGTCGGGTCCTCACCGCGATGGTGACCCCCTTCACGGCCGACGGTACGCTCGACCTCCCGGGCGCCCAGCGCCTGGCCTCCCACCTGGTCGACGCCGGCAACGACGGACTCGTCGTCAACGGCACCACCGGTGAGTCGCCCACCACGAGCGACGCGGAGAAAGAGCAGCTGGTCAGGGCGGTTCTGGAGGCCGTGGGCGACCGTGCCCACGTGATCACCGGCGTCGGCACCAACGACACGCGCCACTCCGTCGAGCTGGCCCACCGGGCACAGGCCGCCGGGGCGCACGGTCTGCTCGCGGTCACGCCGTACTACAGCAAGCCTCCGCAGGAGGGGCTGTACCGGCACTTCACCTCGATCGCCGACGCGACCGAGCTGCCGGTGATGCTCTACGACATCCCCGGGCGCAGCGCCGTGGCGATCGAGACCGAGACCCTGCTTCGGCTCGCGGAGCACCCGCGCATCGTGGCGAACAAGGACGCCAAGGGCGACCTCTCGTCGGCGAGTCGGGTCATCGCCGAGACCGACATGGTCTACTACAGCGGCGAGGACGTACTGAACCTGCCGCTTTTGTCCATCGGCGCCGTTGGCGTCGTGAGCGTGGTCGGTCACCTCGTCGCGGCGGAGTTGCGCGCGATGATCGACGCCTTCATCGGCGGTGACATCGCCAAGGCGCGTGAGATCCACCAGCGTCTGCTTCCGGTTTACACCGGCATTTTTCGTACCCAGGGCGTGATCCTCACCAAGGCCGCTCTGGGATTGCAGGGCCTGCCCGCCGGTCCGCTGCGGCTGCCGCTGATCGAGGCCACACCGGCCCAGGTCGCGCAGCTCAGGCAGGATCTCGGTGCGGGTGGGGTAGAGCTGTAGGCAGGTATATCTGTAAGCAGTGCCCCGAACGGGTATCACAATCCGCTCGGGCCGAACACGAGCTTTTGCGCGTCTCGTCCCGCAGTCCATACGGCCGCGGGGCGAGCCCGCGTGGCGAGGAGAGAACTTGAGTCATCCCCATCCGGAACTCGGCCCGCCTCCCGTACTGCCCAAGGGTGGGCTTCGTATCACCCCGCTCGGTGGTCTCGGCGAGATCGGCCGAAACATGACCGTCTTCGAGTTCGACGGCCGGCTGCTGATCGTCGACTGCGGGGTGTTGTTCCCCGAGGAGGAGCAGCCCGGAGTCGACCTCATCCTGCCGGACTTCACTTCCATCCGGGATCGTCTCGACGACATCGAGGCGATCGTCCTGACGCACGCGCACGAGGACCACATCGGTGCGGTCCCGTACCTGTTGCGGGAAAAGGGCGACATCCCGCTGATCGGGTCGAAGCTGACCCTGGCCATGCTCGAGGCCAAGCTCACCGAGCACCGCATTCGTCCCTACACCCTCGAGGTGAAGGAAGGCGAGATCGAACGGCTCGGACCGTTCGAGGTCGAGTTCATCGCGGTGAACCACTCGATCCCGGACGCGCTCGCGCTGGCGATCCGCACCGAGGCCGGCACCGTCGTGCACACCGGCGACTTCAAGATGGACCAGCTCCCGCTGGACAACCGCCTCACCGACCTGCCGGCGTTCGCGCGCCTGGGCACGGAGGGCATCGACCTGCTGCTCGTGGACTCCACGAACGCCGAGGTCCCGGGCTTCATCCCGGCCGAGCGGGAGATCGCCGGCGTGCTGGACCGGGTCTTCGCGGACGCCGATCAGCGGATCATCGTGGCGAGCTTCGCGAGCCACGTGCACCGTATCCAGCAGGTGCTGGACACGGCCTACGCCTACGAGCGCAAGGTCGCCTTCGTCGGCCGCTCGATGGTGCGCAACATGAAGGTCGCCGGGGACCTGGGCTACCTGAAGATCCCCGCAGGTCTCGTGGTGGACGTCAAGACGCTCGACGATCTGCCGCCGGACGAGGTCGTCCTGGTGTGCACGGGTTCGCAGGGCGAGCCGATGGCGGCGCTGTCGCGCATGGCCAACCGCTCGCATCAGCAGATCCGGATCGTCGAGGGCGACACCGTCGTCCTGGCGTCGTCGCTCATCCCGGGCAACGAGACCTCCGTGTATCGCGTGATCAACGGGCTCACCCGTTGGGGCGCGAAGGTGGTCCACAAGGGCAACGCGAAGGTGCACGTCTCCGGCCACGCGTCGGCGGGCGAACTGCTGTACTTCTTCAACCTCACCCGTCCGCGCAACCTGATGCCGGTGCACGGCGAATGGCGCCACCTGCGCGCCGCCGCCGACCTCGGCATCAAGACCGGTGTGCGCAAGGACCGCGTCGTCATCGCCGAGGACGGCCTCACCGTCGACCTCGTCAACGGCGTCGCGAAGATCACGGGCAAGGTGCAGGCCGGCTACGTCTACGTGGACGGTCTGTCCGTCGGCGACGTCACCGAGTCCTCGCTCAAGGATCGACGCATCCTGGGCGAAGAGGGCTTCGTATCCGTGTTCCTCGCCGTGGACTCGTCCAGCGGCAAGGTGGTCGGCGGTCCGCAGATCACGGCTCGTGGCTCGGGGATCGAGGACGCCAAGTTCGACGCGGTGATCCCCAAGATCGAGGAAATGCTGCAGCGGGCGGCCGCCGACGGGGTGGCGGAGTCGTACCAGTTGCAGCAGCAGGTGCGTCGGATCGTGGGCAAGTGGGTGTCGGACACCTATCGCCGTCGGCCGATGATTCTGCCGGTGGTCGTGGAGGTCTGAGGCTGCTTCTGGGGCCTTGGGGCCTTGGGGCCTCTGGGGCCTTCGGGCCTTCGGGCTTTGGGGCTTTGGGGCTTTCGGGCCTTGGGGGTCCCAGGGTCTTCCGGGACTTTGGGACGGGTGCTCCGATCGGTGGGTTTGATCGGACCTGTTGAACGAGTCGATTGTTTGCGTGGGGCCCGCTACGAAATCTTCGTAGCGGGCCCCACGTCGTGTGGCGTGAGTGAGTGTGGCCTGGGTTTCGGGTGGGCTGGGCCTTTGTGGTCGGCGGTTGCGGTGTGTCGTGGGCCGTTTGTGCGGGGTGGGACGGGGAGCGGGTCCCTCACTCGGTGGGTGCGGTCCGCGCGCCCGACGAGTTGGGGCGGGTCTCGGTCGGGTTTCGGTAGGCATGTGGGTGAGTTCCGGTCGGGACGGGGCGCGGAAGAGGGCGCGGGGACGCCCGATTTTCCAGGGCGACGATCGGCTTTTCGTACTTCTCGGTGGTGGTGTCTCCGGCTCCTAACGTCGGTCGTGTTCGCAGGGCAGCCGCCTTGCGAAGGGGGCGATCGGGTCGACGTGATCGACCGGATCGGCCCGTTCCACGACAGTCGGGAGCAAAGAATGAACACAGGCATGGGTGCGGCGTTGGACGCGGTACGGCGGCCCGGGCGCGGGGGCGGCGCGGGTCGAGGGGCACCATCCCCGGCGCCTC
>NZ_WWJX01001202.1 GCF_009865215.1 Streptomyces sp. SID3343 | reverse complement strand
GTGCGGGGCGTGACCACGTTCCCGGCCCTGCTCGCCGACCCGCAGCAGCGCCGGATCGCACCGACGCCCAACCTGCGCACTCTCGTCGACGCGGCCGCCCGGCTGCGCGCCGCGGGCTTCGACATCCGCCAGGTCAACGCGCCGGGCACGACGTCGGCACGCTCGCTGGAGATCGCCGCGGCGGCGGGCGCGACGCACGTCGAGCCGGGCAACGCGATCCACGGCACCACGCCGCTGCACGTGTTCACCGAGGACGCGCCGGAGCAGCCCGCGATCGTCTACGTGACCGAGGTGTCGCACGTGGACGGCGACGACGCGTACGCGTTCGCCGCCGGGCACTACGTGGACAAGGTGCTCGGCGAGTTCCAGCTGACCGCGTTCGTCGGCCGGGGCACCGACGGCCCGGGCTCCGACGGCCCGATCGCGAACGTGGACACCGCGCCGGACGGGGCGATCCACTACTACACCGTGCTGCGCGACGCCCGTCGGCTCGGGATCCGGCCGGGCGACACGGTGGTGATGTGCTTCCGGCCGCAGGTGTTCGTCACCCGGGGCCGCACCCAGTCCCTGTCGGGCCTGCACACCGACGCGGGCCGGTCGCTCGCGTGGGGGACCCGCTACGACGCGGAGGCGCGCGCCGTCGACAACCCGTCGTAGCGCCCGCGCCCCGCCGACTCACTCCCTGCCTAAGGAACACCCGTGCTCGACTGTCCCGAACTCACCGAACCCGCCGGACGTACCGAACCTGCCGGACTCGCCGAACTCACCGGACTCGCCGAGCCGGCCGATTCGTCGGTCGATGCGTCCGCCGGTACCCTCGCCGCCACCGGGGCGCTCGCGTTCGACCCGTCCGCGACCGTCGTCGCGTTGGACATCGGCGGCACCAAGACGGCCGTCGCCACGGCCACCGCCGCGGGCGAGTCGCTCGCGGCGTGCCGGGTGGCCACGCGCGAGCCCGGTGAGGACATGACGCACGCGCTGGACCGGCTGCTGCGGATCGCGCGCGACCAGGTCGCCGCCGCGACGGGAGAGGGCCGGCGCGAGGTGGTCGCGGTGGGTCTGGTGTGCCCGGGCACGGTGACCGCGTCGGGAGTGGCCCTGTCCCCCAACCTGCCCGGTATCGAGAACGTCGACGTGCTCGCCCTCGCCCGCGCGTCGTTCGGCGGGGTGCCGGTGGTGGTGGCCAACGACGTCAAGGCGGCCGGCCTCGCCGAGGCCCGCACCGGCGCCTTGGTCGCCGCCGACCCGGGCCTGTTCGTCAATCTGGGTACGGGAGTTGCCGCCGCGCTCACCGTCGGCGGCCGGGTCGTGGGCGGCGCGCGGGGCGTGGCGGGCGAGATCGGCTACGGCCTCGCTCCCGGCCACGCGGATGACCCGGACCTGGAGAGCATCATCGGCGGCGGCCCGCTGATCGCCCGTACCCAGGCCCGATACGCCCTCACCGGCCACGGCCTGCCTCCCGATGCGGTGGCGGTGCTCACCTCCCCCGACCCCCGCCTGCGCGAGATCGCCGATCACGCGCTCGACGTGCTGGCGGGTCACGTGCTCAACCTGTACCTGACCCTGGACCCCGCCCGGATCGCGTTCGGCGGCGGCCTGATGGCCGCGTCCGATCGCATCCTCGACGTACTGCGTTCGTTCGTTTCGACCCACTGCCCAGGAGGACCCGACATGTCCGACGTGATCGTCCCGGCCCGATACATCCACGACGGCGCCCTGCGCGGCGCTGTCGCCCTCGCGTGGGACGCCGCCGCCGGCGAGCGCCCGAACTGGGCCCTGGTGACCCGATGAGCGGCGAGGTGATGGCCGCCGAGATGGCCGAACAGCCCGACGTACTGAGGCGGTTGCTCGCCCGCCTGCCGGAACTGGCGGAATCGGTACGGGGCGCGCTGCCGCGCCGGTTGGCCGGTTCGGTGTTGATCGCGCGCGGGTCGTCCGACAACGCCGCGGTGTTCGGACGCTACCTGTACGAGTTGGCGTCGGAACGGCCGGCGGGACTGGGCTCGCCCAGCCTGGTGACGCGCTACGGCGCGCGCACCGACTACACGGACCATCTGGTCACCGCGCTGAGCCAGTCCGGCCGCACCCCCGAGATCGTCACCACGGTGCAGGCGGCCCGCGAGCGCGGCGCCCGGATCATCGCGGTGACCAACGAGGCCGACAGCGCGCTCGCGGCGGCGGCGCACGTGGTGGCCGCCACCGAGGCGGGCACCGAGGTCGCGGTACCGGCGACCAAGACGGTCACGGCGCAGATGCTCGCGCTGGTGGGCATCGCGACGGCGCTCGGCCCGCTGCCGGCGAACCTGGTCGACCCGGCCGATCTGGCCGAACTTCCCGACGCGGTAGGGCTGGTACTCGCGGACACGACCGCGGTGGACACCCTCGCGGCCGACTGGGCCCGACACGACCGGCTGGTGGTGGCGGGACGCGGGCTGGGCGGCGCGGTGGCGCTCGAAGGGGCATTGAAGATCCGGGAGACCTCGGGAGTGTTCGCGGAGGGCATCTCGGTGGCGGACCTGTTGCACGGCCCGATCGCGGCGCTGAGCGCGCGGGTTCCGGTGCTGCTGATCGACGTGGGCGGGCCGACCTCCCCCGATATCGCGGCGTTGCGCGAGCGGCTCGACAGGGATGGGATCCCGCACGCGACGGTCTCGCCGTCGTTGCCGGCGCTGCGCTCCGAATCGGCGCGGGCGATCGCGACGACGGTTCGACTCCAGCAGATCGCCCGAGCGTTCGCCCTGCGGCGCGGGGCGGACCCGGACGCGCCGGCGGGCTTGGCGAAGGTGACCGCGACGAACTAGCCCCGCTGGTTGGTGATGTCGGCGTCACGTCGCGTCGTGATCGCGATGTGATGCCGACGTCCGTACCGCGTCCGTACGTCCCGCGTCCGTCCCGCGGGCCGTACGTCTTGGGCGTGCGGCGCTTGCGGGGAAGGGCAGGCAGGTGGAGGCTGGAAGGGTACGTGGCCGGGTCCTTTCGAGCACCCGTGGAGAGCGCCGAACACGGCCCGTATTTCAGAAGTCCGGTGAGTCCGATGCGCACACTCCTGGTAGCGCGTTTGAGCAGCGACGCCGACAACGCGGCTGCGGCAAAGGCCACGATGCCGGAGTCGATCCGAGCCGCGGTCGAGCGCTGGAACCCGGAGGCGGTCTACTTCACCCCGATCGAGGGCGACCGTACGTGTCTCATGGTCTTCGACATGGACGACGCGTCACAGATGCCGGCCGTGGCAGAGCCGTTTTTCTCGATGGGCGCGAAGGTGAGCGTCCAGCCGGTGATGAACCTCGAGGATCTGCTGAAGGGACTGGCCGCCCTCGGCTGACCGGGATCGGTCTACCGGATCCCGATGGTGTCGGGCCGGCGGGCCACCCCTGACGCCCGGGTTCGGTCGACCGGGTGCCGCGATGGACCGGGGCAGGCCCACCGATGGACCGGTGACTCGACGCCGTCATGCCGGAGAACATGACGGCGCCGAGTTCGCCACGCGGACGTGACGACGACGCGGCCGAGCCCGCCGTGAATTGAGCCCGCCGTAAGACGAGCCCGCCGTACGTGGACTTGGCGAACGGTGCGGCCGAGGAGAGCACTGCTCTCGTTGGCTCCTCAGTGGCCTGAGTGGTTCCCTGCCCACACCGTGGGGGTCCGGCCCGACCAGGGGCTTGCCTGTTCGAGTTGTCCGGCAAGGCGGAAGAGGCGGCCTTCGAGCCCGTATCCGGCAGCGAACTGCATGCCGATCGGCAGGCCCGACTCCGCGTCGGCCGTCACCGGCACCGACATGGCGGGCGTGCCCGCCACATTGAACGTCGCGGTGAACGGCGAAAGATCCAGGAGGTACCGGAGCCAGCCGAGGCCGTCCAGCGTCTTCGCGCTCTCCGCATGCGTGCCCAGGAGCACGGGAAGCTCCGGCACGGTCGGGGTGAGCAATATGTCGTGGGTACCGAAGTACCCCGCCAGGCTTCGGGCGATCCGGTTGCGGATTTCGAGAGCGCCGACGAACTGGGCGCCGGTGACCCGCTGCCCGTAATGGTAGCCGGCCAGGATGGCCGGCTCCAGGGTCGAGGAGTCGACGGGCCGGCCGAAGGCGGCGGCCAACTCGTCGACCGAGGCCGTGAGATTCGCCGTCCACTGACGGGCACTGGCCAGGACGAACTCCTCCCAGTCGACCCCGAGGTCGACCTCGACCTCCTCCACCCGGTGGCCGAGGGATTCGAGCAGACGCGTGGTGCGGGAGAGCGCGTCGGCCACCGGCGCGCTCGTGCGGCGCCCACCCCACGCCTGGGGGAGTACGCCGATCCGCAACGACCCCGGGTGGCGGGTGACTTCCTCCGCGTACGGCCGGGTCGGCTCCTGGGCGAAGTACGGGTCGCCCGGTTCCGGGCCGCGGATCTGGTCGAGCAGCGTCGCGCTGTCGCGTACCGTGCGGCTGACGCTGCCGTGCACGACCAGGCCGTTGAAGAGCTCGTCGAAGTACGGGCCCAGGGAGACCCGGCCGCGGGTGGGCTTCAATCCGAACAGGCCGTTGTGGGCGGCGGGGACGCGGATCGAGCCGGCTGCGTCGGTGGCGTGCGCGATCGGGACCACGCCGGCCGCGACAGCCGCGGCGGCGCCCCCGCTGGATCCGCCCGCGCTGCGCGCCGGGTCCCACGGGTTGCGGGTCGCGCCGTACAGCACCGGTTCCGTCGTGTTGCTGTAGGCCATCTCCGGTGTCGCGGTACGCCCGAACGTCACGAGCCCGGCGCGACGGAAGCGGCGCATCAGGAAAGAGTCGGCGTCGGAGACATTGCCGGCCGCGAGCCGGCTGCCCAACTCCATCCGCTTCCCGGCCATGGCGACCGCGATGTCCTTGATCAGGAACGGAACCCCGGCCAGCGGTGCGCTCCCGGGGCTGGGCTCGTCGTCGGCCGGCCATGTCTCCACGATGGCGTTGATCTGCGGATTGACCGCCTGCGTGGCCTCGCGTGCGGCTGCTTCCAGTTCGGCGGGGGTCACCTCGCCCGCGGCCACCAGCTCCGCGAGCCCGACCGCGTCGAAGCTTACGTACTCGGTGATTTTCACTGTCACTCCCATCGGCCCGGAACGGTACCTTCGAGTCCCACACGATACCCAACGGTATCGCGCGGCACCGACTGGTACCGTAACAGGAGAAAACGAAGTGGCCCCACCACGGACCGGACGTCACGGAGCAGTCATGGCAGCAAGCGTCAGCAGACCGAGCAGGGTGGCCAAACTGCCGCCTCGTGAGCGCATCCTCGACGCCGCGGAAGAGCTCTTCCAGAGCGAGGGGATCCGTCGGGTGGGTGTCCAGACCATCGCCGAACGGGCCGAGACCACCAAAATGGCGATCTATCGGCACTTCGAAACCAAGGACGCGCTGGTCGCGGAGTGGCTGCGGATCGTCGCCGCCGACTACCAGGCGGCCTTCGACCGGGCCGAGGCCGAGCACCCCGGCCGCCCCCGGGAGCAGATCCTCGGCCTGGCCCGCTTCATTGCCGAGGGATTGCCGGCGATCTCACACCGGGGCTGTCCGTTCATCAACTCCATCGCCGAGTTGCCCGACCGCTCCCACCCCGCACGGCAAGTGATCGAGAAACACAAGGCTCACCAAACCCACAGACTGGTCGCCATGTGCACCGAGGCCGGGCTGCGCGACCCCGAGCAGGCCGCGGCCGCGATCACCTTCGTACTGGAAGGCGCGCAGGTCAGCGCCCACAACGGAAGCATCGATCGAGCGGGGGACCGCCTGCTGGGAATCGTCGAGGGAATCCTGGCTCAGCACCGCTGTCCCCTCGACCTCGACGCCTCCCGGGCATCCACCGACTGACCGCCCCGCACCCAATTCCCCGATACCGAACCGAGTGGGCGTTCGCTCGCCCCGCGAGATCCCTACGGTGGTGACCATGCGCATCCTTCTGACCACCGACACCCATCTGCCCAAGCGGGCGAAGGTGCTTCCCGGCCGGTTGCTGAGCGAGATCGACGCGGCGGACGCGGTGGTGCACGCCGGGGACTGGGTCGATGTCGCGACGCTTGACCTGTTCGAGGCGCGGGCCCGGCAGTTGGTGGGGGTGTACGGGAACAACGACGGGCCGGCGCTGCGGGCGCGGCTACCGGAGGTCGCGCGGGTGGAGTTGGCGGGCGTCCGCTTCGCGGTCGTACACGAGACGGGTGCGGCGACAGGGCGAGAACGCCGGTGCGCGGCCCGGTTTCCGGACGCGGACGTACTCGTCTTCGGGCACAGCCACATTCCGTGGGACACGACGGCGGAAACGGGGTTGCGACTGCTCAACCCGGGGTCGCCGACGGATCGCCGACGGCAGCCTCGGCATACGTACATGACGGTCACCGCGGATGCGGGACGGCTGGTGGATGTGGAGTTGCACGGGCTGGACCGACCGGCCTGAGCCGAGGCCGGGTGGACCGGATCGGGCGCCACCGTGCGCCCGCCGCCGAGCCCCGGCGTACCGGTACGGTCCTGCCGGCTCGCCGCCCCGGCCGCGGGGGTG
>NZ_WWJX01001201.1 GCF_009865215.1 Streptomyces sp. SID3343 | reverse complement strand
ACCACGATCCGGCCGAACGCGCGGGTGGCCAGGACCGCGAGACCGCCCGCGATGCCGAGCAGCGCGAACGCGGTGGTCGCCTTGTTGACGGTGTTCCCGGTGACCTCGACCGCCAGGTGCGAGCCGTGCACGAGCGCGGTGCCCTCGGCCCACGTGCGGCCGGCCACCGCGAGCACGAGCCCGCCGCCGAGCAGCGCGAGCAGCACGGCGGTGGTCATCTCGCGGCGGGCCTTGCGGCGCACGCGCAGTTCCTCGGCCGCGGCGGCGTCCTGGGCGGCGTCCTTCGTCCCGGTCTCGGCGGCGGCGGTCTCGTTCTCGTTCTCGACGACGACCTTCTCGTTCTCGACGGCAACGGTGCCGGTCTCGGCGGCGAGGGTCCCGGTCCCGGCGGCGACGGTCTCGTTCTCGGCGGCGACAGTCCCGGTCCCGGCGGCGACGGTCTCGGCGTCGCGGGGCCCGGTGTCGACGTCGTCGTCCACCGAGGTCGCCGTCGAGGGCCGGTCGGCGGTGGGGGCAACGGGCTCTGCGGTGGCGCGCGCGTCGATGCGCTCGGGGGTCGCGTCGGTCATGGCTCCAGCATGACCGACGCGTCGGCGCGGTCCGACCCGGGGCCGATCAGCGGCCCACGTCGTGCGCGGGCACGAGCGTCGCGGCGATCGCCACCGCCCGCAGCACCGCCGCCGCCTTGTTGCGGCACTCGATGTCCTCCGCCTCGGGCGAAGAGTCGGCGACCACGCCCGCGCCCGCCTGGACGTAGGCGACGCCGTCGCGGATCAGCGCGGTGCGGATCGCGATCGCGGTGTCGAGGTCGCCGGCGAAGTCCACGTAGCCCACGCAACCGCCGTACAGGCCGCGCCGGGTCGGCTCGAAGTGGTCGATGATCTCCATCGCGCGCGGCTTGGGCGCCCCCGACAGCGTGCCGGCCGGGAAACACGCCGCGAACACGTCGAGCGCCGACCGCTCGGGCGCGAGGTCCCCGACGACGGTGGACACGATGTGCATGACGTGGCTGTAGCGCTCGACCGACATGAAGTCGACCACCTCGACCGTGCCGGGCGCGCACACCCGGCCCAGGTCGTTGCGGCCCAGGTCGACGAGCATCAGGTGCTCGGCGCGTTCCTTGGGGTCGGCGAGCAGTTCCTCGGCGAGCGCGTTGTCGGCGGCCGGCGTCGCGCCGCGCGGGCGGGTGCCGGCGATCGGGTGCAGCAGCGCGCGTTTGTCCTCGACCTTGACCAGCGCCTCGGGGCTGGAGCCCACGACGTCGAAACCGCCCTCGGCGCCGCCGTCGGTGCCGGGGAGGCGGAACAGGTACATGTACGGGCTGGGGTTGGTCGCGCGCAGGATCCGGTAGACGTCGAGCGCGCTCGCCTCGGTGGGCATCTCGAAGCGCTGCGACAGGACGATCTGGAACGCCTCGCCGGCCCGGATCTCCTCCTTGGCCGCCTCCACCGCCGCGCGGTAGGCGCCCGATCCCCACGGGCCCGCCGCGTCGGGTACGACCCCGCTGCGGAAACCGGCCGCCGAAAGTCCGGTGGGGCGGGCGAGGTCGGCGGTCATCGTGTCCAGGCGCGCGACGGCCGCGTGGTACGCCTCGTCGACGCCGGACTCGCGGTTGTCGTGGTTGATCGCGTTGGCGATCAGCAGCACGCTGCCGTCGACGTGGTCGAGCACCGCGAGGTCGGTGGCCAGGAACATCATCAGTTCCGGCACGCGCAGGTCGTCGACCGTGGTGTCGGGCAGCCGCTCCAGGCGCCGCACGATGTCGTAGCCGAGGTAGCCGACCATGCCGCCGGTCAGCGGCGGCAGTTCCAGGCCCGCCCTCTCGCCCGGAGTGTGCAGGCCGCGTGGGGTGTGCAGCGCGTCCACGGTGGCCCGCAGCACGTCGAGCGGGTCGCCTTCGGTGGGCACGCCCACGGGCGGGCTGCCCAGCCACCGCGCGTGCCCGTCGACCTCGGTCAGCACCGCCGCGCTGCGCACGCCGACGAAGGAATAGCGTGACCACGAACGGCCGTTCTCCGCCGATTCGAGCAGGAACGTGCCGGGTCGTTCGGCGGCGAGCTTGCGGTAGAGCCCGACGGGGGTGTCGCCGTCGGCGAGAAAGCGTCGGGTGACGGGGATCACACGCCGGTCACGCGCGAGCGCGTGGAACGTGTCGAGGTCCGGTGTGACGGTTCCGGTGGTCATGGCGTGCGAGATCTCCCGGTCAACGAGGGTCGGGGTCGGTCGGGCGCGGGGTCAGGACGAGATCGGCAGGACGTCCGCGTCGAAGCACGTGCGGTCGCCGGTGTGGCATGCCGCGCCGGTCTGTTCGACCCGCACGAGCACCGCGTCGCCGTCGCAGTCGAGGGCGGCGGAGACGACCTTTTGCACGTGGCCGGACGTGTCGCCCTTGACCCAGTACTCCTGCCGGCTGCGGCTCCAGTAGGTGCACCGGCCGGTGGTCAGCGTGCGATGCAGCGCCTCGTCGTCCATCCAGCCGACCATGAGCACCTCGCCCGTGTCGCTCGCCTGCGCGACGGCGGCGATCAGGCCGTCGGGGTCGCGCTTGAGGCGGGCGGCGATGTTCGGGTCGAGGTCGGACGGCCGCACGGGCGGGTGGTTGGCACCGGTCATGCGCGCATTGTCGCAGACCGACGCGGCCCATCCGCAGGGTCGTTCACCACCCGGTGCGCACGCCCCCGGTGAGCACGACCCCGGTACGCACCACCCGGGTACGCACCACTCCGCGTTCACGACCCGGGGTTCGCCGTCCGGCGTTCACAACCCGGTATCGGCCTCGCGCAGTCGTCGGATCGCGTCCGCGTCGCCCTCGACGCTCACCCGCGCCACGTCCTTGCGACCGAACAGGTACAGGAGCAGTTCGCCGGGGTGTCCCGACAGCGTCACCACGGGGTCGCCCGGGTGGATGGTCACCGCCGGCTCGTCGGCGGCGGTGTCGGTGCGGCGCAGCGCGACCCCCACCGAGAGGCCGCGCAGCGCGATCCGGGAGGCGCCCTTGGCCCGCTTCCACAGGATCTCGGCGAACGCGGGTTCGATGTCGCGGGGCTCGGCGCCGCCGGGGCCGGCCCTGCGGACGTCTTCGAGGTGGATGAAGTACTCCATCGTGTTCGCCGCCGCGTCCACGCCCGGGATGCCGAACAGGGACAGCCTGGGCGGGCCGCTCTCGACCAGGCGCACGGTCTCCTCGTAGGGCTTGGCGGCCCGGCCCAGGCGGACCTTCTCGGTCCAGCCGGCGAACGGCTTGAACATGATTCCGGGCCCCGAGTCGGGTCGGTGCTCGCGCACCACGAGGTGGGCCGCGAGGTCACGCGTGGTCCAGCCCGCGCACAGGGTCGGCGCGTCCGGTCCGCGTTCGCGCAACAGCGCGGCGAGCGCGGCGCGTTCGATGCGGGCGTAGGGAGTCGGCATGGCCCCGATCCTTGGGGCCCGGCCCGGTCGGGTCAAGGGGACGCGGCCACCGGGGCGGACTGCTTGGGCTGATCGGTGGCCTGCTGCTTGCTCAGCCAGCGCAGCGAGTCGGGCAGCAGGGCCTGCCAGGTCTTGAAGTTGTGCCCTCCGGTGGGCAGCAACAGGGTGTCCACCTTGAGCGGCGCCTTGGCCAACCGCTGGAACTCCTTGGTGTCGGGCAGGTTGGGTTCGCCGCTCTCGCTGCTGGTGAGCAGCAGGCTGACGGGCGGTGGCGGCATGTTCTTGAGCCGCCACATCAGGTCGTTCTGGTTGCGATACGCCTTGCTGTCGCCGTACAGGTCGCCGGTGTCGCCGTCGCTGGGCGCGCCGTAGTCGGCGGACATCGCCACCGCCGCGCCGATCCGGTCGGAGTTGAGCATGGCGAGTTTGGCCGCGCAGTAGCCGCCGGTGGAGTCGCCGAGCATGCCCCAGCCGCGCGGGCCGGGGGCGATGCGGTAGGTGGTGCCGATGGCTTCGGGCAGGTCCTGGCTGAAGAACACGCCGACCTGCGGGCCGCCGGGAATGTCGGTGCACTCGGTGTCGCGGCCGGGGATGTTGCCGGGGCGCATCATCACGAAGATGGTGGGTTGGATGCGCCCGGCGGAGATCTCGGCGGCGGCGGTCTTGGGCAGTTCCAGGCGGGTGATCAGGTTGCGCTCGTTGCCGGGGTAGCCGGTGAGGGCGATCACGACGGGGAAGCGGCGGTCCTTGAACTGGGGCTGGAAGTACTGCGGCGGCAGGTAGACCAGGGCCGGGCTGCCCAGGCCGCTGCGCCGGCCGACCACGTCGACCTGCTCGATCTGGCCGGCGACCTGCGGTTCGCCGCCGCCGGGCGCGTCCACCTTCTCGACGCCGTTTTGCTTGACCAGCTTGGGGATGTCGCCGGGGCCGCCCGGTCCGAAGTGCGCGACCGGCTTGCCGTTGCGGCCGAGCAGGTCGTCCCAGGTCGTGTAGAAGACGAAGTAGCGGTTGCCGACGACCGCGAGCAGCGCGAGCAGCAGGGCCTGACTGGTCACCAGGATCCCGATCCGCCCGAGGACGGGGACCACTCCTTGGCGCGAGAGCTTTGGCCAGAACACGACGACGGCGGCCGTCGAGGCGACGGCTACGGCGGCGAGCAGGGTGATCAGTTTGAGGCTGGTGAGGCCCACAGTGGCGTCCTCGGTCGGTCGATCATGGTCAGGGCACGTCTTGATGACGTGGCCCGCCGGGGTTTGGTTGCCTCGCATGTACGGATTCGGTGCGCGACAGCCGACGGTGTGCCCGAATCAGGGTGACACGCGGCATTGATCCGCTGTGTTCCGCCCCGGCGATCGGGCGGCCGCCCGCCCGCCGGCCCTGCGGGGAATCCGCGCCGTCCGCCGCGCCTTGTACTTTCATCGGACAACCACTGTGGTCCGGGGACGGCATGCCCTGCGCGCCGGTCACTGTCGGCTCGTCCCACACGACACACCGTTTCGACATCCGATCGACAGCCCCGTTCGCGGCGGCCGCAGTCCAGTGAAAGTGAGCCCCGTGGCGGACAAGGTCGTTCTGCGACAAGGACTACGCGTACTCGGCGTCGGAATCCGTGAGGAGCCGCGGATCTTCGCGGCGGCGGTGGGCGCCAGCGCTGTGTACGGCGTGATGACCGTCGGCTCCGCGCTGGTCCTGGGTCGGGTCACCGACGACGTGATCATCCCGGCGTTTCGTGACGGTGAGACCACGGCGGGCGCGCTGTTCGCGGCGTTCGCCGCCGTGTTCGGGATCGCGCTGCTCAAGGCGTTCGGGGTGGTCGGCCGCCGGTTGTGGGCGGGCATGATGCAGTATCGCCTCCAGGCGACCTATCGGCGCCGGGTCACCCGGCAGTACCTGCGGCTGCCGCTCGCCTGGCACCACCGCCACCCCACGGGACAACTCCTGTCCAACGCGAACGCCGACGTCGAGGCCGCGTGGAACCCGATCGCGCCGTTGCCGATGGCGGCCGGCGTGGTGGTGATGCTGTTCGTCGCGGCGATCTCGATGGTGATCACCGACTGGGCGCTCGCCCTGGTGGGCTTCGTGATCTTCCCGGCGATCGCCGTGCTCAACGTGGTCTACCAGCGCCGGCAGGGCCCGCTGGCGATGCGCGCGCAGGAACTGCGCGCGGACGTCGCCGAGATCGCGCACGAAAGCTTCGACGGCGCGCTGGTGGTCAAGACGTTGGGTCGCGAACGGGAGGAGACCGCCCGGTTCGCCGCCGCGTCGCGCGAGTTGGCCGAGGCCAACATCGCGGTGGGCCGGGTGCGCGCGGTGTTCGACCCGATGCTGGAGGCACTGCCGAGCTTCGGGGTGCTGCTCGTGCTCGTGGTGGGCACGGTGCGGGTCTCCAACGGCGCCCTGGCCCCGGGCGATCTCGTACAGGTCGCCTACCTGTTCACCCTCCTCGCGTTCCCGGTGCGCGCGATCGGCTGGCTGTTGGGCGACATGCCGCGCGCGGTGGTCGGCTACGACCGGGTGCGCGGCGTCCTGGACGCCGACGGCGAGCACACCTACGGCGACGCTCACGGCACGGGCATCGCCGCGGGCCCCGCCCGCCTGGAGGCGCGCGGGGTGCGCTTCGGCTATTCCGACGACACCGACGTGCTGCACGACGTGGCCTTCGAGGTCGAGCCCGGGCGCACCGTCGCGGTGGTGGGCCCGACCGGTTCGGGCAAGTCCACCCTCGTGTCGCTGCTGGTGCGCCTGGTGGACCCGGGCAACGGCGAGGTCCTGCTCGACGGCACCGATCTGCGCGACTACCGGCAGGGCGGGATCGCGGCGACCGCCGCGCTGGTGCCACAGCAGGCGTTCCTGTTCGACGACAGCGTGCGCGACAACATCACCCTGGGTCTGGACCTGGACGACGCCGCGGTGCACGAGGCGCTGCGGATCGCGCAGGCCGACTTCGTGCGCGCGCTGCCCGAGGGCCTGGACACGCAGGTGGGCGAGCGCGGTACGACGCTCTCCGGTGGGCAGCGCCAGCGCATCGCGCTCGCCCGGGCGCTGGTACGGCAGCCGCGACTGCTGGTCCTGGACGACGCGACGTCGGCCGTGGACCCGACGGTGGAGGCCGCGATCCTGCACGGGCTGCGCGACGCGGGCCCCGCCACGGTGGTGGTGGTCGCCTACCGCAAGGCCACGATCGCGCTGGCCGACGAGGTGATCTACATCGAGGGCGGCCGGGTCCTGGACCGCGGCTCGCACCACGACCTGTCGGAGCGCTCGGTGGGCTACCGCCGGCTCGTCAACGCCTACGAGCGCGCCGCGCGCGAGGCGGCCGGCGAGGAACTCGACCTGGACATCGGCGAGGCCGAGGAGGCCACGGCTTCATGAGTACCGTCACCACCGCCCCACCCGCGAAGACGAGTTCGCGGATCGGGGTCGATCCCGACTCCGACAAGCCGGTCGAGTCCGGCCTGGCCGTGCTGCGGCGCGGCCTGCGTCTGACGCCGGAGTTCACCGAGGGCCTGATCGTCACGCTGTTGCTCGCCGTGGTGGGCACGGCCGGGCGCATCGTGGTGCCGCTCGCGGTGCAGCAGACCATCGACCGCGGCCTGCGCGCCGACGCGGGCCCCGACCTGACCGTGGTACGCACGATGGCCGCGCTCGCGGCGATCGCGGTCGTGATCACGGCGGTGTCGGCGTACGCGATGAACGTGCGCCTGTACCGCACCAGCGAACGCGGTCTGTCCACGCTGCGCGTCGCCGCGTTTCGACACATCCACGACCTGTCGACGCTTCACCAGCAGTCCGAGAAGCGCGGTTCGCTGGTCTCGCGGGTGACCGGAGACGTGGACACGATCAGCCGGTTCATCCAGTTCGGCGGACTCCTGCTGATCGTCAGCGTCGGACAGATAGCGCTGGTGACCGTGCTGATGTTCGTCTACTCGTGGCAGCTGACACTGCTCGTGTGGGTGTGCTTCGCGCCGCTGTACTTCTTCATGCGCGCGGTGCAAAAGCGGATCGCCGCCGCGTACTCGCACGTACGGGTCGCGATGGGGCGCATGCTCGGCGCGATCTCCGAGCCCGTGGTGGGCGCGTCGATCGTGCGCGCGCACGGGATCGAGGACCGCACCGCGCGGCGGATCGACGAGGCCGTGGACGGGCACCGGGACGCGCAGACCCGCGCGCAGGTCTTCGTCGCGCTGACGTTCCCGATGGGCGAGATCGTGGTCGGCCTCGCGAACGCGCTCGTGGTGGTCGTGGGGGTGTGGCTGGGCATCGACGGGCACCTGAGCGTGGGCGAGTTGGTCGCGTTCCTGTTCCTGGTCACGCTGTTCGTGGGGCCCGTGCAGATGGGCGTGGAGATTCTCAACGAGGCGCAGAACGCGCTCGCGGGGTGGCGCCGAGTACTCGAAGTCCTCGACGCGGAGCCCGACATCGCCGACCCGGGCGAGGCGGGTACCGAACTCGCGCGCGGTCCGGTCGAGGTCGCGTTCGAGCACGTCTCCTACGGCTATCCCGGTGGCCCTCGGGTGCTGCGGGACGTGGACCTGACCCTGGCGCCCAAGTCGCGGGTCGCGGTCGTGGGCGAGACGGGCTCGGGCAAGACCACGTTCGCGAAGCTGCTCACCCGGCTGGTCGACCCGGACGAGGGGCGGGTGTTGCTCGACGGCGTCGAGTTGTCGCGGGTGCGCTTCTCGTCGTTGCGCGCTCGGGTGGTGATGGTGCCTCAGGAGGGTTTTCTGTTCGACGCGCCGCTGCGGGAGAACATCCGCTACGGCCGGCCCGAGGCCGACGACGCGGCGATCCGCAAGGCGTTCGACGACCTGGGTCTGGCCGACTGGCTCGCGGGCCTGGCCGCGGGCCTGGACACCTCGGTGGGGCAGCGCGGCGAGTCGTTGTCGGCCGGGGAGCGGCAGTTGGTCGCGCTGGTGCGCGCCTACATCGCCGACCCCGACCTGCTGGTCCTGGACGAGGCGACGTCGGCGGTCGACCCGGCCACCGAGGTGCGGATAAACCGGGCCCTGGACGGGCTGACCCGCGGCCGTACGGCGGTGTTCATCGCGCACCGGATGTCGACGGCGGAATCGGCCGACGAGGTCCTGGTGTTCGACGCGGGCGAGTTGGTCGAGCGCGGCACGCACCGCGAACTCGTGGACGCCGGCGGCTTCTACGCCCGGCTGCACGCGTCGTGGTCGGCGCAGCAGCGGACGGCGCCGCGCTGAGCGACGAGATCCGCTCGTCCGACGGGCCCGCGGCGATCGCCGCGGGCCCGTCGGATGTGGCGCCGCGTGTTTCAGCGCAGTGGTGCGTCGAGCTTTTTGGTCTGGTCGACGTAGGAGATCAGGCACTGGACCCGGCGGTCGCCGCCGATCCAGCCGCTCTCGTCGGGATAGATGTAGAGCCAGGTGAGCAGGTCGGGTTGGCTCTGCCGGGCGATCACGGGTTCGGCGAACGGCTTGCAGGCGGCCGACGCCCGGGTGTCCATGGCCGCTTCGCCGGGCCAGGCGGCGGCGGGCAGGTCGACGTTCTCGATGTGCTGCCCGTCGTGCGGCGACGTGCACGCGACCTTGTCGACGCCCGTGCCGACGGTCTCGAACAGGACGCAGTCGCCGGGGCTGAGCGGGACCTTCTCGACCGCGACGCTGCCTTGCGAGTTCGACGGTTCGGACGTCGCGGGGGGTTCGGTGGTGGGCGGTTCGGTGGTGGGCGGCTCGGTGCTCGGTTCCGGTTCGGAGGTGTCGGAAGGCGAGGCGGACGAGCCCGACATGGTCGCCTCGCTCGTCTTGTCCGCCTTGCCGCCCTTGCCGTCGTCGTTGCCCAAACTCACCACGAGGGCGATCACGCCGCCCACGATCAGCAGCGCGACGACCACGACGACGGCCACCACGCGCCTGCCGCCGCGACCGCCGGGCGAGCCCGCGGGGCCGTTCGGTCCGTAGGGCGGGACGCCGCCACCGTACGGCGGACCGCCGTAGGGCGGGGGCGCAGTGCCGGGCGGGTTGGGCGGCGGCGGGCCCGCCGGACCGCCCGGACCGCCGGGGTAGCCGCCGGCGCCGCCGCCGTATCCACCCCCGCCGTACCCCCCGGAGCCGTAGCCCCCACCGGAATATCCCTCGGGACCCGTCATCCGAGAATCCCTCCCCCCAGGGCCGAACGCTCGGGTCAGCGCAGCGGCTTGGTGAGTTTCTGCCCCGAGTCGTACTGGGCGATGCAGGTCACCTTGTGGTCACCGCGAGTCCAGCTGATCGACTTCGGGTACATGTAGGTGAAAGTGAACTGGGAGGCGTCGGAACGGCTGCCCACGAGCGCCTTCAGTTCCGGTAGGCATCGCTTGTCCGTCTCGCCCGTGATCGCCGGTTCGCCCGGGTAGCTGGTGCTGCCGGGCATGCTGAAGGTCATGAAGACCTCGCCGTCGTGCGGGGACGAGCAGGACTTCTTGTCGATGCTGCCGGTCGACCCCATGTCGATGCATTCGCCCTTGCTGAGGTCGACGTCCTCGACCTCGGAAGGCAGGTCGAATTCCGACGTCGCGGTCGGACGCGAGGTCCGGCTCGGCGTGGTCGCCCGCGGCGTGCTCGGCCGGGTGGGCGTCGCGCGGGTGGTGGGGGTCGTGCTCGGGGACGACGTTCCGGTGGTCGCCGACGCCGAGGACGACGCGCTGTGCGAGGACGACGCGCTGCTCTTCTTGTCGTCGCCGCCCAGGACCACCACGAGGGTGGCGATGATGCCGCCGACCACGACGAGCGCGGCGATCACGACGGCGATCAGGGGGCCCTTGCCGTTGCCGCCCTGGGGCGGGCCCGGCGGCATGCCTCCGCCGCCGTAGTTGCCGCCTCCGTAGTTTCCGGCGCCGTAGTTGCCCGGGTATTGCGGGGTGCTCTGGTCGGAGCCCGGGTACGGCGAACCGCCGTAGGGGTTCTGCGGGTACGGCTGCTGCCCGCCCTGCGGGTACTGCTGCCCGGGGTACGGCTGATTGGTGGGATACCCCTGGCCGGGCTGCTGCCCGTAGTCGGGATAGCCACCCTGACCGGGTGATGGCGGCGTCGTCATGTGCTCAGCCTGCCCGATGGGGTGGACACCCCGCTCATCCGGGCCCGACCACGTGACTACGTATCAGATGATTGTTGTGGGACCGGAATCCTTCCGTGACCCGAAGCCGTCCTCACCGGGTCGAACGGCCCGCTCACGCAAGCCACCACGACGCCGACGAACACCGTCGTACCACCGGCGGCGAAGACCGTGGCGGGCCCGAACGCGGACGCCGCGACGCCCGCCACCGGGTAGAGCAGGGGGATCAGGCCGACCCCGAACAGCAACTGAAGGGCCGTCACCCGACCGAGCGCGCTCGGCGCGCTCGCGGTCTGCACGAGCGCGTTCAGCGAACTGCCCACGATCCCGGTGGATACGCCCAGCGCCGCGCCGCAGCCGATCGCGGCCGCCAGGCCCGGCGCGTATCCGATCCCGATCAGGCTCGCCGCCATCGCCGCCATCCCCGCGGGCAGTACGAACCCGCGGCGCGGGACGTGCCCCAGCACGGCCAGCGCCAACGCTCCAGCCGCCGCGCCCAGTCCCCACGCGCCGAGCACCAGGCCCATCCCGCCCGGCCCCCATCCGGCGTCGTCGGCGAGCAGCACGATGCCGATGTTCATCGGGACCGCGAAGCCCAGTTCCATCAGCGCGGTCGTCACGAGCAGCAAGCGCAGCAGTCGATGCCCCGCGACGTAGCGCAGGCCCGCGCGCAGGCCCAACTCCGGTGTGTCGTCGCCGGTTTCCGCCTCGGGCGCCGGTCCGGGGCGCAGCCGCCACAACAGGGCGAGGGAGAGCGCGAACAGCACCGCGTCGACCAGGAAGGCGAGTTGGGCGTCACCCCACGCCAGCACCGCGCCCGCGACCGGCGCGGACGCCACCGTCGCCACCCGCTGCGCCAGCGCGCGCATGCCCTGCACCCTGACGAGCTGCTCGCGCGTGGTCAACCGCGCCGGCAGCGCGCCCACGGCCGGCATGAACAGCGCGTCCACGGCACCGA
Organism: Streptomyces sp. SID3343; assembly: GCF_009865215.1. GTDB lineage: Bacteria > Actinomycetota > Actinomycetes > Streptomycetales > Streptomycetaceae > Embleya. The sequence goes on along the minus strand of NZ_WWJX01001201.1, from coordinate 18,239 downwards.
ACACGAGCGCTATCACCACCAGCAGCCACACCGCGGGGCTGCTCGACACCACCGCGAACGCCGCGACGATCATCACGGCGCAGCGCACCGTGTCGCTGCCGATGAGCACCCGGCGCGGACCGTAGCGGTCGGCGATCGCCCCGCCGGGCAGCATCAGCAGGGCCCGCGGCAACGAGCCGGCGGCCAGGACGAGCCCGGCCTCGCCGGCGTCGCCGGCGCGGACCGCGGTCCACGACAGGGCGATGTACCAGATCTGGTCGCCCATCAGGGAGACGGTGTATGCACCGAGCCACGCGAGCACGCGCGGGTCCTTGTGGGCGGGCCGCGGCGGCGGTGCGCCGACGGGTGTGGCGGGCATGGCTGTCTCCCCGTTCCGGTGGGCTCGGCGGTGGGTCGGAGGCGGCGGTTCGAGGACGGCGGCTCGGAGGCGGCCGGTTCGATGCGCCGGGTCCGGGGCGTCGAGGGCGATGCGCGGGACCGAAGTCCGTGGTTCAGATGCGGTAGGGGAACCCCCGGTAGTACAGCTCGACCGGCTGGGAGCCCGGCGTCTCGCGGCCGCGGAAGCCGTCCACGAGCGCGTCGATCGCGGCGGACATCTCCCGGAGTTCGTCGACGCTCAGGCGCAGTGTCGGCGCCCCGCCGAAGGCCGCGCCGGCCCATTGCGGGCCCCACGACTCGACGTCGTCGAGGAAGCGCTGGTAGCGCTCGTCGGACTGCGACCCGAGCACCCGCGCGAGACTCACGGACATCTCCCGGCCGACCACGTCGTCCGCGAAGTCCTCGAACGAGAAGGTCAGGTCCTCGTCGACCTTCCACCACCGTTCGCGCCCGTCCTCGGCGTGTCCCGGGTCCTCCGACACGAAGGCGTGCGCGGCGAGGGTGCGCAGGTGATAGCTGACCAGGGACGGCGTCGCGTCGACGCGCTTGCCGAGCAGGGAGGCGGTCGCGGGGCCGCTCTCGTGCAGCAGGCGCAGCAGGGTGATCCGCAGCGGGTGGGTGAAGACCTTGAGGGTCTGCACGTCACGCACCGATCGGCGCGCGGGCCGAGATGCCGACGCGGGGGGCTGGGATGCGGGCGCGGGCGGGGTGTCGTCGCTCATGGGCCCACGCTAGATCCGAAAATCATCTTTCGCAATAATCCTTGCGCAAAATTTCCTTCACATCAGCCCACGAAAAAGCCGACCGCGCGAACGGTCGGCTTTTCCGCGGGCGGCGCGGTCGGCCCTTCGACGAGCGACCGCGCTCCTCAGCGGACCGGGTGTCCCTGCGCCCGCAACGCGTCCTTGACCTGCGGGATCCGCAGCATGCCGAAGTGGAACACGCTCGCCGCGAGCACCGCGTCGGCGCCCGCGTCGACCGCGGGGGCGAAGTGCTCCAGAGCGCCCGCGCCGCCGGAGGCGATGACCGGGATCGCGACCTCGGCCCGGACCAGCCGGATCAGCTCCAGGTCGTAACCGTCCTTGGTGCCGTCGGCGTCCATCGAGTTGAGCAGGATCTCGCCCGCGCCCAGTTCGGCCGCCTTCGCCGCCCACGCCACCGCGTCGATGCCGGTGCCGGTGCGGCCGCCGTGCGTGGTGACCTCGAAGCCCGCCGAGCCGTCCCGGCGGCGACGCGCGTCCACCGACAGCACGAGCACCTGCGAGCCGAAGCGGGCGGCGATCTCGGCGATCAGCTCGGGCCGCACGATGGCCGCGGTGTTCACCCCGACCTTGTCCGCGCCCGCGCGAAGCAGCTTGTCCACGTCCTCGACGGCGCGCACGCCGCCGCCGACGGTGAGCGGGATGAAGACCTGCTCGGCGGTGCGCCGAACGACGTCGTAGGTGGTCTCCCGGTTGCCCGAGGACGCGGTGATGTCGAGGAAGACCAGTTCGTCCGCGCCCTCGGCGTCGTACACCCGGGCCATCTCGACCGGGTCGCCCGCGTCGCGCAGGTTCTGGAAGTTGACGCCCTTGACCACCCGGCCGGCGTCCACGTCCAGGCACGGGATCACCCGTACGGCGAGCGTCACGAGTGGGTCCTCCCCCGGTACGCGTCCACCTCGACCTCGACCAGCATGCGCGAGTCGATCAGCCCGGCGACCACGACCATCGTCGCGGCGGGCGGGCTGTCGCCGAACACCTCGGCGTGCGCGCTGCCGACGTCGTCGGAGTCGCGGGCGTGCGTGATGAACATCCGGGTGCGCACCACGTCGGCCGTGGTCAGGCCGAAGTGTGCCAGGGCGTCGATCGCGATACCCAGCGCCGCGAGCGTCTGGTGCCGCGGATCGCCCTCGTGCGCGAGGTTGCCCTCGACGATCGCGGTGCACCCGGACACGTGCACGTAGTCGCCCGCGGCGACCGCGCGCGAGTAGCCGAACGTTTCCTCCCACCGGCCACCGGACGAATATCGTTCGATTCCACCTGTGTTGTGGCTTCCCGTCATCGGGACACCGCCTCCAACGCCTCTTCGAGGGTGAACGCTTGGGCGTACAGCGCCTTGCCGACGATGGAGCCTTCCACACCCAGCGGCACCAGCTCGGCGATCGCGCGCAGATCGTCCAACGAGGAGACCCCGCCGGAGGCCACGACCGGGCGGTCCGTGGCGGCGCACACATCGCGCAGCAACTGCAGGTTGGGGCCCGCGAGCGTGCCGTCCTTGTTGACGTCGGTCACCACGTAGCGCGCGCAGCCGTCGGCGTCGAGGCGGGCCAGCGTCTCGAACAGCTCGCCGCCCTCGCGCGTCCAACCGCGCCCGGCGAGCGTGGTGCCGCGCACGTCGAGGCCGACCGCGATCCGGTCGCCGTGCCGGGCGATGGCCGAGCGCACCCAGTCGGGCGTCTCCAGCGCCGCGGTGCCCAGGTTGACCCGTCGGCAGCCGGTGGACAGGGCCGCCTCCAGCGACGCGTCGTCGCGGATGCCGCCGGACAGTTCGACCTTGACGTCGAGCTTGCCGACGACCGAGGCGAGCAGTTCGCGGTTGCTGCCCGTGCCGAACGCGGCGTCGAGGTCGACGAGGTGGATCCACTCGGCGCCCGCGCTCTGCCACGCGAGGGCGGCGGTCAGCGGGTCGCCGTAGGAGGTCTCCGACCCGGCCTCGCCCTTGACCAGGCGGACGGCTTGACCGTCGGCGACGTCGACGGCGGGGAGCAGTTCGAGGCGGTGGGTCTGGGTCATGACGCTCGGTTCCTCAACAGTTCGTACGACAGCGGCGGGGGTGCGGCGTGCGGGCATCGGCGGAGATCGGCGAAATCGGCGGGACTACAGGGTGGCGAGCCAGTTGCGCAGCAGCTGTGCGCCTGCCTCGCCGGACTTCTCCGGGTGGAACTGGGTGGCGCTGAGCGCGCCGTTCTCGACCGCGGCCACGAACGGTGTGCCGTGCAGGCTCCACGTGACGCTCGGCGGGATGTGCGGTCCGTCCTGGACGAGCGGCATCTCCCACGAACGCACCGCGTAGGAGTGCACGAAGTAGTAGCGGGTGTCCTGGTCGACGCCCTTGAACAGCACCGATTCGGTCGGCGCGTCGACGGTGTTCCACCCCATGTGCGGCACCACCGGGGCTTCGAGGCGCTCCACCGTGCCGGGCCACTGCGCGCAGCCCTCGGTCGCCACGCCGTGCTCGACGCCGCGGCCGAACAGGATCTGCATGCCCACGCAGATCCCGAGCACGGGCCGACCGCCCGCGAGGCGCTTGTCCACGATCGCGTCGCCGCGGACCGCCTTGAGCCCCTCCATGCACGCCGCGAACGCGCCGACGCCGGGCACCAGGAGCCCGTCCGCGTCCAGCGCCCGCTTGTGGTCGGAGCTGATCTCGACGTCGGCGCCGGCGTGCGCGAGCGCGCGTTCGGCGGAGCGCACGTTGCCGAAGCCGTAGTCGAGGACGATGACCTTCTTGCTCACCTGGCTCACGCCGCCTATCCGATCTTGAGCACGCCGGCCAGGATCGAGAACATCGCCCCGACGGCCAGCAGGGCGATGACGCTCTTGGGCAGGCCCTGCTTGGCGAACGAGATCACGCCGCCGATCAGGAACAGCCCGAAGACGATCAGGACCATCGCGCCGGTGCTCACAGGGCGCCCTTGGTCGAGGGGATCACGCCCGCGCGCCGAGGGTCCAGCACGCACGCGTCGGACAGCGCTCGCGCGAGGGCCTTGAACTGGGCCTCGACGATGTGGTGCGCGTTGCGCCCGTAGGGCACGTGCACGTGCAGGCAGATCTGCGCCTGCGCGACGAACGACTCCAGGATGTGCCTGGTCATCGTGGTGTCGTAGTCGGGCCCGATCATCGGCGCGATCTTCTCCGGCTCGGAGTGCACCAGGTACGGCCGGCCGGAGAGGTCGACGGTGACCTGGGCGAGCGCCTCGTCCAGCGGCACGGACGCGTCCGCGAAGCGGCGGATGCCCTTCTTGTCGCCGAGCGCCTGACGAAACGCCGCGCCGAGCGCGAGCGAGGTGTCCTCGATCGTGTGGTGCGCGTCGATGTGCAGGTCGCCGCGGGTCTTGACGGACAGGTCGAACAGGCCGTGCTTGCCGAGCTGGTCGAGCATGTGGTCGAAGAACCCGACGCCGGTCGCGACGTCGACCCTCCCGGTTCCGTCGAGGTCTATCGAGACCTCGACGGAGGTTTCCTTGGTGGCGCGTTCGACGCGGCCGATTCTTGCCATGACGGTGATTCGACTCTCTCTCAATCCTTCAAGACGTGACGCATCGCGTCCAGGAAGGCGGTGTTCTCGGCGTCGGTCCCGGCGGTCACGCGCAGCATGCCGGGGACACCGTTGTCCCGGACCAGGACGCCGTGGTCGAGGATCTTCGCCCACATCGCGTGCGGGTCCTCGAAGCGGCCGAACTGGACGAAGTTGGCGTCCGAGTCGGTCACCTCGCACCCGAGCGAGCGCAGTTCGGCGACCAGCCGGTCGCGCTGGGTCTTGAGCTCGCGGACGTAGCCCAAAAGCGTGTCCTCGTGCTCCAGGCACGCCAGCGCGGTGGCCTGGTTGACCGCCGACAGGTGATACGGCAGCCGCACCAGCTGGACGGCGTCCACGACGGCGGCGTCCGCCGCGAGGTAGCCCAGGCGCAGACCCGCGGCGCCGAACGCCTTGGACATCGTGCGGGTCACCACCAGGTGGGGGCGGCCCGCGAGCAGCGGGAGCAGCGAGGGCGTGTGCGCGAACTCGACGTACGCCTCGTCGACGACCACGATCGAGGGGCGCGCGGCCTGGGCCGCGTCGTAGACCCGCTCGACCACGTCGCCGGCGAGCGCGGTGCCGGTGGGGTTGTTGGGCGAGCACAGGAACACCACGTGCGGGCGCAGTTCGGCGATCTGCGCGAGCGCCGCGTCGAGGTCGATCGTGTAGTCGTCGGCGCGTGCGGCCGAGACCCATCCGGTGCCGGTGCCGCGCGCGATGAGCGTGTGCATCGAGTAGGACGGGTCGAAGCCCAGCGCGATGCGGCCGGGGCCGCCGAACGCCTGTAGGAGCTGCTGGAGCACCTCGTTGGAGCCGTTGGCCGCCCACACCCGGTCCATGCCCACGGGGTAGCCGCCGGTGCGGCTCAGGTACGCGGCGAGCGCGGTGCGCAGCTCGACCGCGTCGCGGTCGGGGTAGCGGTTGAGGTCGCGGGCCGCCGCGCCGACGCGCTCGGTGATCCGGGCCACCAGTTCGGGCGGCAGCGGGTAGGGGTTCTCGTTCGTGTTCAGCCGCACCGGCACGTCCAACTGCGGCGCGCCGTAGGGTGATTGGCCGCGCAGCTCGGCGCGGATCGGCAGGCTGTCGAGGTCGCTCACGCGGTCCCCTCCCACGCCGCGAGCCCGTCGAGCTCGCCGGCGGCGAAGCGCACCCGCACGGCCTTGCCGTGCGCGGGCAGGTCCTCGGCGTCGGCGAGCACGCTGACGTGTTCGGCGACGTCGGCGAGCGCGGCGCGCGAGTAGTCCACGACGTGGATGCCGCGCAGGAACGACTGCACGGACAGCCCGGAGGAGTGGCACGCGCAGCCGCCGGTGGGCAGCACGTGGTTGGACCCGGCGCAGTAGTCGCCGAGCGAGACCGGCGCGAACGCGCCGACGAAGACCGCGCCGGCGTTGCGCACCCGCGCGGCCACCGCGCTCGCGTCGGCGGTCTGGATCTCCAGGTGTTCGGCGGCGTACGCGTCCACGACCCGCAGGCCGTCGTCCACGGAGTCGACGAGCACGATGCCCGACTGGCGGCCGGCGAGGGCCTCGGTGATCCGTTCGCTGTGCTTGGTCGCGTCGACCTGCACCTTGAGGTGCGCGCCGACCGCGTCGGCGAGGGCTTCGGAGTCGGTGACCAGGATCGAGGCCGCGAGCGTGTCGTGCTCGGCCTGGCTGATCAGGTCGGCGGCCACGTGCGCGGGGTCGGCACTCGCGTCGGCGAGCACCGCGATCTCGGTGGGGCCGGCTTCGGCGTCGATCCCGATCCGGCCCTTGAGCAGACGCTTGGCGGCGGCGACGTAGATGTTGCCGGGCCCGGTGACCATGTTGACCGGCGCGCACGAGCCCGCGCCGTACGCGAACATCGCGACCGCCTGGGCGCCGCCGACCGCGTAGACCTCGTCCACGCCCAGCAGCGCGCACGCGGCCAGGATGGTCGGGTGCGGGAGCCCGCCGAAGTCGGCCTGCGGCGGCGAGGCGACCGCCATCGACGGCACGCCGGCCTCCTGCGCGGGGACCACGTTCATCACCACCGACGACGGGTAGACGGCGTTGCCGCCCGGTACGTAGAGCCCGACGCGCTCGACGGGGACCCACCGCTCGGTGACCGTGCCACCGGGCACGACCTGCACGGTGACGTCCTCGCGGCGCTGCTCGCGGTGCACGATGCGGGCCCGGCGGATCGTCTCCTCCAAGGCAGCGCGCACCTTGGGCGCGAGCGCCGCCAAGGCCGAGGCGATCGCCTCGGCCGGAACCCGGATGTCGGTCAGCCGCACACCGTCGAAGCGCTCGGTGATCTCGACCAGCGCCTCGACGCCGCGATGGCGCACGTCCTCGCAGATCGGACGGACCTTCTCCAAGGCCGCCTCGACGTCGAGGTCGGCACGGGGCAACACGTCGCGCAGTGCGGCGGGGCTGTCCAGGACAGCCCGCGAGGCGGGACCGCGCAGGTCGATACGGGAGATCACCTGCCCCAGTGTAGAGACGGCCCGAACGCGAACGTCCTCGCGTGTCGCAAGGTGAGACACGCGATCATTGCCGAGACGCAGCAGCCTTCCACTGTCGGGGGACGACGGATGAGCACACCACCACCGCACCTGACCGCGTCCGAGCTGCGCCTGTGGGAGGCGTATCGGCGCGGTGAGCGGCTGGATCTGGGCGCGGGCGTGGCGGCGGACGACGATCCGCGCAACGGTGCGGTGTGGGGTGGGGATCGGGTGATCCGGGCGAGTGTGCTCGCCCGGCTCCTGCTCCAACCGCCGGAACCCGAACCCGGTCACACCACGGCGTTGCGGATCACCGGAGCGCTGGTCACCGGCCGGCTGGAACTGGGCGGCGGGCGACTGGACGCCTACATCTCGTGGACCCGCTGCCGGTTCGAGAAGCCGATCACCCTCAACGTCGCGTCCACGGTGACCATCCTCGCGCACGAGTGCGTGATTCCGGCGTTGTACGGCCGCAATCTGCGCGTGGACGGCGACCTGTCGCTCACGTGCTGTGTCGTCCCGAGCGGGATCCGCATCCTGGACGCCCGGATCGACAACGACCTGCGCATCGACGACTGCGTGGTGGGGCCGGGCGAGTACGACCGGGCGGTGTTCGGGAACGGGCTCCAGGTCGGCGCGGACGCGAGCTTCAATCGCTCGGTGCTCACCGGTCAGGTGAGTCTGCACGGAGCGCGCTTCGGCGGGCCGCTGCTGTTCCCCGGGGCCCGGATCGAGCGGCCGGGCGCGCTGGCGCTCGATCTCGGCCGGATATCGGTCGAGCATTCGCTGTTCATCACCGCGGGCTTCTCGGTCGTCGGTTCGATCCGGCTCAACGACGCCCGCACGGGCGGCGCGATCGTCTTGTCCGGCGGCGTCGCGTGCGCGAACCCGGACGAGGAACTCACCCTGTGGCGGGCCGTCGCGAACGGGTTCCATCTCGCGCTGAGCGCCCCGGCGCTCGGTCGGATCGTGCTCAACGGCGCGTCGGTGGGGATCCTCACCGACACCCCGCACACGTGGCCTCCGCGCGGCAATCTGGAGATCGCCGAACTGACCTATACGACGCGTCGCGCGGCGTCTCCCGCGACGGTGTCCGACCGGATCGACTGGGTCGAGCGCGGCACCGCCGACTACGCCCCCCAGCCCTACGACCAACTCGCCGGCGTCTACCGTGCCGCCGGAGAGGACGAGGACGCCCGCAGCGTCCTGCTGGCCAAGCAGCGCCGCCGCCGCGACACGCTCGGCGTCCCGGGCCGGCTGTGGGGCCATGTCCAGGACGTCGCGATCGGCTACGGCTACCGTCCGGCCCGCGCCCTCGGCTGGTTGATCGCGCTGGTCGCGGTCGGTACCGCGGTGTTCGCCGCCGACCGGCCCGCGCCGCTCAAGGCCGACGAGGCGCCGCACTGGAACCCGTTCTGGTACACCCTGGACCTGCTGCTGCCGGTGGTGACGCTCGGTCAGGACAGCGCCTGGAAGCCCACCGGCCCCACCCAATGGCTCGCCTACACGCTGATCCTGCTCGGCTGGGTGCTCGCCGGCGCCGCGGCGGCCGGGGCCACTCGGGTGCTCAATCGGGCGTGAATCGATACGCTCGGCGCCATTCGTCGAGCAGGGCCTACTCTTGGTCACCGTGACCGACCGGCTTCCGCTTTTCCCACTCGACTCGGTGCTTTACCCGGGTCTGGTGCTGCCCCTGCACGTCTTCGAGGAGCGGTATCGCGCGCTGGTCGGCGATCTGGAGGTGCTGCCCCAGGGGGAGCAGCGGTTCGGGGTGGTCGCGCTGCGGACCGGGCGCGAGGTCGGCGACCTCGCGGGTGATCCCCTCGACGTGCTGTACCCGGTGGGGTGTACCGCCGAGGTCGCCACGATCAAGTCGCACGAGGACGGGCGCTACGACCTCGTGGCCACCGGCGCGACGCGCTTTCGCGTGGTGTCGGTGGACGACTCGGGTCCGTATCTGTACGCCGAGGTCGAATACCTCGACGATCCGGTCGGGGACCGGGCCGACGTGCTCGCGCTCGCGGCGACACGCGCGTTCGCCGAGTATCAGCGCCGGTTGCTGTCGGCGCAGCAGCGAACTCCGATAAGCCTGCCCGAACTGCCCGACGACCCGGTCGTGTTGTCGTATCTGGTGGCCGCCGCGGTGGTGCTCGACTCGCACGACAAGCAGCGCCTGCTCGAAGCCGAGACCGCCGGCGAGCGGCTGACCGCGGAGATCGAGCTGCTGCGCCTGGAGGCCGCGCTGCTGGATCACCTGCCGTCGTTGCCGGCGGTGGACCTGTTGCGCCAGAACATCGAACTCAACTAGCGACACCGGCCCGACCGGGCACGGCAGCGCGACCGGGTCACCACGGGGTCCGGCACTGAACGAAGGTCGGGGGCATGGCAAAGGGCAAGGCCAAGGGCGGTCAGGGCACTCCGGCGACCGTCGCGCTCACCCGCGAGGGCGTCGCCTACACGGTGCACGCGTACGCCCACGACCCCGACGCGGCGTCCTACGGCGAGGAGGCCGCCGCGGTGCTCGGGGTGTCGGCCGGCCGGGTGTTCAAGACGCTGCTCGCCGACGTCGACGGGGCACTGACGGTGGCTGTCGTCCCGGTCGCGGGCAAGCTCGACCTCAAGGCCCTCGCGGCGGCGGTCGGCGGCAAGCGGGCGGCGATGGCCGATCCGGCGGCGGCGGAGCGGGCGACCGGCTACGTGCTGGGCGGGATCAGCCCGCTGGGCCAAAAGCGCCGGCACCCCACCGTCGTGGACGCCTCGGCCCTGGCACACGAGAGCGTGTACGTCTCGGCCGGTCGCCGCGGCCTGGAGATCGAGGTGGCCCCGGCCGACCTGGTCCGCCTGACCGACGCGGTGACCGCGCCGATCGGCCGAGCCTGACGTCGGGTCAGCCCTGGTCCTCGGGGCGCTTGGTGAGGTCGACGTCCGCATCGTGCCCGACGGCGTCCGCGCCGTGCCCGGCCGCCGCGTCCGCGTGCGTGTCGTGCTTGAACAGGTCGACCGGCCGCGCGTCCGACCCGCCCGGGCCCTGGTTCCACCCGCTCAGGTAGGGGTTGACGTAGCGCGGCGCCGGTTTGTCGGCGGGCGCGAAGCCCGCACTCAGGCCCAGGAAGATCACCATGGACGCGATCGGCCACAGGTAGAGGATGCCCTTGGCCTGCAGGTCGAGCGGGTGGTCGAACTCCTTGTTCAACCCGACCTTCCGGACCTGTTCCAAGATGTCGTCCGGCCCCAGCCACACACCGATCCGAAACGCGAGGTAGGCACCGGCGACGCCGCCGAGCGCGAGCCCGACGGCGGTCGCGACGCCTTGGCGGCGAAAGCGCCAAAACGCCAGTGGCGCGAGCACGATGCCGGCCACGATGGAGCACACCGCGAACCAGCCGTCCTGCGCGATCGAGGTCTCGGGCTCGGTCGTCGACGAGAACACGCCGTCCTTCGTCGCCTTCAGCGGCCAGTGCGGCGTGACCTGCTCCCACACCAGTCCCACGAGCGCGCCCACCACGAGGCAGGCCGCGACCACGACGGCGAACGCGAGCAGGTCCGAGCGGTAGCGCCGCCACACGTTGGGCGGTGACTCGGACCCGGGCGCGAAGCCCACGTGGGCGCCCTCGGACGACGGGTAGGGGACGAACTCCCCGGGAGCGGTCATCTCGTCAGCGTCCCATGTCGGTCTCGGGTCGTACGGGGGCGCCCCGTACGACGGTGTGAGTGGGCTCGGGCTCCGCGCGCGCCGGTGCCGCGTCAGGCACGCGTACTGCGCCGGAACGACCACGTGGCGAGGGAGAGCATGACGACTCCCACGGCGGCGCACACCGCGAGGTTGCCGGCCACCGCCGCCCAGTCGGGGTCGCCGTAACTGGCGATGAACGCGTCCACCCCGTACGAGGACGGCAACACGTCGCGGGCCAGGCCGATCGGGCCGGGCATCCGGTCCTCGGGGATCACCCCGAGCAGCAGCGCGACCGACATGCCGAGCTGGCCGAGCAGGGTGGCCAACTCCGGGCGCGGCGCGAGCAGGCCGAACACCGCGCCGATCCCGGCCAGGGCCGCCCCGGACAGCGGTACGACCAGGAGCAGCACCCACAGGTTGGCCAGCGGCAGTTGGAACATCAGCGCGCCGATGACGGCCGTCGCCACCGTGCCGGGCAGCGTGAACGACGCGTACGCGGCGGCGATGCCCAGGACGACGGCGGCCGGGCGCACGGGCAGCGTGAGGTAGTAGTCGAGCGCGTTGGCCGCGCGCAGCGTGCCGAAGTGCTGGGCGAGCAGGTTGAGCGCGACGAAGGCGACCACGAGCACGCTGGACCCGGCCACGACCGCCTCGCGCGCGGTGTCGCTGCCGGTGTCCACGACACCGCGCATCAAGATCATGATGCCGACCGACTGGAACACCGCGACGAACAGGAGCGGGACGCGCGAGACGCGCACCCGGGACAACTGGGCGCGGTACACGGTCAGCAGCCCGGCCCACAGCGGCGTGGCCGGCGCGGGTTCGACCGCGGCGAACACGCGCGGCGGCGCGGTTTCGGTACTCAACGGCGTCGACACCTTCATCCCTTGACCAGTCCCTGGTGGCGCCCGCCGAGGGCGAGGTAGACGTCCTCCAGGCTCGGCGTGGACAGCGTGAAGTCGTCGAGTGCCTCGAACGCGGGCCCGGAGGTGACGCCGGCGAGCAGTTCGCGGGCCACCCCGGGTTCCATCCGGGTGCTCCAGCGCCGCCCGGTACGCACCGCGCTCTGCGCGAGCATGCTCACCGCCGGGTCGTCCATCGGCGGGTCGGCGCGCCACACCAGGTCGAGTCGGACCTCGTCGCCGACCATCGCCTTGAGGCCGCCGGGCGTGTCGCACGCGATCACCCGGCCCTCGTCGATCACGGCCACCCGGTCGAGCACGGTCTCGGCCTCGATCACGTTGTGCGTCACGAGCAGGACGGTCGCGCCCTGCTCGCCGCGCCGGCGGTCCACCGCGGCCCACACCGCGCGCCGCGCGACGGGGTCCATGCCGGTGGTGGGCTCGTCCAGGACGAGCACCGGGCGCGAGCCGACGAGCGCGGTGGCCACGCACGCGAGTCGGCGCTGACCGCCGGAGAGCTTTTTGAGCGGGCGGTCCGCGATCGGCCCGAGGTCGAGTTCGTCGATCACCGCGTCGCGCTCGACCCGGGCGGCCGGCGCGTCGAGCGCGCGCAGTCGGGCGGTGGTCTCGATCGCGAGCGCGACGGTCAGTTCGTCGAGCGCGCCGGACTCCTGGCCGAGGTAGGCCACCAGTCGCGCGGCGATGTCGGGCCGGCGGACCAGGTCGTGGCCGAGCAGGTCGATGGATCCGGTGTCGGGGCGCAGCAGGCCGGTCAACTGGCGCACGAGGGTGGATTTGCCGGCGCCGTTGGGGCCCAGGAGTCCGAAGATCTCGCCACGCCGCACGTCGAGGTCGATCGCGTCGTTGGCGGTGACCACGTGCCGGTCGCGCCGACGCCCCGTGCGATACGTCCTGGTGAGTGCGCGAACCGTGAAGCACGGTTCGGCCACGGTGGGCTCGCCGGGGATGGTCACGCTCCGCTCGTCCGTTCCGGGCAGCTTGTACATCCGACCCCGCGCGTCGTCCTGAAGGCTTGTCAAGGCTTGTCGAGCCGCTGTGCCGACCGGCGGCCCGACGTTGGACGCGCGGGGTCGGCTCGGCACACGACGAGACGACTCTACGCCGTCTCCGTCGCCGCCCGGCCGCCCGCCTCCCGTGCGAGCAGCACTCGGGCCCGTTGCCACTGCTCACGCGGTATCACCGCGCGCCAGTCGATCTCGGCGAGCGCGGCTTCCCGCTGCGGGTCCAATCGCCGGGTGGCGCGCGCGGCGGCCAGGCGCAGCAGCGCAAGCGGCCGGGTCGGCAGGCCGACCCGGGCGGTCTCGCGCTTGAGGTTGGGCCACCACACGGTCGCGGCGTCGGTCATCTCGTCCTCGGCGGCGTCCAGGCGATGGAACGCGGCCAGGCGCCCGATCGCCCGGGCGATCACCCACTGCACGAGGGCGGCGAGGGCGAACAGCACGACGAGCACGAAGCCCAGTGGCGGAAACAGGAACAACAGGGGTACGCCGGTGATCAGCAGCAGGTACTTGAGCAGGAACAGGAATTCGAGTCGGCCGAGGACGACCTTGCCGACGAGGTAGCGGATCAACAGGGCGGCCTGACGTGCGGTGAGCTTGGTGTCGACGTCCGGGCCGACGGGAACCGCGCCGTGTCGGGCGGAACGTTCCTCCGCGACCCTGGAGGCGTCGCGGAAGCGCTGTCCCCGTCGCATCGCGCCGAAGCCGGCCTTGCCGATCCTGGTCCACTTGGACATCGCGCGCCCTTCGTTCCACTCGCCGCCTGATCGCACGGTAGCGTCCCGAGGACGCCTGCGGAGGTCGCTCGATCCCGCATCGCACGCGACGGTAACTTCCGCGCGCTGGGGTACCGTACCCGTTTGACCACAAGCCCCCTAGGAGGCTCTCGACGTGGATGTGTGGCACATACTTCGCCCGTTGATCGTGCTCGTCTCGGTGATCGTCTTCACCGGGCTGGTGACGTGGGGCATGGCCCGGCTGGCCCGCGAAGTACAGACCCGCAAGCCGCTCACGGGACCGTTGTGGTCGATGATGCGCCGGGGCCGGGCGTCGGTCGTCGCGACGTTCGGCTTCAGCGTGTTGCTGCTCGCGGAACCGGCGGCGGGGCTGCCCGAGCGCAGCCGCGGCATGATCCGGCACATCCTGGTGCTCCTGGTGATCGCCACGTGCGCGTGGCTGATCGTGCACGCGGTCACGTTGTTGGTGAACACGTCGTTCGAGCGCTACGCCGCGAACGCGACCGACACGCGGCGCGTGCGCCGGATCGAGACCCAGATCGCGCTGATCCGACGAACCGCCGTCGCGATCGTGGGCATCATCACGTTCGCCGCGATGATCATGACCTTCCCCGGGATGAAGACGATCGGTACGAGCCTGCTCGCGTCGGCCGGTCTGCTGGGTGTGGTCGCCGGTCTGGCCGCGCAGAGCGCGCTCGCCAACCTGTTCGCCGGGTTGCAGATCGCGTTCAGCGACATGGTCCGGATCGGCGACTCGGTCGTGGTGAACCAGGAGATGGGCACGATCGAGGAGATCACCCTGACCTACCTGGTGGTCAACACGTGGGACCAGCGCCGGATCGTGATGCCCGTGTCGTACTTCACGTCCCGGCCGTTCGAGAACTGGTCGCGCACCGACACCCGGATGACCGGCACGGTCTTCCTGCATCTGGACCACTCGGCCCCGGTGGGCGAGTTGCGCGACGAACTGCACCGGATCCTCAAGGACACCGGTCTGTGGGACGGCCAGGGTTGGAGCCTGTACGTCACGGACACCACGCCCACCACGATCCTGGTCCGCGCGGTGGTGACCGCGCGCGACTCCGACGACCTGTGGACGCTGCGCTGCGAGGTGCGCGAGAAGCTGCTCGACTACCTGCGCTGCGAGCACCCGTACGCGCTGCCCAGGATCGCGACGGCCCCCGCGCCGCTGGGCAACGAGGCGGTGGGCCCGTACAGCGGCAACGGCCGCTTCGCGAAGGCCAGGCCGCAGCCGCAGATACCCGCGCAGCCGGCCGGGCCGCGCCGCTACGTGGACCTCGCCAAGAAGCCTCAGCCCGGGTCGGAGGCGGCGGCCGCAGCCGCGTCGATCTCGCTCAGGAAGTCCGAGGCGATCGCCCAGGCACGCTCGGCCGCCTCGCGGTCGTAGTCCGCGAGGTCGGCGTCGGTGAACAGGTGGCCCGCGCCGCGGTAGCGGTGGATCTCCACGTCAGCCCCGGCGCGGCGCATGCCCAGGTACCACGTGCCGAGCCAGTCCTCGGTCTCGAACGGGTCCGGCTCGGCCACGTGCAACTGCACGGGCACCTCGGTGGCCGCGTCCTCGCGCAGGTCGGACGTGCCGTGGAACATCAGCAGGCCGGCCGCGGCCCGGTCGGCGAACACCGCGTTCTGCGCGATCGAGGCGCCGAGCGAGAACCCGGCGTAGACGAGGCCCTCACCGAGTCCCGCGGCCACCTTGACGGCCCGCCGGATCAACTCGTCGGCGCCGATCTCGTCCTTGATGTCCATGCCCGCCTCGACGGACTCGGTGGTGCGCCCGTCGTACAGATCGGGCACCGTCACCTCGTGCCCGCCCGCCCGCAGCCGCTCGGCCGCGGCGTGCACGGCGGGGCGAAGTCCATAGGCCGAGTGGAACAACACGATGCGGGCCACGGGGGTCCTTCCCAGAGGTGCGGGCGGGGCAAAGGATCCACCGTACCGGCCGCGATCACCGCATGCTGCGCAGGTCGAGGCGACGCAGCACGCGGTCGGCGGCGGCCGGGTCGACGCCGCGCCGGCTGCGGGCGGCGATCACCTCGCGGCGGGCGGCGGCGTTCATCTCGCCCTCGATCTCGTGCAGGAGCTTGATCCGCTTGGAGCGGGCGATCACCGCGTCGGCGAGTTCCTCGACCGCGCCGTCCGGGGTGAGTTCGGCGAGCAGCGCCTTTTGTCGGGCCCGCAGCCGCTGGACCATCTCGTCGGGGAGGTCGCGCTCCTCGTCCAGTTCACGCAGTCGGTGCAGCGCGGCCTTGGTCGCGGTGGCCGCGATCAGCCGCTCCTCCAGGCTGTCGACGTCGTCCGCCTCGCGCACGTCGAGTCGGCGCACCAGCCACGGCAGGGTCACGCCTTGGAGCAGCAGCGTCACCACGATCACGCAGAACGCGATGGCGAGCAGTCGCTGCCGCTCGGGGAACGGATCGCCCGCGTCGGTGGTCAGCGGCAGCGCGAGGGCGAGCGCGATGGTGACCACGCCGCGCATGCCGGCCCACCAGACGACCACGGTCTCGCGCGGGTCTGGGGTCTGCGTCTCGCCGGAGGTCGGCAGCTTGTTGTGCAGCCGCCGGGCCAGCGCCGCGACGGGGAACAGCCACAGACCGCGGACCACGATCAGCACCAGCACGACCGCGCCGGCCTGCCACAGCAGCCGGCCCCGGTCGCCGTGGATGCCGTGGAAGATCTCCCACATCTCCAGGCCGATCACGCCGAACGCGACGCCGGTGACGACGAGGTCGACGACCTCCCAGAACGAGCGACCGGTCAGCCGGCCCACCACGTTGTCCGCGTCCTCGGCCACCGAACCGAGATAGAACGCGGTGGTGAGTACCGCGAGTACGCCCGAGCCGTGCAGTTGGTCGGCGACCACGTAGGCCATGAACGGCACCAGCAGCGTGAGCAGGGTCTGCAGATTCGGTTCGCCCAGGCGCGCGAGGAGCAGTCGGCCCGCGAAGCCGACCGCGAAGCCGATCCCGACGCCGACCACGGCCGAGAGCGCGAACACCCCGACGGCCCGCGCCGGCGAGAACGTTCCGCTGACCACCGCCGCGACCGCGACCTGATAGAGCACCAGCGAGGTGACGTCGTTGAAGAGCCCTTCGCCCTCCAGGATCGACACGAGCCGCCGCGGCAACCGCAGGCTCCCGGCCACCGCCGTCGCCGCCACCGGATCCGGCGGCGCCACCAGCGCCCCGAGCGCGACCGCGCCCGCGAGCGGAAGCCCCGGGATCATCGCGTTCGCGACGGCGGCCACCACGACCGTGGTGACCAGCACGAGCGCGACCGCGAGCAGCATGATGGGCCGCGCGTTCGCGGCGAACTCACGCCAACTGGAGCGCTGCGCCGCCGCGTACAGCAGGGGCGGCAGCAACAGCGGCAGCAGCAGTTCGGGGTCGAACCGCAGCGTCGGCACGAACGGCAGCCAACCCAAGAGCACCCCGTACAGGGTGAGCAGGACGGGGAACGGCAGCCGCAGCCGTCCCGCGAGCGGCACGACCAGGACGGTGCCGAACATCAGCAGGAACAGCAGCGTGAGCTGATCCACGCATCACCCCCAACGGATCGATCCCTGTTCGATCCTGCGAGGCTTCCCCCGATTCGGCCGCGCCTCACTGCTCAGGCGCGGCCGATTGTGATCACTTGCCGTTGGTCCACTTGTCCATGACCCGCTCCAACGTCGCCGCGAGGTCGGCCGGGTAGGTGCTTTCGTACTGCACCCACGAGCCGTCGCCGGGGTGCTCGAAGCCCAGGCTCACCGCGTGCAGCCACTGCCGCTCCAGCCCCAGGCGCTTGGACAGGGTCGGGTCGGCGCCGTAGGTCAGGTCGCCGACGCACGGGTGCCGCAGGGCCGCCATGTGCACTCGGATCTGGTGCGTACGGCCGGTCTCCAGCTTGATCGACAGCAGGCTCGCGGCGCGAAACGCCTCGATCGTGTCGTAGTGCGTGACGCTGGGCTTACCGCTCATCACCACGGCCCACTTGTAGTCGTGGGTGGGATGGCGGTCGATCGGCGCGTCGACCGTGCCGGTGTGCGGGTCGGGGTGACCCTGCACGAGCGCGTGATAGCGCTTGTCCACGGTGCGGTCGCGGAACTGCTGCTTGAGCAGCGTGTACGCGCGCTCGGACTTGGCGACCACCATGAGCCCGGAGGTGCCCACGTCGAGCCGGTGCACGACGCCCTGGCGCTCGGCGGCGCCCGACGTGGAGATCCGGTAGCCGGCCGCCGCGAGGCCGCCGACCACGGTGGTCCCGGTCCACCCGGGGCTGGGGTGCGCGGCCACGCCGACCGGCTTGTCGATCACCACGATGTGGTCGTCGTCGTGCACGATCCGCATGCCGGGCACGGGTTCGGCGACGAGCTGGACCGGCCGGGGCCCGGCGGGCATCTCGACCTCGATCCACGCCCCGCCGTTGACCCGGTCGGACTTTCCGGCCGCCTTGCCGTCGAGCTGCACCTTCCCGCCGGCGGCCAGCTCGGCCGCCTTGGTGCGCGAGAAGCCGAACATCCGCGAGAGCGCGGCATCGACCCGCTCGCCTTCGAGGCCATCGGGAACGGGAAGAGTACGGATTTCGGGCGAGCCGGGATTGACAGTCACGAGATACGAGTATGCCCGGCATCGGGGCCGGACTCGACGACGTGGCCTGCGCCGGCCTGCTCGCCGGCCTTCCCGGGCTTCTTCGCGGTGCTCGCGGAGACGGTCTCGCCCGGGGTTTCGGCGGCTGTGGCGGGGGCCTCGGTCGTCTTCGCGGGGCCGGCCGGCTCGACCGCAT
>NZ_WWJX01001200.1 GCF_009865215.1 Streptomyces sp. SID3343 | reverse complement strand
CAGTACCTGGCGCACGGGTTCGTCGGGCACGGGGGCCCGCTCGGGCGCGGGGCCGCGGCCGGCGCGTGGGCGGGATCCGGCCAGCGTGAGGGTCTGTTCGCGCAGCGCGCGCACGTCCCGGCGCAGGAACAGGTACGCCTGTTCGAGCAGCCCGCCGGGTGTGGTGGCGAGCGCGTGCAGCAACAGTGCGATCCCGTACCGCTCGTGCCCGAGGGCACCGGCCTCGGTGACGGTGACGGCCAGCACGCGACTCGCGCCCGGCCCGAACGCGGCCGGGTCGATCGCCCCGTCGGGCCCGAACACGTCCCCCACTCGGCGCCCGGCCTTCACCTCGGTCAGCCACGCGTCGAGATCGACCCGACCGTAGCCGGCCAACAGGTCGACCGCGCCCGCCTCCAGGCGCGCCAGCAACGCGATGAGCAGTACGCGTTCGTCGACCCGGGCGGTGGCAGCGGCGGCGTCGAAGGCCGCCCGCAGCCCGGCCGTGACCGGCAGCCGCCCGAGCCGCGGGGCGCCCGCGTCGGACGCCTGCCCGGCGCCGCCCCCGGGCAGCCCGGCCGCGAGCACGTCCGGCGGAATGCCCTGCCGCGCGAACAGCCCGGCCGCCACCCCGCCCGGCATCCGCGCGAGCGCGATCAGGGTGTGGGCGACCCCGACGGAGCCCGCGCCCACTTCGCGCGTGACGTCCGCCGCGGCCTCGAACCGTCGCGTCGCCGCGAGCAGCCCGCCGTCGAACCGGTGCTCCGACACCCCGACGATGTCCGTCTCCACTCGCCTCTCCCCCGCCTGGCGCGCTAGCGCGTGTCGTCGTCGCCGAGCAGCCGCTCGGCCCGTTCCGCCCGGGCTCGCGCCAAGTCCGGCTTGCCCGCCCCGAGGGCGCGCACACCCGCGGCCAGCATTCGATACGCGGCCGCGGTGGAAACCGCCCGGGCGAGTGTTCCCGAGCGCACCTCCGGCGGCAGGTTCTCCACCAGCACGGCGGCCAGTGCGGGGTCGGCGCGAGTGACCCGGTTCAGCACCAGAGCGGCCCCCACCGGGGTCCGCCGAACCCACGCCGGGCCGTGCCGCTCGACCAGTTCGCGCGCGCCGTGCACCACCAGCGCGTCGTCTCCGTCGAGCACGCCCAGCAGCAGCCGCACCGCCCAGCCCCCGGGGTCCGCGTCGACCCGCTCCAGGCCGCGCCGCAACAGCCGGACCGCGGCCACGTCGTGGCCCCGGTCGAGCAGATCCGCCGCGTCGCCCACGAGCCCGGCGGCCACCCCGGCCCGGGACCCGCCCGCCGGACGGCCGTCCCGTACCGCCATCGCGGCCGCGTGCAACTCGCGGTACTCGGCATACGCCGGGTCCAACATGGCCGCCTCGTACAAGAACCGCACCGCGCGCACCGCGTCCCCGCCGACCAACTCCCGATGGCCCTCGATCGCGAGCCGATGCGCGAGCCGCGGAGCCGCCGCCGCGCACCCCTGCTCGAACGCCAGGCGGTAGCACGTGCGCGCCTCCCGCTCGTCGCCGCGCGCCGCGGCCCGATCGCCCATCACGCACACCCAGTCGCCGCGCGCGGTGGGCGCGCCCGCCGGGGCGAGCAGCGGCAACAGGCGCCACAGGTCGTGATCGGGATGCCGCGAGGGTTGTTCGAACCGCTCTTCGAGCCGCTCCAACACGCGCCGGGTGGCCGCGACCCGCCAATGCCGCACGGGCGCGCGCGGGTCGATCCCGTCGAACACGTCGAGCAGGGCCCGCTCCAACGGGCGGCCACCTTCGGACAGCGCGTGGTCGAGCACGTTCCACGTGTCGGCGAAACCCTCGGTCGGGTGGACCGGTTGGATGGCCCACCACCGCAGCACCGCGTCCACCGCGCGCGGATACGGCCCGTACGGATCGCGCGCGAGCACATCGGCGAGCATCCGCGCGGCGGTCTCCGGCTGCCTGGTCGCCACCGCCTCGATCTGACTCTCGATCAGCGCCCGGTTACGGCGCAGCTCGGCGTCGCTCGCGTGGGCGAGAAAGTCACGCATCGCGACGAGTCGCGGCTCCACCTCGCCCTCCCGGTGCGCGGCCATCCGGAATGCCCGTACCGCTTCGGCATCCGACATGTGCGTCTCCCCCGCGAACCCGACCGCCCCTGCGGCACCGGTCGTGACGACGTATGCAGCACGGTACTCGGCCCACCGAACCCCGGGGAGGACACCGGGCGAACCCAACCCCCGTAACGCAATCGTCACCGTTCGTGAGATGCCCCCCGGCCCGAAACCGAGGTGAGACCGCCCCTCGGCATCAGGTACTATTTCTCTCGCAAGCAAGCGCCGCTAGCTCAGTTGGTTAGAGCAGCTGACTCTTAATCAGCGGGTCCGGGGTTCGAGTCCCTGGCGGCGCACAGCGGCAAGACGAGAAGGGCCCCACCGGTTTTCGGTGGGGCCCTTCTCGTCTTCTCACGAAGCCCTTCTCGCCTTCGAGTCGGGCCCCTTCTCGGCGGGTGCGCTCGCCGCCTCCTCGGCGGGTGCGCTCGCCGACCGCGGCGCTCCCCCTCAGCCGACCGGAGCGCTCCCCCCTCATCCGACCGGGGTCGCGGACCACGACAGGAGCATGCGCAGGGCGTCCTGGCTGGGTGAGCCGGGCTCGGCGACGTATGTCACCAGGGCCTGGTTCGGGTCGTCGCCGGAGCGGAGTGTGTCGTAGGTGAGGTCGAGCCGGCCGACCAAGGGGTGTCGGAACCGCTTCACTCCCGAGGTCTTCTCGCGCACCGTGTGTTCGGCCCACCACGTGCGGAACTCGGGGGATTTGACCGACAGTTCCCCGACCAGCGCGGCCAGGCGCGGATCGTGCGGTCGCAGGCCCGCCTCGCGGCGCAGGAACGCGACGCTCTCGCGCCCGCACTCGGCCCAGTTCGCCCACAGTTCGCGCGAGCGCGGTTGGAGGAAGGTGATCCGGATCATGTTGCGTTCGGCGGGGGGTAGTTCGCCGAAGTCGCCGAACAGCGCGGTCGCGGCCGGGTTCCAGGCGAGGATGTCGAGGTTGCGGCCCAGGACCATGGCCGGCACCTCGGACAGCTGCGTCAACAACCGGCCGAGAGTGGGCCGTACGGTCTGCCGCGCGGGGCGTGGGGTGCGCGCGGTGGGGCCGGAACCGCCGACCGGGCGGGCGATGCGGTGGAGGTGTTCGCTCTCGTGCGCGTCCAACCGCAGGGCGCGCGCGAGCGCGTCGAGCACCGACGCGGACGCGTTCTTGACCCGGCCCTGTTCCATCCGCGTGTAGTAGTCCACGCTCATCCCGGCGAGCCCGGCGAGTTCCTCGCGCCGCAACCCCGCCACCCGCCGCCGACCGCCGAAGTCGGTGAGCCCGACATCCTCGGGACGCAGGTGCTCACGCCGCGCCCGCAGAAACTCGCCCAATCCGATCGTGCTGCTCATCGCCCCATTGTCGCCGCCCCGCTCTCGCTCAGCCTGGCCCTGCCAGTGCCTGCCAGTGCCGGCCACGCGGCGGCCACGCGGCGGGTCGGGCCGGACGACCTAACCCGGGATCGAGCCGACCAGGCCACCGTCGATGACCAAATCCTGGCCGGTGATGTACGACGACCGCGCCGACAGCAGGAACGCCACCGCCTCCGCGACGTCCGTCCCCTGCCCGAGCCGCCCCAGCGGGATCTGCGCCCTGATCGCGTCGTCGCCGGCCCGGTCCGGGGTGAACGCGCGATACATGTCGGTCTCGATGAAGCCCGGGCTCACCGAGTTGACCCGGATCCCCCGACCGGCGAGGTCGGCCCCGAACGTACGCGCGAGATTGTGCACGGCAGCCTTGGTCGCGGCGTACAGCGTCGCTGCGGGCATCCCGCGGTGCAGCGTCCAAGAGGCGTTCAGCACGATCGACCCACCATCGTTGCCACCGGCCGCCGTCAACAGCGGCACGCTCTTTTGCACCGTACGGAAGACGCCCTTGAAGTTGACGTCGAGCACGTGATCGAGGTCCGCCTCCGAGATCTCATCCCCCGGCCCGAACACAGCGACCCCGGCATTGGCGAACACCCCGTCGAGCCGCCCGTACCGCTCCCGGATCGCGTCGAACAGCGCGTCCAGATCCGCACTCCTGGCGGAGTCGGCCCGCACCCCGAACACCCTTTCTTTGACGTCGAGTTGTGCCACCGCCCCCGCCAGCCGCCGTTCGTCCCGCCCGGTAATCACCACGTCGGCCCCACGCGCCAGCAGCAACCGAGCCGTGTCGAGCCCCATCCCGGCCGTTCCACCGGTAACCAACACGACCCGCCCGACAAAGTCCGCAGACTCCACATCACCACGAAGATTCATGTCCACGAGGTTGGTCGACACCCTGCCGGCCAACCAGGCCCGCTTCCACCATGGGTCGGACAGGACGACCCTCGATCAACATGGCCGCCCTGTCCGGCCTCGAACCCCGACCGCCCGCACGCACGCCGGCCCACGCACACACGGCCCCGAGCCGCCGAAGCGGCCCGGGTCCGCCGTGTCGCGCTGAGCCTGGTTGAAGAAGCCGTCGTGGCTCTGCCGGGACGGATCCCCCTGAGGAGCCGCACATCCGCCGGCATCAGCAGCAAGAAGACCCGCTTGGCCAGTCGTTCGATACGAGGACGACGGCCCGAGCAGGCGGGCCCAGGCGGCGGCAGCGGCGGAGGCCCGCGCCGCAGCGGAGGAGGCCCGGGCCCCGGAGGCCGCTCGGGTGGCCGAGCAATCTGGCCACGTGTCGCGTAGAACGTCCCTTCTGAGGGAGTGTGATGACGTACTTTCCTGATCTTTCGCCCTATTCATATTTCGACCGACCTCGGATTTCGGAAGGTCTTGAATGCAAAGACGCGTTGAATATCGGCTGGTTGGACCCGAGCTACGAACATTCTCGGGGGGCGGCCCCCGTCGGTTTCGTGAACGGGCTTCAGCGGCTGGTCGGGCAGGAACGTGTCGCGCAGACACGAGGGCGTCACTCGTGTCATTACTGTCGAACACACTTCGTTACTATCGAGAATAAATGGGATCCACAGGGCCGAACGCTGTTGGGTAGTGCGGAGATCAGAGTTCTCGGTCCGTCGGGTAACGCCTATGCTGCGCCGACTCTCGTGGTTCACTACGTCACGGAACATCAGTACCTGCCACCGGAAGATTTTGTCTCGGGGGTGATGAGATCGTTGTAGATCCGGGCGCACTGCCATCCGTGTGGCATCACATTCGATGCTGTCCGTCGGAAGGTGTCGAACTCGGTCTGTACGGCCCGGCGAAACCTGGTAAGTCGAGGAGGCTTGGGCCGGGAGGAACCTTCCCCTGAGGTTGCGGAGCTTTGGGCCAAGTGTCGTGGGGCCGAGCTGTTTCGCAATGTCGAATACGTTCAGTGGGGTCTGCGTGTTCTCTCGCCATAGGCCAGTGCCGAGGCTCATGAATTGCAGTGGCGAGAGCGGTCGGCCGATTTCGCGTGGGTATGGCCGACGGCACTGCGGAGGGAGTGCTGCCTCGTGGATTGCCGGTGTGGGGTGATCGGCTATCCGAAGTGGCTGCCGGCCAGGGCTTTCAGGCGTTCGATGCGGGTGGGCAGGTCCGGTGGGCCGGGGATGGTGCCGTTTCGGCAGTGGCCGCACAGGTCGTCCTGGAGGGGAGTGGGAGAGGGGCGCCCGCAGTCGTTGCATTCGGTGAGGGCGGTGCGTTGGACCGGGATGTGGGTGGCTGCCGGCGGGGGTTCGGGGGTTGGGTGGTCGTGGGTCAGGCGGTAGTGGAGGAGGCCGGTGGTGACCTCGTCTCGGGGTAGGCGGGCGACGAGGCGGGTGTAGATGTCGGCTTCGGTGTCGCCGGCGGCGAGGCGGGCCAGGACGTGTGGGACGACGGTTTCGAGTTCGGCGTCCGGGAAGGCCAGGCGGGGGTCGGCGAAGGCGATCGAGCGGAGTAGGTCCAGGGCCGATTCGGCGCCGTCGCACGGGGTTTGACGGGGCGTCGGGCGGTGCCAGGTGGTGCGTTGGCCGTGTACTCGACCGGTCGCGGCGTTGCGGGCGCGGTCGACGATCAGGAGGCCGGCGGCGAGGAGTTCGTGGTACACGCGGCTTGCCCGGGCGGTGCCGGAGGCGAGCAGACGGCGGATCCAGGCGATGCCGACGGAGCCGCGTGGGGGCTCGGCTTCGAGCGCGATCGCGCACTTGAAGGCGTCGCCACCGAGGTGACCGAAACGGTCGAATACGTCGGCGGCGGAGGTGGAACCGGGCGGGGGTGCGTCGGTAGTCTGTGGCATGGCCGTGATGAGCCTCTTTCTCGTCGTGGTCGGGCCCTCGCTGGTGCGGCTAACACCGGCCGGGGCCATTTTTCGTTACGGGAACAGACTCGGGTGATCACTCTCGGTGCGTCAAGTCGCCCGTTCGGCTGAATCTTTGGCGCGCGCACTACCACCGACCAAGGCCCCGAAGGGGCCTTGGTCGGTACTGGTAAGGGCGCCCCACCCGATCGGCAGGAAACCGAACCTTCGGCCCCCACCTGCGGTTTCGCCGGATTCGAAGGGGCTCGTCTTCCGGCGCTCGCGTGCTCCGGCGGTGGGGAAACCCGATCCTCGGTCGACGTCGCGCGGAACGGCTCTGCGGTTGGCCGGGGTTGCCGAGGCCGCCGAGCGGCGGGCGGCGGGCGGCGGCGAGTGGTGGGCAGCGGCGGCGCGATCGGGTCGCTGCGGGGTTGGGCGGGGGATCGCCTCGGGTAGGGCTGCCGCGATCGTTGTTCCCTGGGTGGGAGGAAGTGCCGTGGTGCGACCGGGTGTACGTACGACTGCGCAAAAGGGTCATCCGTTCGGGCGGCGGCCCGTCGGGGGGTTGAGTGAGCTGTTGTGGGACTGGTCGAAGTCCGGGACCCGGCAGGCGGCGCGGAATCGGCTGCTGCGGCGGTTACCCGGGGTGGACTTGGCGGCGGCGTATCGGTTCGGGCTGGTGGAGCGGCCGCACTACGCCTACGGCGTGCGCCGGGCCACCGAGTCGGCCGGGCGGTTGGGGCATCGGGGCGTCACGGTGGTGGAGTTCGGCGTGGCCGGCGGCAACGGGCTGTTGGCGTTGGCCGAGCACGCGCGCTACTACGCCGCCGCCACCGGGGTCGCGGTGCGGGTGGTCGGTTTCGACGGTGGGGTAGGCATGCCCGCCGCCGAGGATCCGCGTGATCTCCCTTACCTGTTCGGGCCCGGCTTCTACGCGATGGATCAGGACCGGCTGCGGACCCGGCTCGGTACGGCCGAGTTGGTGGTGGGCGACCTCGCCGAGACGTTGCCCGCGTTCCTGGCCGGCAGCGCCGAAAGGCTGCGCGATCACCCTGTCGGGTTCGTCGCGTTGGACCTCGACTACTACTCGTCCACGACGACCGCGTTGGGCCTGTTCCGGGGCTCGGCACACGAGCACCTGCTGCCCAGGGTGACCTGTTACCTCGACGACCTGCCCGGCACCATCGACCGGATCGGTGAGGCCGCCGCGGTCGGCGTTTTCAACGCCAAACATCCGGACCGGCCGATCGGCCGGGTGATCGGCCTGCGCGCGTTCACGCCCCTCGATCCGCCGTGGGCCGACCAGATCTACGTCCACCACCGCTTGGACCACCCCGACTACGCCCGCCTGGAGATCGGCGCCACCGGTGACCAACTGCCGCTGACGGGTTGATCCGAGGGCCTTCCCCTCGTTGGATGCCTTTCGGGCGGGGGCCGACAGTCGGGACATGCCACGAGGGCCCCCTCCCTCGGTCGGGAAGAAGCCCTCGTGGTCGATCGCCGCCGGAACTACTGTGGCGCGTCGATGAGATCGGTGATTCGACCGCCGGCGAGCGGTACCTGGTACCAGACGTCGGTCGAACTGCCGTCGCCCCAGTACTCGGTCACCACGACCGTCGCGTGACCGGCGCCGCTGCCCTCGTAGCGAACCGACCGGTCCTGCGGGACGTTCTGTGCCCGGAAGACCGGATCGGCCATGTTCTGGTCGGCCCACGCGTCGAGACGGGCATTGAGTTCCGGCGTCAGGAACTCGTTGCGCACCTCCTGCGGGTTCATGTCGGGATTGGTGCCCTCGACCGCGGACTTGTACTGGTCGAAGAACTGGGTCACGTGCTGGACGACGTCCGCCTGCTGCACCTGCACGACAGCGGGCGGTGAACCCGCCGACGCGGCCAGCGCGGGGGCGGCGGCGCCCGCGGAGAGAACGAATCCTGCGGCGACCGCGACCACGGTGGCCCTGCGGAACTTGGCGGTCATGGCGACCTCCACTTGCTTGGGGAATTGCCCTTGCACCCAGTGAGACGGCCAACCACCGAGGGTGGTTCCGGGATTTTGCCCTGCTTTACCCTTTGGATAGCAATTCGTTCAACTCAACCGTTGTCCGTCGCGCCGGCCAACGCCTCTTCCGCGTCGTCGACCACGGACTGCGGCAAACGGGTGTACGACAACAGTCGGCCGCCCGAGTCGCGGATT
This sequence comes from Streptomyces sp. SID3343, assembly GCF_009865215.1. GTDB lineage: Bacteria > Actinomycetota > Actinomycetes > Streptomycetales > Streptomycetaceae > Embleya. The sequence goes on along the minus strand of NZ_WWJX01001200.1, from coordinate 23,444 downwards.
TTTACGGCCACTTCGCGGGCCCACACGTTCTCGACGAACAGCACCACCACGAGCGAGTCGGGCGGCATGACCTGCCCGATCTGATCGGTGTCCTCGTCACCCGCGAGGCCCAACATCTCGCGTGCCGCGAGTTCGGCGGCCATGTCGCGCAGCCCCTCGAACTCGCTGACCTCGTGGCCGTTGACGTTGCCGTCGACGTCCTTGACCACGATCATCGCGTCGATCAACCTGACGTCGCCGCGCTCTTCGACCGCCTCGAAGGCTTCGAGCACGGCCGAGGTCAGCCGCTGCCCCGGAAAGCCCAACACGATAGCGTCGACGGGTCCCAACTCGACCATGCTGCTGCCTCGCTTCGAACGGAGTTCGGACGGACTCTGGCGGAAATCCCCCGACCGAGTCCCGATGCCCCGTCCGCGCGCAATCATGTGCCCGGTGCGACGGGCACGCCCCGGGCCGCGGCCGGACTCGGTCCGAACAGCCGGTTCGGATCCCGCCCGACCGCCTCGGGCGCCTCAGGCCTCGAACGCGGTCAGCGAGGCCGTCTGGGCTCGCGCGTCCGGGTCCTGCCATTGCGCGACGTAGACCTTCCCGTTGGCGAGCAACGGCTCCGACAACAGCGGTACCGGCAGTTCGCCGTCCCACGCGGTCCTGCCGTTCTCGGCGTCGAGGGCCACGACCCGGGCCCGCTTGGGGGCGGCGGCCGCGTTCACCGTTACGTAGACCTTGCCCGACTTCAGGACCGGCCGGCTCACGCTCGCCGGCGAACCCAGGCCCCGTTCCCATACGAGCGTGCCGTGCGCCAGGTCGAGTGCGTACACCGTGGCCGTGTCGATCCGCGGCATCGGCGACTCGGTCGAGTCCGGGCTCGGGGCGGCGCTCGTCGTTCCGCTCGGTTGTACGCCGGCCTGCTCGCCGGACGGGTAGCAGGCGACGAACATCGTGTCGGGGACGTCCTGGTGCCACGTCACCTCGGTGACGTGGCGCCCGGGCATCTCGTACTTCCAGATCCGGCCGCCGGTGGTGGCGTCGATCGCCACGACGGCGGACTTGTCCCGGTCACTGCTCGCGCTGTACGCCACGATCAACGTGTCGGCACCGAACACCCGGATGTCGTGCGCCGATCCGCCTTCGAGCGAGACCGGCCCCCACATGACCGCACCGGTCGCGGGATCGAAGGCGTAGCGGTCCCACGTGTACCTCCCGGAGACCTGCCCCTTGGTCACGAGCGCCAGGACCCGATCGCCGTGCGGCAGCGGGTTCACGCCCCACAGGTAGTCCTTGAGCGGTTGATCCCACTTGCTCCGGCCGCCGGTCTCGAAGGCCCGGAGCATCATTCCGTACAGGCTGCCGCTGTCCGAAGTCGCCATGCAGTAGACGGCTCCGACACCCGGCACCGGTACGTCCGCGTGCGTGATGTCCGGGAGCATGTCGGCCTTCCACAGCTCCGCGTGGGTGTTCACGTCGATCGCGACGATCCGACCGACGGTGCTGCCGTACTCGTTCGGTGCCGCGACACCCAGGTAGAGCACGTCCTTGTCGAGAGCGGTGGGCAGGCGCACCCAACGGGCGTCGAAGTCCAGGCTCCAGCGCTGCTCGCCGTTGGCCGGGTCGAAGGCGTGCACCGTGCACTTCGCGGGGGCGGAGGTCTCCCGTCGGCCCGAACCCTCCACCGACCAGGACACCACCAACACGTGATGGGGGGTCACCATCGGCTCGGACACCGAACGCCCGGTGGTGGCCTTCGACCAGACCTTCTTGCCCGACTCGGCGTCGACCGCGGTGATCAGACCGTAGCCGCCACCCGCGCCGTTGGACACCTGGAACACCAGGCCGCCCTGGGCCCCGAGCGAAGACCGGCCGGCCGCCCCGACGGGGTAGTCCCACACCTTGTTTCCCGGGTCCGCCGCATCGCCCATCAGGAACCAGCCCAGGCCGCCACCCGCCGCCACGACGGCGACTGCGGAACCGCCGATCAGGAACGCGCGGCGGCCCAACGCCCGTTTGCCGGTGGGTGGTTGGGTCGCGCCGACGGTCGGCGGCAGGCTTGGTTGCGGGGGTGGGCCGTTGCGGGTGGCGGGCAATCCGGGGCTCGGGCTCACGGCAGCGGCAGCGGGTGCCGGCGGCTCGGCGTCGGCTGGGTCGGCCGGGGCGTCGGCTGGGGCGTCGACCGGGAGGGCTCGGGTCGAAGCGTCTGCCGGCGACGCGCGCGGGACGCCCGGTTCGCCGACGTGTCGCCGCTCCAACTCGGCCGCCAGGTCCGTCGGCAACCACGAACTCCCGGTCGGCGGCTCGGAATCGCCGAGGCAGCGAGCCAGGATCTCGGCGAGCCCCGGCCGGTCGGCCGGATCCTTGTGCAGACACGCGAGTACGAGGTCCCGCACGCCCGCCGGGACGCCGACCACGTTCGGTTCGCCGTTGAGCACCCGCATCATCATCTGGAGTTGCGGTACGGGCTCGCCGTGGAAGGGGCCCGCGCCGGTGCCCGCGAAGACCAGGACCGAGCCGAGCGAGAACACGTCGCTTTCCGACCCGAGCCGGCGACCGCTCGCCTGTTCCGGCGACATGAACGACGGCGATCCGACCACGCGGCCGGTCCCGGTCAGGCCGGCCCCACCCTCGTCCACGGCGCGCGATATGCCGAAGTCGATGACTCGTACCCGGTCCCGGCCCAGGATCACGTTGGAGGGCTTGAGGTCGCGATGGATCAGGCCCGCGCGGTGGATCGCCATCAGCGCCTCGGTGAGTTGTGCGCCCAGGATCCGCAGCGCGCCCTCGGGCAGCGGGCCGTACGTGTCGATCGCCTCGGACAGCGACAGGCCGGTGAGATATTCGGTCGCCAGCCAGGGGTGTTCGGCGTCCGGGTCGGCCTCGGCGATCGGTGCGGTCCACGCGCTGTCCACCCGTCGAGCCAGGTCTATCTCGCGCCGGAAGCGGTCCCGGAATCCGTGATCCGTCACGAACTCCGGCCGTACCGTCTTGACCGCGACCCGGACACCGCTCGGGGACACGCCGAGGAACACCTCGCCCATGCCGCCCTCGCCCAACCGAGCACGCAACCGATAGGAACCCAGCCGGGCCGGATCCCCGTCGCGCAGTTCTTCCATGACCACCGTTCCCCGTTCCGGTCGTTCAAGGGTGGCCACCCTAGCCGCCGCGCCGAAACCCGTTTCAGCCCCTTACCGCGTCGGTTCGCAGGCCGCCGGGGGCGGCCCGAGCGCCGGTCACCGCGCGGATGCCGCCGGTCACCGTGCCGGCTCGGCCGCTCGGTCGCTCAGCCGCTCACCGTTCGGAAGTACCGCTGCCAGACCTGGGTCTGTCGAGTCTCGGTGTGATCGGTGCCCAGGACCCGGGCGAAGTCGGCCACCAACATGTCGTACAGCCCGATCGCCTCGCCGCGGTAGCCGGAAAGCCCTCGATTGATGGCGTGGCCGGCGCGCGCGACGAGCGTTTCGAGGCTGTCGGGGCCGAGGATGCGGGTCGCGTCGAGGGCGAGCGCGCCGTACATGGCCGCGGCTCGCCCCCAGTCGCCGGCCTCGCCGGTGAAGCGGGCCAGGTAACTGCGCGCGGTCAACGTGCTCTGCGCCTCGGCTCCCAGCGCGCGGGTCATGTCCGGCACGATCTGCATGAACAGCGCGATGGCTCGTTGCGTCTCGCCGGCTTCGCCGGTGAAGCGCGCGTGACACAGGCGCATGTCGAGCGTGACCCAGTCGCCCGGCCCGAGCGTCTGGGTGGCGACCGGGATCAGGCCGGCGAACACCTGTACGGCCCGACCCGGGTCACCGTCCAGGCCGACGAAGTGGGTGTACGCCCGGCGGACGTTGAGGGTGTCCCGATCGGCCGGCCCGAGTACCCGCTCGGCGACGCCGCCCAATTGGTGGAACAACCGGATCGCGGTCGCGGGGTCCTCACGCATGCCCCACTCCCAAACCGTGGCGATCTGTTCGTTGATGCGGGCCCGGGAGGGATAGGGCTCCTCGATCGGGCGAGGGGGCCGCACGATGCGGAAAGGCGAATCCATGCTCACCTCCGAAGTTGTCGCATCCGAGTGTGCGACCTGTCCCCGGCCCACCGGTAGACGTTCTTCCCTTGCGCGTCGGCCGGGCGGGCGGTCCGTGCCGGCGGCGCGAAGACGGTGAGGCCGAGGGGAGTTCACGGCGGCGTGAGACCGGGGTGGCCGCGAAGGACCGGAGCGTGTCGTCGATCACGCGTTCGGCGGATGGCGGTTCCCGAGGAAGCCTCGTGCTGTCGGTAAAGGGGCGACGAGCGCGCCGCACGCGAAGGGCAATCCCGACATCGACGGCGATTCGCCCGTCCGTGTCGGCAAATCCCGTGACTCGAACGACAGTTCGAAGGCAGCGATGCCGCCGGATGGACCGACGAAAATATCTCAAATGGCGTCAGAAGCCGCACTGGGTACGCCCGTTCGAGGTTCCGTAGATGATCTGTCCGCTTATAGGCGCGTCGTTCTACGCGCCAAGCTCGGCACTCGCATACAGTTCGGTCGAGTGGAGGATGACGAGATAACCCGGACGGGGCCGGGACGAGCGGACGCGGAGGTGCCCATGGGCGCATTGCGCAAGGCCGGCTCGTGGCTCGGGATCGGTTCGGGGGACGTGGACGACGACCTGTACCGCACCGGCGCGGGTGCCTATGAGACCGGTACATACGACGCAGAGGACGACGACACGGGGTCGCGCTGGGTCTACGACGACGAGCCCGAGGAATCGCGTTCGCGCGCCCTGGAGGGCAGCGTGGTTCCGGCATCGGAGGTGTTCGCCGCGAGAGCCGCAGCAGCCGAAACGCCGACCCCACCGAGTACTCGGATCGCGGTCGTGCATCCGAAGAGCTACCACGAGGCACGGGCGATAGGCGAATACTTCCGCCAGGACATCCCGGTCGTGATCGACCTGACCTCGATGGACGAGTCGGACGCCAAGCGGGTCGTCGACTTCGCGTCGGGCCTGACCTTCGCCCGGCGCGGCGCGATCGAACGACTGGCCAAGCGAGTCTTCCTGCTGATGCCGGCGGACGCCCGGCTCCTCACGGGGGATCCGTCCCAGCAGAACCACGACGGCTTCTTCAACCAGGCATAGCGGGCAGGGCGAGCAGGCGCAGCGCGACACGGCGGGACCCGGGCGGCTTCGGCGGCTCGGGTCCTTTTGCGTGTGGGGCGGGCCCCGGAGGGTCGGCTGCCGGGTGACTGTGGGCTGGGTCGGCCGGTCAGGGTTCGAGGTGGGACAGGTCCGCGGGGGTGTCGATGTCGAAGGGCTCGGCGACGTCGGCGCACTCGATCAGGCGCACGCGGGAGCGGTGTTCGGCGAGCAGAGCCCGGGCGCCGGCGTCACCCTCGGCACGGGCCGCGAGCTCGGTCCACCACGCACGGCCGAACAGGACCGGGTGCCCGCGCTTGCCGTCGTAGGCCGCGGCGATCAGGTCGTCGTGGGCGGTGTACGCGTCGATCAAGCGCCGCACGGCCGCGGCCCCGACGCCGGGCATGTCCACCAGGGTCACCACGACGGCGTCGGCGTCCGTCGGCAGCGCGGCCACACCGGCCGCGAGCGAAGACCCCATCCCCGACGCCCATCCCGGATTCCGCACCACCACACACCCGTCGAGCCGGGCCACCGCAAGCACCGCGTCGGCATCCGCCCCGACCACCACCACGACCCGCCCACACCCACCGGCCCGCACCTCGGCCACCCCGTGCTCGACCAACGGCCGCCCGCGATACACCAACCCGGCCTTGGCCCGCCCCCCAAGCCGCCGCCCACCCCCGGCCGCCAACACCAACCCGACCACATCACCCACGAGCCACCCCTACCTCGGACAACATTCCCTCGATCCAACGCCTCGCGGCGCCCGATCCACCCTTCAGGGGGGATTCCCACGTCAACGTCGGGAGGTTGCGCGGGGCATATTCGCGAAAAGTGATCCCGCCGCTGCAATTCATGGGCCTCGACACCGGCCTGTGGGGGAGAGAATACGCAGCGGTCCGCGGGCGGGTGGGACAGGTGCGTCGCGGCGGATTGCCTGCGGGGACTCGGTGCTGATTGTTGCGGGGACTCGGTGTCGACTGGTGCGGCCGAAGGGACTCGAACCCTCATGTCCTTTCGGACGGCAGGACCTAAACCTGCTGCGTCAACCAATTGCGCCACGGCCGCGTGCGCGTCGACCTCCGCACGACATCGGTCGGCGGTCGACCACGCCTCATGCTAGTCCTGTGCCGCTCCTGCGGTTGGCACCCACCCAACGGGTCGGCTCCGCCGTCAGGGTGTGGTCAGTCGTCCGGCGGCCCGCCGGGCCATCGCCAACGCGACCTCGCGGGTGGTGGCGCCCAGGCCCAGGACCGTACGCGTGCTCAGGCCCTCCAGCAGCGCGAGCAGTTCGGAGGCGTCCGCGGCCGGGTCGACGCCCGGGAACACCCCCTTGGCCGCGCCCTTGGCCAGGATCGTCGTGAGGTCCTCGCACCAGCCGCGGTCGATGTCGTCCTGCGCGATCCGCAGCTCCGCGTTGCCGGCCGTCCTGGCCCACAGTTCGAGCCACAGCATCCAGCGCGGGTCGCGCGGGCCCACCGGCAGATACAGGCCCAGGAACAGGTCGAGTTTGCGCTCGGGCCGCACCCGGCGCGCGAGCAGTTCCGCGCGCTCGCGCACCAATCGGTCCTCGCTCCAGCGCAGCGCCGCGAGCAGCAGCTGATCCTTGCTGCCGAAGTAGTACAGGATGTGGCCGCCGCTGGTGCCCAGGCGCTCCGCGAGGCCGGACATGGTCAGTGCGGCCAAGCCGTCCTCGGCGATGGCCGCGACGGCCTCCTCGAGCATCCGGTCCTGGGCGATCCGCCCGTCGCTGCGCCTGCCGGCCACCCGTAGTCCGCCTTCCGACTTCACTCCACCGCCCTGTGGCGCCCGCCCGTGCGCCCCCGGGGTGTACTGCCGGCCCGTTCGCGCTGCCGCGGCCCGTTCGCGCAAGGGCTCGACCCTACTCTCCCACTGCCGCCAACCTTGAACGACAGTCAAATTCCGGTGGTATTCGCCACGAAGTCTTGACACCTCCCCCTGTCGAAGCGCACCTTGAGTGGCGTTCAAACTTCTTGAACGACATTCAAGCTTCCGGTCGCGCTTCGAACCCGGTTCCGCACCCGGTTCCAGCCCGCCTCAGACTCACGAAGAGGAGGTCCGGTGACCCTGCCCCGCTCGGACTCCGCCGCCCCCGCTCCCGTCGGCCGCCCCGGCGCGCCGACCGCCGCGGTCCCGCCGGTCGCCTCCGATCAGGTCTTCCAGGTGGAGACCCACGGCATCGACCCGATCCCCGACGCGGAGCGGCACGGCAGTGCCAAGGACGTCTTCTGGCTCTGGTTCGGCTCGAACCTGACCTTCACGTTCGTCCTCAACGGGACCCTCGCGGTGATGTTCGGCCTGTCGTTTTGGGTGGCCACCGCCGTGGTCGTGCTCACCGGACTCTCGTTCTTCGTGATCAGCGCGCTGGGCCTGGGCGGTGTCCGCACTGGTACCGCGACGCTGGTCATCTCGCGGGCCACGTTCGGGGTATTGGGGAACTTCCCCGCCGGCGTGCTCAACTGGATCGTCGGGATCGGCTACACGATCCTGAACACGGTCGTCGGCTCGATCGCCCTCCAGCAGCTCTTCGGCAAGCTGGGCATGGCACAGAACGACTTCGGCAAGATCGTCGCGCTCGCGATCACGCTGACCCTGACCTTCGCGGTCGCGATGTGGGGACACGCCACCGTGCAGGCGGCCGAACGGTGGATGGCGTACATACTCGGCGCCGGCTTCGGGTTGCTGATCGTGTTCGTGGTGCCCGGCGTGGAGACCGCGTCGACGCCCGACCAGGGCAACTCCTTCCACGCGATCTCGCTCGCCGTGTTGGTGATGATCGCCGGCCCGATCTCGTACATGCCGATGCCCTCGGACTACACGCGCTACCTGCCCAAGGACACCTCGCTGCGCTCGATCACGCTGTGGGGCGCCGCCGGCGGCATGCTGTCCTCGGTCGCGCTGGGCATTCTCGGTGTGGCCGCGGCCACCCAGGCCGACATGACCGATGCCGTCGCCGGGGTGGCCGACCTGGTGCCCGGGTGGTTCGAGGGGCTGTTCCTGTTGCTCGTGGTCGGCGGCTCGATCACCAACTCGATCCTGACGCTGTATTCCTCCAGCCTGAACCTCCAGGTCCTGGGCATTCCGTGGTCGCGGTCCAAGGGCATCCTGGTCAGCACCGCGTGCATCCTCGCCGGGTCCCTGTGGGCGCTGTTCAACGGCGACTTCAACGAGAACCTGACCAGCTTCCTGTCCGTGCTCGTGGTCGTGTTCGCGCCGTGGGGCGGCGTGTTCGTCGCCGACACGCTGATGCGCCGTTGCCGCTACGACGCCGACGCGCTGCACGACCTGCGCGGCGGCGCCTACTGGTACACCCGCGGCTTCCACCCCGCCGGGATGATCGCGCTCGTCGCCGGCATCGTCTTCGCGTCGCTGTCCGCCGAGTCCGCGCTGTGGACCGGCCCACTGGTCGAGCCGTTCGACGGCGACTTCACCGTGCTGGGCGCCGTGGTCTCGGGCCTTCTGTACTGGCTGCTCGCACGCCGCGAACCGCAGTTCACCCGGCACCCGAACACCCTGTCCGGCGTCTGAGGACAGCGGACGACAGGCCGGCCGGCCACCACCGCTCCCGCACCGGGCGCGCTCACCCACCCATCCCGCAACAGACCTTCGCACCACCCCTGGAGTCGTCATCGTGTCCCGCATCGCCGACCTGGTCCTGCGCAACGCCCGCATCCACACCGTCGACCCCGATCTGCCGAGTGCCGAGGCCCTGGCCGTGCTCGACGGGCGGATCGCGTGGCTGGGAGCGGACGCCGATGCGGCGGCCTGGGTCGGGCCGGACACGACCGTGCTCGACGGCGCCGGGCGGCGGGTACTGCCGGGCTTCATCGACGCGCACAACCACGTGCGGCTCGGCTCGGACGACGCGTGCGTGCAACTCGCCGGGGCGCGCACGTTGGCCGAGATCCACGAGCGGATCGCCACGTGGCTCGCGGCCAACCCGGACGCCGCGTGGATCGAGGCGGAGGCGTTCGACTACTCGGCGATCCCCGACGGCCGGATGCCGCGCGCGAGCGACCTGGACCCGGTCACCGGCGACGTGCCCGCGTTCGTGCTCAGCTACGACGTACACACCGCGTGGCTCAACACCGCGGCGATGAAGGTCCTGGGCATCACCCGCGACAGCGACATCCTGCCGTTCGGCCGGGTCGACAAGGACGAGCAGACCGGCGAGCCGACCGGCTTCGTCAAGGACTTCGCGGTGCGCGGGCTCTCCCGCGACGGTCACCGCGCGCTCCGGGCGCTCGGCGTGCCGTGGGCGTCGGCCGACCGGCAGTACGGACGGCTCGCCAAGAGCCTGGACGACGCGATCCGCTTCGGCATCACCACCGTGGTCGAGCCGCAGAACTCGCTCGACGACCTGGCCCTGTACACCCGCGCCCGGCACGAGGGCCGACTGCGCTCGCGCATCGTCGCGGCGCTGTTCCACCCGCGCGGCACCACCGACGCGGACCTGGACGACTTCGCCGCGGCGGCCCGCGAGTACACCGACGACCGGCTGCGGGTGGGCCCGCTGAAGCTGTACATCGACGACGTCGTCGAGCCGCGCACGGCCGCCCTCCTGGAGCCCTACAGCGGCTGCCGGCACCACCGCGGCGACACGTTCTACCCGGCCGAGGAGTTCGCCGACCTGCTCGCCAAGCTCGACGGCCGCGGCTTCCAGTGCTTCGTGCACGCGACCGGCGATCGCGGCATCCGCACCGTGCTGGACGCGGTGGAGCACGCCCGCGCGACCAACGGCGAACGCGACGCGCGCCACCAGGTGGTGCACGTCGAGTGCCTGGATCCCCAGGACGTGCCCCGCTTCGCCGAACTCGGCGTGGTCGCCTGCATGCAGCCGCGCCACTGCGCGCCCGAGATCGCCGGCCCCGGCCAGGACTGGGCGAAGAACGTCGGCGAGGAGCGCTGGCACAAGGCGTGGCCGATGCGCAGCCTGCGCGAGGCCGGCGCCGTACTGGCCTTCTCCAGCGACTGGAACGTGGCCGAGATGGACCCGATGGTCGGCGTGTACACCGCGCTCACCCGCGCGCCCCTGGCCGGCGGCCCGGGGTGGATCCCGAGCGAGACGGTCGACATCGAGACCGCGATCCACGGCTACACGATGGGCTCGGCGTACGCGAACTTCCTGGAGCACGAGCGGGGTTCGCTCACGGTCGGCAAGCTCGCCGACTTCGTCGTGCTCTCGCGCGACATCCTCACCGCCGCCCCGGCCGACATCCCGGGCACGGTCTCGGAGGTCGTGGTGGTCGGCGGCGAGGTGGCCCACACCGCCTGACACCGATGCACCGTGTACCGCCCGTCACCCCTGTGTGGCGGCCAGTTCCCGGGCCTCCTCGGCGGTCTCCACCGCGGGTGGCGAGCCCATCAGGGGCTGACGGGCGGTCTCGGACATCTCGATCGCGGCCACCAGACCCACGGCCGCGGCCAGCATCATGTAGAAGGCCGGCATGTAGCCGTTGCCCGTGCCGCTGACCAGCGCCTCGGTGACGAACGGGGTCGTGCCGCCGAACGCCGACACCGAGATGTTGAACGACACCGACAGCGCGCCGGAGCGGATCTCGGTCGGGAAGAGCGCGGGCAGGGCAGCCGACATCGTGGCCAGGAAGCACACCAGGACCAGGCCCAGGATCATCAGCCCGACGAAGATCGGGACGAGCGCGCCCATCCGAATCAGCACGAAGCACGGCAACGGCAGCACCAGGAAGCCCACACAGCCGCCGATGATCACCGGCCTGCGCCCGATCCGGTCGGTGAGGCTGCCGAGCGGGTGGATCACTCCGAGCAGCACGATCATCACCACCACGATCAGCAACAGGCCGTGCGTCTCGTTGTAGTCCAGCGTGTCCGACAGATAGGTCGGCATGTAGGACAGCAGCATGTAGTCGTTGATGTTGTACGCCGCCACCAGTGCGATGCAGATGATCATCGGGCGTTTTTGGCCCAGGAAGATCCGCTTGAACTCGGCCATCGGTCCCGGCTTGGCGTCGCTGTCCCCGCCCGGTTCCGCCGCCTTGTCCATCACTTTCGTGAAGGCCGGCGACTCCTCCAGCCGCAGCCGCAGGTACAACCCGACGACCCCGATCGGCGCGGCCACCAGGAACGGGATCCGCCAACCCCACTGCAACATCCGGTGATCGCCGAGCACGGCCGTCAGCAGCGTGACCAGGCTCGCCGCGCAGATGTACCCGATCAGCGTGCCGAACTCCAGGAAGCTGCCGTAGAAGCCGCGCCGCTTGTCCGGCGCGTACTCGGCGATGAACGTGCTCGCGCCGCCGTACTCGCCGCCCGCGGAGAAGCCCTGGATCATCCGGAACAGGATCAACAGGATCGGCGCCGCGTAGCCGATCGACGCGTAGCTGGGGATGAGCCCGATGCACAGCGTGCCGGTGGCCATCATCAGCATCGTCGTGGCCAGCACCTTCTTGCGCCCGATCCGGTCGCCGAGCGGGCCGAAGAAGAAGCCGCCGAGCGGGCGGACCACGAACGCGGCGGCGAAGGTCGCGAACGAGGCGAGGGTCTGCGCGGTGTCGTTGCCCGACGGGAAGAAGACCTTGCCGATCGTGACCGCCATGTAGGCGTAGATGCCGAAGTCGTACCACTCCATGGCGTTGCCGAGCATGGTGGCCTTGACCGCGGTGTCGACGGTCGCGGTGTCGACGACCGTGATGTCCTGCTCGCGCAGGCGCTTGCGCCGACGACCACCGAGCCGATGCCGCCGGGGTTCGGGCTGCTCGTCGGTGCTCACCGGTCTCCTTCGTCCTGGGGATCGTCGCCGGCGGCCGGCCCGGGGCAGATCGGACCCGGACCGTCCCACCCCAGGTTGGGACAGGACATTCCATTACGAGTCGCGCGACACAGCCTTGATCGACAAAAAGCCCCGATTCACCCGCAGAGCGGGCAAATCGAGGCTTCCGTCGTCGCGGGAAGCGCCCGGCGGGCTCAGGCCGCGTCGAGCTTCAGGTCCTTGATCAGCTTCGCGACGTGCCCGGTCGCGCGCACGTTGTACAGCGCGCGCTCGACCTTGCCCTGCTCGTCGATCACGAACGTCGAGCGGATGACACCCTTGACGGTCTTGCCGTACATGGTCTTCTCGCCGAACGCGCCGTACGCCTCCAACGTGCCCTTGTCGGGGTCGCCGACGAGCTTGACCCGCAGGCTCTCCTTGTCGCGGAACTTGGCGAGCTTCTCGGTCTTGTCCGGCGAGACACCCAGCACGTCGTAGCCCGCGCCCGCGAGCAGGTCGAGGTTGTCGGTGAAGTCGCAAGCCTGCTTGGTGCAGCCGGGGGTCAGGGCGGCCGGGTAGAAGTACACGATGACCTTGCGCCCGGCGTAGTCGGACAACGACACGGGCTTGCCGTCGGCGTCGGACAGGGTGAAGGCGGGGGCGGTGTCGCCCGCCTGAAGACGGTCGCTCACGAAATGGCTCCTCGGACTCCGCAACGGATCGCACGGCATCGGATGAAGCCGGCGGTTCCCACGCTATGGCACGCCCGTCGGAGGGCGGGATTCGTCAACGCGCGGCAAAGAAGTACCGGCGGGGACCGGCTATTGCCCGGATCATCTACTTGCAAGTCTTTTGCAACTAGGTGCGGGCCCCATAAAATCCAGCAGCCGAAACCGGCATTTCGGGAGGGGCCTCATGCATATACCCAACGGATTCATCGACGGTCCCGTCTCCGCGGCGGCCGGCGTCGTGGCCGTCGCCGGCATCGCCGTCGGCCTGCGCGGCGCCCGCCGCGAGCTCGACGAACGCACCGCCCCGCTCGCGGGTCTGGTCGCGGCGTTCGTCTTCGCGGTCCAGATGCTCAACTTCCCCGTCGCGGGCGGCACGAGCGGCCATCTCCTCGGCGGCACCCTCGCGGCGATCCTGGTCGGCCCCTATACCGGGGTTCTGTGCGTGTCCATGGTGCTGCTGATGCAGGGACTGTTCTTCGCCGACGGCGGGCTCACCGCACTGGGCCTCAACATCACGATCATGGCGATCGTGACGGTCGTGGTCGGCTACGGCCTCTTCCGCCTCGTCCTGCGGGTACTGCCGGCGCGCAACTCGTCGGTGCCCATCGCGGCGTTCGCCGGTGCGATCGTGTCGGTGCCGGCCGCCGCGACCGTGTTCACCTTCTTCTACGCGATCGGCGGCACCACCGACGTACCGATCTCCAAGGTCGCGGGGGCGATGATCGGCGTACACGTGCTGATCGGGATCGGCGAGGCGATCATCACCGCCGCCACCGTCTCCAGCGTGCTCGCGGTCCGCCCGGACCTCGTCCACGGCGCGCGCGGGCTCGCGCGTCCCCTCGAACTGCGCACGGCAGGTGACTCGCGATGAACCGCGTCCGTACCCGCACGCTCCTGATCTCCGGGCTCCTGATCGCCCTGGTCCTGGCGGGCTTCGTGAGCTTCTACGCGAGCCAAAGCCCGGACGGGCTGGAGAAGGTGTCCGCCGACAAGGGCATCGACGCCAAGGAGAAGGACCACCAGATGAAGGACGCGCCGCTCGCGGACTACAGCGTCAAGGGCGTGCACAACGAACGCGTCTCCGGCGGGCTCGCGGGTGTCATCGGCGTGGGCGCGACCCTGCTCGTGGGCACCGGCGTGTTCCGGGTCGTCCGCGGCCGGGGCAACGGCGCGCGTACACCGGGCGACGCCTGACGTGTCGGGCTCCCACACGGGGCACCGGCTGTACCGGCCGGGCGACTCGCCGGTCCACCGGCTCCCGCCGCAGTGCAAGCTCGTCGCGCTCGTCGGCTTCGTCCTCGCGACGGTGTCCACCCCGCGCGAGACCTACTGGGCGTTCGGCGCGTACACCGCGCTGCTCGTCGCCGTCGCGGCCATCGCGCGGATCCCCGCCGGCTTCGTCCTGCGCCGGATGCTCGTCGAGACACCGTTCGTCGCGTTCGCCCTGCTGCTGCCCTTCGTCGCGAGCGGGCCGACCGTGGACGTGCTGGGCCTGGCCGTCAGCCACGACGGGCTCCTGGGCGCCTGGAACGTCTTGATCAAGGGCACGCTCGGCGTGGTCGCCGGCGTCCTGCTCGCGGCCACGACCGAACTGCGCGAACTGCTGATCGGATTGCAGAAACTGCGGATGCCACCGCTGCTGGTGCAGATCATGTCGTTCATGCTGCGCTACGCGGGGGTGATCACCGCCGAGATGGGCCGGATGCGGATCGCCCGCGAATCGCGCGGCTTCGTCGCCCGCGACCTGCGCCAGGCACCCGCGGTGGCCAAGTCGGCGGGCGCGCTGTTCATCCGCTCCTACGAACGCGGCGAGCGGGTACACCTGGCGATGCTCAGCCGCGGCTACACGGGCACCATGCCGGTGATCCTGGACGCCCGGGCCGGCGGTGCCCAATGGGCCGTCGCCGCGATCCTGCCGGTGGCGGCGGGTTCGGTGTGGGCCGCCGCGCTGTTCGGGTGATCGGGTCGCCGCAGGACCCACGCGAACGCCGCCCGACCGACGAACGGAGTGCCACGTGAGTGACGCCGACCCCTCCCTGGCCGTCCGCGGCCTCGCCTACGCCTACCCCGACGGCCACCAGGCGCTGTTCGGCGTCGACCTCACCGTCGGACGCGGCGAGCGGGTCGCCCTGCTCGGCCCCAACGGCGCCGGCAAGACCACACTCGTGCTGCACCTCAACGGCATCCTGACCGCCGGTGCCGGCACCGTCCACGTGGCCGGCCTCCCGGTTGCCAAGGACAACCTGCGCGAGATCCGCCGCCGGGTGGGCATCGTCTTCCAGGACCCGGACGACCAGCTGTTCATGCCCACCGTGCGCGAGGACGTCGCGTTCGGCCCGGCCAACCTGGGTCTGCGCGGCGCCGAGCTCGAAGCGCGCGTGCAACACGCGCTCGCGCAGGTGGGCATGGCCGGCTTCGCCGATCGCCCGCCGCACCACCTCAGCTTCGGCCAGCGCCGCCGGGTCGCGGTCGCGACCGTGCTCGCGATGGAGCCGGAGATCCTCGTGCTCGACGAGCCCTCCTCCAACCTGGACCCGGCGAGCCGCCGCGAACTGGCCGACATCCTCCGAACGCTGGACGTCACGGTCCTGATGGTGACCCACGACCTGCCCTACGCGTTGGAGTTGTGCCCGCGCGCGCTGGTGCTCGCGGGTGGTGTGGTGGTGGCCGACGGGGGTACGCGCGATCTGCTCCTGGATCGCGACCTGATGGCCGCGCACCGGTTGGAACTGCCGTACGGATTCGACCCGTCGTCGGTCCCCGCCTGACCTGCTCGCGGGTCGGTCCGGGCGCCACGCCACCCGGTTGACCCGGCGGCGGGGATGTACCTGACAGACTTGGGGAACATACGAGCGCTGGGCCGGAGAGGACGGGTTGTGAGCGACCACGGGCGGGAGATGTCTCCGGCGGAGTTGGAGCGACAGGGCCGGGCGGCGTTGGGTCGACCGGTGACGGCACACGCGGAGCGGAGTCGGGTGGAGTCGGTGAACGGTGCGCACAAGGCCGAGCTTTCGAAGGCCGACGTTTCGAAAGATGTGAAGGCGGCCGACAGGAAGCATGACGCGGGCGGTCAGCCGGACCGGCGCTCGCCCCAACAGATCGAGCGCGACATCGAAGCGGCCCGCGCCAATCTCGCGGTGACGCTCGACGAGATCGTCGACCGGGTCAAGCCCGCCAACGTCCTGGCACGGACCAAGGACAACGTGCGGGCGCAGTTCATCGACAGCGACACGGGCGCGCCGCGGATGGAGCGCATCGTGCCGGTGGTCGGTGGCGCCGCGGGCGTACTTCTGCTCGTCGTGCTCCTCAAGAGCCGCAAGAAGAAGAACTGACGACCCGCCGACCCCGGCGAGGACCCGCCGGCGGGGAAACTCGCCGGGAGGATTCGCACCTCCCGGTGACACACGTCGGGCGTCGGACGGGTAGCTTGTCGAAGCGTGAGTTCCGACAGGTCCCAGTCTTCGAGCAACACCGTCCACGACCTCGGCGAGAAGCTGCCCATCCGCATGCTGCACGACCGTGTCCTGGTACGTCAGGACGCGGCAGAGGGTGAGCGTCGCTCCGGCGGCGGCATTTTGATCCCCGCGACCGCGCAGGTCGGCAAACGACTCGCGTGGGCCGAGGTGGTCGCGGTGGGCCAGAACGTCCGCAGCGTCGAGCCGCGCGACCGCGTCCTGTACGACCCGGAGGAGCGCGCCGAGGTGGAGGTGCGCGGCGTCCCCTACGTACTGTTGCGCGAACGCGACTTGCACGCCGTGGCCGCCGAGCGCATCGAGATCTCGGGTGAGGCGACCGGCCTGTACCTGTGACACGCAGCCCTGCTCCACGCGTATACCGCATCCGTTCCGCCGGGTGGTGAGGCAACTCACCGCCCGGCGGTTGGGTTTTCCGCCCCCGATTTGCGATTCTGGAGGCGAGTCGGTCGACAGGACCCGCTCCCCGACGAGGTGCGCCGTACCGGGCCCGCAAGGACGACGCCGACCGCTTACCGAACCCCCGTGGTTCGCGTGGCGGTCCAGCGAGGAGTGTCGTCATGGCGTGGATCATGCTCGGAATCGCCGGTCTCCTGGAGGTCGGGTGGTCGATCGGGCTCAAGTACACCCACGGGTTCACCCGCCTGGTGCCCAGCGTGCTGACCGGCCTCGGGATCGCCGGCAGCATGGCCCTGTTGTCGATGGCCGCGAAGACGCTGCCGATCGGCACCGCGTACGGCGTGTGGGTGGGTATCGGCGCGGTCGGTTCCGCGATCCTGGGGATCGTGTTGCTGGGTGAGGCGGTCACGGTCGCCCGAATCTTCTTCCTGTGCCTGATGGTCGTCGCGATCGTCGGCCTCAAGGTCACCGGCTCCCACTGAGTGGCCCACCCTTTCGAGTGAACTCTCTGCCAGGATGTCCCGATCCGAACGAACAACAGTCGGCCGGTGACGGTCCGAACAGTCGGTCATGAGGAGAGAGACAGATGCCGCCACGTCGGATCTGGATAGCGGTGCTGTGCGGGGTCGGGCTGCTGGGATTCATCGGTGGCGGTTTGGTCGCGGTGTTCGGCGGCGGCGACGGAGGGAGCACGCCGGCCGCGGCGCCGGTGTCCGTCCCCGGGACGAGCACCCCGCTGTCGCCGTCCTCGGTGGTCGCCGCCGACGTGACGACGTCGCCGCCCGAGACGACGGCTTCGCCGTCCGCTTCGGCGTCCGCGTCGGCCACACCGTCCGCCTCGGCGACGAAGAGCACCGCCCCGCCGCCGCCCTCCCCCGCGGCGGGTCAGGGCTACATGCTGACCCTCCCGGACGGCCGGGCGATGGACGTCATGGGCGCGAGCGACAAGGATCGGGCCCCGGTCATCGCGTATCCGAAGAAGGCCGGCAAGACCAACCAGCAGTGGGTCCTGCGCGACGCCGGCGGCGGTTTCGTCCGGCTGGAGTCGGTGCTGTCGCACAAGTGCCTCCAGGCGACCGGCGGCCACGACGCCCGGGCCGAGCAGGACGACTGCGGGCGCGGCGACAAGCAGTTGTGGAAGGCCCAGGCGCACGGCGCCGGATTCGTGCTCGTCTCGAACAACGGAGCCGCGCTCGGCCTCGGCGACCGGGTCAAGGGGCAGCAGGGCTTGGGGCTCGTGCCGGTCGGCGCGGGCGCGGTGTGGCAGCTGAGCCCGGCGTAGAAGTCGTGGTCGGCCCGATCGTTCACCGTTGGCCGTCTGTGATCTCCTCCACCCCCGAGACGCGGAACAGCCGAGTCGGTTCGGTGGTTGCACCGTCAAGCGCAGGCACGCCTCCGGGCGGGTTCGCTGCGTGGGTTTTCGGGCGGGCGAGGAGAGGGACGCGGAGTGAACGCTGTGAAGCCGATGGAGCCTGGTCGAGCCGACGAGCCGGGTAAGCCGGTAAAGCTGTCGGTTCTCGACGTCGCCCCGGTCGGGACCGGGTATTCGGCGACCGAGGCGCTGCGTACGAGCACCGACCTCGCGAAGCTGGCCGAGCAGTGGGGCTACCACCGGTTCTGGGTCGCGGAACACCACAACATGCCCGGCATCGCGAGTTCCTCGCCGCCGGTCCTGCTCGCGCACCTCGCCGCGCACACGTCGACGCTGCGCCTCGGTTCGGGCGGCGTGATGCTGCCCAACCACGCACCGCTCGTGGTCGCCGAGCAGTTCGGCACGCTCCAGGCGCTGCACCCGGGCCGGATCGACATCGGGATCGGCCGGGCGCCGGGCACCGACCAGGTCACCATGCGCGCGCTGCGACGCGGCGGGGGTGCGGAGTCGGTCGAGGAGTTTCCGCAGGCCCTGGGCGAGCTGATCGGTTTCGTCACCGGATCGTGGGCCGAGGACCACCCGTACCGGCGGATGCACGCGGTGCCGGGGCCCGCGTCCGGGGTCGAGGCGGGCGGCGAGTTCGCGTCGGCCGAGGCGCCGGTGTGGCTACTGGGATCGAGCGGTTACAGCGCGCAGCTCGCCGGCATGCTGGGGCTGCCGTTCGCGTTCGCGCACCACTTCAGCGGGCGCAACACGGTGCCCGCGTTGGAGCTGTACCGCGAGTCGTTCCAGCCGTCGGAGTCGCTCAAGGAGCCCTACTCGATGATCGCGGCGGGTGTGATCGCCGCCGACACCGAGGCGCAGGCCAAGCGGCTCGCGCTCTCCCAGGCGCTGACCATGCTCCGGCTGCGCAGCGGCAATCCGGGGCGGATGCCGTCGCCGGAGGAGGCCGAGGCGTATCCGTGGACGCCGGCCGAGCGCGAGTTCGCGCAGACCTACCAGAGCGAACACATCGTCGGCGACCTCGACGGGGTGCGCGCCGGCATGCACGCGCTGCGCGAACGGACGCAGGTGGACGAACTGATGGTGATCAGCAACGTGTACGGACACGACGCGCGGATCCGGTCGTACGAGTTGATCGCGCGGGCGTGGGGGCTCGTCACCGGCTGAGCAGGAATGGTCGCGGGGGTCGGGGCGGGCCGCGGGCGGGTGCGGAGTCGGCCCGTCGCGGCCGGCTTCGCACCTGCCCGGGCTCGCGATTGCGTCCGGGCGCGGTTCAGTCGACCGTGACGGTGATGCGGTGAAAGCCCGTGGCGCCGTCGGGGAGCACGTCCTGTTCCTTCGCGACCTGGACCGCACCGGTGCCGTCGGTGGCCCGCACTCGCAGCGTGTGCCTGCCGGGCGTGGCGTCCCACATCCACCGGAACTGGCGCCACGTGTCGGTGGTGGTCTGCGGCGCGAGCTCGGCGGGCTGCCACGCGCCGTTGTCGACCTGTACCTCGACGGCCTGCACCCCGCGGTGTTGGGCCCAGGCGACGCCGGCGACGGGGATCCGGCCGGCCTTGGGCGAGGAGTCGGCCGATGGGGTGTCGATTCGCGACTGGGTCTTGATCGGGGCCTTCGCGGCCCAGCCACCCTTGACCCAGTACGCGTCGAACGCGTCGAACGTGGTCACCTCGATGTCGACGATCCACTTGCACGCCGACACGTAGCCGTACAGGCCCGGAACGACCATGCGGACCGGGAACCCGTGCTTGATCGGCAGCGGTTCGCCGTTCATGCCGTACGCGAGCATCGCGTCGCGGCCGTCCATGACCTCCAGGACGGGTGTGCCGATCGTCATGCCGTCGTGGGACCTGGACACGATCTGGTCGGCCTTGGGGTGCACACCCGCCTCGCGCAGCAGGTCGGCGAGCGGGGTGCCCAGCCAGCGGGCGGTGCCGACGAGGTCGCCGCCGACCTCGTTCGAGACACACGTGAGTGTGATGTCCCGCTCGATCGCGAAGCGCTCGCGCAACTGTCGATAGCTCAGCTCGATGTCCCGGTCGACCATGCCGTGGATGCGCAGTGACCAGTCCTCGGCGCGCACCTGCGGCACCGAGAACGCGGTGTCGATGCGGTAGAAGTCGCCGTTGGGCGTGAAGTAGGGGGACAGACCCGGCTCGGTGAAGCCGGCGCCGGCGGGCGGCGCGGGGCTCACCGGCTTGGGGAAATCGGCGGCGGCCTGCTTGCGCGAGTCCTCGGCGTTGAACCGTACGTGCTGGAGCATTCGGCCGCCGATGCCGGTCGCGAGCGCGGTCAGGGCGGCGCCGGCCAGGACCACGGTGCGTCGCGAGGTGTCGGGGATCTCGTCGTAGTGGTCGTCGCCGGGAGCACCCGGCAGCGGTCGCGCGAGCGGTCTGCGGTCGATCAGCTCGGGTCGGGTGATCACGATCAGGGCCAGGATGCCGAACACCGTGCCCACGACGGCCGGCAGCACGTCGGTTCCCCGGTAGGTGGGGCGATCGGCGGCGGCCCACACCGCGAAGCCGCCGAGCGCGAGGACGCCGACGATCCCGTAGCCGAGCCGCCGTCGGGCGAGCACGCCGATCGCCGCGGCGAAGGCCACGAGCAGGACGGTGATACACAGCAGCAGGAACGGCTTGTCCCCGGTCCCGAAGGTACGAATGGCCCATTCCCGAGGCCCTGCGGGCGTTCGATCCACCACCGCGCCGCTGATCGTGACGAGCGGCGTGGCCTCCGGCCGTACGAACACCGCGGCTGCCTCGGCGACCCCGAGCGCCACCCCGGCCGCCAACACCCCGCCGAGCGCGGCCGGACCATAACCCTCACGACGCACGGGGCACCTCACGGTCGAAGAACTGGTGGTGCCATCCTCACCCGGCGGGGGTCGGGTCGGGATGCGGTGCCTGCTTACCGTTGTGTGACGTCACCCGGTCCGGTCGTGGTGGTCAGCGCCGGCCTCGGTCGCGCAGGCCGTTGACGGCGAAGGCCGCGGCCAGGGCGGTGAGGGCCACGAGCGTGACGAGCAGCGGGTGGGGGCCTCGCGGGATGTCGTCGTGGCGCAGGGCGCCCATGAAGTCGAGGGCGCCGATGTTGTTGACGATGCCCCACCACACGGCGACGTACAGGGCCTGGAAGAAGCGTTGGGTCCGGCTCAGACGGCCGACGAACAGGGCCAGCGACGGGATGAGCAGGGCGCCCGCGGCCCACGCGGTCAGGCCGGGGGTGTCGGCGGCGGCGAGCATGCGCACGGCCGGGGACAGGGCCGCGATCACGGTCAGGACCAGGCCGGCGGTCCATTGGGCGAGGAGCCGGAGGTGGGGAGTGGGGTAGGCGCCCAGGAGGCCGTCGAGATCGTGTTCGGTCTGTTGGGTGCCCAGGCGCGACCACAGCAGGACCGGCCAGATCCAGCAGGCCGGCAGCACCGCCCCGGTGACCACGCTCGGCGTCGCGGTGAAGCCGGCCAGGGTCAGGGTCGCGGCCCCGATCCACCACCACTTGGAGACGCCCTGGAGCAGGATGCGCAATTCGCCGACGAGCAGGCGCGGGAAGGCGAACCCGCGTACGACGGCGGGCGTGCGTGGCAGTGTCGCGGGTGCCGTCCGATGCCGAGGGGCGGTTTGGAGCCGGGTCGGCTCGTGAGGGACGTGAGGGTCGTGAGGGACATCGGGAACAGGGCCGCGCAGCGGGCCTCGGGCCGGGTCGAAGCGGCCGAACCACAGGGCCGGCAGCAGGGCCAGGCCGAGCGCGAGCAGGATCAGCAGCAGGCGTCGGCCGAGGAAGGCGCCGTCCGGGGTGAAGCCGGCCCAGTCGAACGTGCGCAGGGGTTCGTCGCGGTAGGTCAGGCCCAGGCTGAACTCCTGGCCGGAGAGGTCGGCGTGCTCGGCGAGCAGTCGTTCGCGCATCGACACGACGGCGGCGTGTACACCGAGGCCGCCCAGCGGTGCGGACCCCGATTGCCCGCCGAGCGCCACGGTCGTCGCCATGAAGAACCAGACGATGTTGCCGAGCCCGGCCCGCAGGTGTGGGATCGCCTCGAACAACAGCGCCGCGGCCGCCGTGGCCACCACGAGCGGCAGGGTGACGGTCGCGAACGGCAGCAGGAGCGCGACCGGGTCGATCGCGCGATCCTCCCCGCGCACGATCTGCATCACCGCGGCGGTCCCCGCGAGGACACCGACCATCGACGCGAGCACCATGACGTTGCCGAGGAACTTGGCCGCGAGGTAGGTCGTGGTCCGCAACGGCGTCGCGGCGAGCAGTTGCCCCACGCGCGTGCTTTCGTCGCGCCCGATCGCGGTGCGCACGAAGTAGAAACCGCCGAGGGTCAGCCACAGCGCGCCCGCGAGCGCGGTCGCGGTGCCCACGTAGGCGCTGTTGTACGCGCCGCGGTAGTCGCCGACGTTCATGATCGTCCAGCGCGCGTCGGCCGCCGGGACCGCGAGGTAGGCCAGCGCGACGGCCGCCGCCAGCGTCGCGGCGTATGCCGGGCGGCGGATCCGGTCGCGGAAGTCGGCGCCGGCCATGATCGCGATGATGCGCAGCGTCACGGCCGCACCGCCGCGGCCGTCGTGGTCCCCGAGACGATCGCCAGGTAGGCGTCCTCCAAATCGGGCGGCACCGCGACCGCGTCGCGCGCCGGCGGATCCGACGCGAGCACGCGCAGCCGGACGCCGGCCGTCGTGCGCACCATGCGGCTCACCACCCAACGGGCCTGGGCCGCCGCCACGTCGACCTGATCCACCGTCACCTCCCAGACCCGGCCGTCGACTTCGCGCAGCAGTGCCTCGGGAGTGGCCCGGCGCAGCAGTCGGCCGCCGACGAGTACGGCGATGTCGGAGGCGACCGACTCGATGTCCGAGACGATGTGCGTGGACAGCAACACGACCCGGTCCACCGCGAGTTCGGCGAGCAGGTTGCGAAAGCGCACCCGCTCCTCGGGGTCCAGGCCCGCGGTCGGTTCGTCGACCACGATCACCCGGGGGTCGGCGAGCAGCGCCTGCGCGATGCCGACGCGGCGCAGCATGCCACCGGAGTACTTGCCGAGCGGGCGCTTGCCGGCCTCGGTGAGGTTGACCGCTTCGAGGAGTTCGCCGATCCGGGCCCGCGCGGAACGACCCGTCATCCCCTTGGCCGCGGCGAGGTAGCCGAGGAACTCGGGACCCGTCAGGTTCGGGTAGCCGCCGAAGTCCTGCGGAAGGTAGCCCAACGCCCGGCGCAGCCGGTCCGGCTTCGCGACGACGTCGACGCCCTCGAAGAGGATTCGACCGGAGGTGGGGCGCGTGATGGTGGCGACCATCCGCATCAGCGAGGACTTGCCCGCGCCGTTGGGGCCGAGCAGTCCGAGCAGGCCGGGGCCGAGGTGCATGGTGACGGCGTCCACGGCTCGTTTGCCGCCCCGGCCGGCCTGGTAGTCCTTGGTCACATCGATCAGTTCGAGCATGGCGCGCGGGTCGGTCCTTTCGTGATGACACGCGTTCACGCGGTCGCGTGGCACCCGCCAAGACTGCGCTTTCGACGGGATGTGGACATCTGCCGTTCGGGAGATATCCGGGGCGGTTCGCGCGGGCCGGCTGCACCGGGCACGGGGCGCGCGGGACCGCGCGGGTGGGCTCGGGTCACGCCGGC